>CANJHI010000207.1 GCA_947474005.1 Alphaproteobacteria bacterium | reverse complement strand
GTCGAGGCGGGCGTCTTCCGCAAGACCGCCTATCGTCAGCGGCCGCTGCGCCATGAGTACCGGCTGACCGAAAAGGGCGCGGCACTGTTCACCGTCATCGTCGGCCTCAAGCAGTGGGGCGACCGCCACGGCACGGCGGCCCGCAGTGGCAAGCCGATGGATCTCGTCGATCGCAACGACGGCCGTCCGCTCGATCCGGTCCTGATCGACGCCGAGAGCGGCCGGCGGATCGAACTCACCAACGTGCGCGCGGTGGCCGGACCCGGTGCCGACCAAGGCACACGCGCCTTCTTCGACCGGCTGGCGCTCAACCGGCCCTCGCGCTGAGGCGTACGCGCCAGGCGCGCTGCCTCAGTCCTTCTCCGGTTCGAGCCGCTTTCCTTCGAGCAGTTGGCTGGCGCGCGTCTCGGCGTCCCGGTCGGCCGTTTTTTCCACCTTGGTGCGGCCGAAGCGCCGCCGGTTGGCGTCCGCTTCGCTCTCTCGCTCGCGTCGCGCCTTGGCCTTGCGCGCGCGTCCCAGGTTGACGATCTCGGCCATACTTTTGTCCGCGTAACAGTTCAGATTTCTCTATGCCGCGCTCCAGAGCGATGCGCTAGTGTTTCAGGAAGTCGGACGACAGGAGCGTTCCATGGCAGCCTCCACACGCAAAAAGATCTTGATTGGCGGCGCGGGTGCGATCGGTCTGCTGGTCGCGGCGCTCGTGGCGGCGCCCTTCTTCATCGACGTCAACGCCTACAAGCCGCTGATCGTCTCGCAGGTGAAGACGGCGACCGGGCGCGACCTCGTGCTCGACGGGCCGATCAGCCTGTCATTGCTGCCGACGCCGACCGTCACGGTGGGGAGCGTCAAATTCTTCAATGCGGCCGGTTCGAAGAACCCTAACATGGTCGAGGTGAAGTCGGTCACGGTGAAGCCCTCGCTGCTCGGCTTGCTGATGGGCAAGATAGAGGTGGGCGAAGTCACGCTGGTCGAACCCAAGATCGTTCTCGAGATCAACGCCGAGGGCAAACCCAACTGGGAGTTCGCGCCGTCGGTGGCCGAGGCCAAGCCCGCCGCGGCCAAGCCGAGCTCACCCAGGCCTCTGTCGCTCGGCAGACTCACGATCGACAATGGCACGCTGATCTTCAGTGATTCCAAGGCGGGGCTCTCCGTGGTCGCCGAGAAGGCGAATTTCTCGGCCTCGGTAGGCTCGCTGGACGGCCCCTACTCGCTGGCGGGCGGCGCCACCGTGAACGGCGCCCCGCTCAACCTCGACCTTGCCGTCGGTCTCAAGGGTGCGACCGGGCACAGCGCCGACGTGACGCTCCAGGCAGGCGGCGGCGAGCTCGGCTTCAAGGGCACGCTCAGCGAACTCGGCCCCGCCGCGCGCGTGGTCGGCGTGGTGTCGATCACGGCCGAGCAGCTCACCACCTTCATCGGCACCTTGGTCAAGCTCACCGGCCAGCCCGAGCCGCCCCTGCCACCGCTGCTCGCGGGCAAGTTCATGTTCGACGGTGGCATCGACGTCTCCCAGACTGCCGTCGCCGCCAGGGATTTCAAGATGGCACTGGGCCAGGACAGCGGCTCGGGTTCGCTGTCGGTGACCCTGAAGCCGGCACTCGCCCTCGACGGCAAGCTCAAGGTGCCCAAGCTCGATCTCGACCGGTGGCTGGCAGCACTCGCCCGGCCTGCGGCGCCTGCAGTCGCGACACCGCCGGCTATGCCCGCGGCCAGGCCGACAACCGCGCCCGCCACCAGCGGCATTCCTGCCAACCTGACGGCCAAGCTGGCGATCGATTTTGCCGAGATCGTCTACAACAAGAAGCCCATCCGCGATGTCGCGGTAGAACTGGAGGCGCGCGGCGGCGCGGTTGCCGTGCCCAAGCTCACCGCGACCTTGCCGGGCGATATGACCCTGCAGGCGCGGTCGACCATGTCGGGCGACCCGTCGCGGCCGGCGGTGTCGGGCGATTTCAGCCTGCTGGGCCCCAAGCTGCGCGAGACGCTGGCGTGGCTCGACGTCAATGTGTCCGACGTTCCCGCAGCCAAGCTCACGCGCCTCAGCATGAAGGGCAAGATGTCCTCGACCGGCGGCAATGTGGCCGTGAGCGACGCCGTCTTCGAACTCGACGATCTCAAGGGCAGTGGCGGCATCGCCGTGACCTTCGGCGTGCCGCTGTCGATCGTGACCAACCTGGCGATCGACACGGTCGATCTCGATTCCTACATCGCACCAGCGGGACAGAAGCCCGCATCCGGCGCCTCGACCTTCGCCGCGACGCCTGCGACCACGCCGGCCGTGGCCGGTCCGTCGGTCGGGCTGAAAGCCAAAATCGCCCGTCTGATCTACAAAAAGGAGACAATCGGCGGCATCGACGTTGACGTCGCCCTGCAGGGCAGCACGCTTCGTCTGACCGACGTCAAGGTGGCGAACCTGCTGGGCGCCCGGCTAGCGGTTCGCGGCACGGTCGCGGGCTACGACACCGCCCAGCCGCAACCCGACATCGCCTTCAATTTCGAAGCGCCCGACGCCAGCCGGCTGCTGAAGTTCGCCGGCGCCACCGCCCCGGCCGGGCTCGGCGCGGCGAGCGCCAGCGGCGCCATAGCGGGCAGTCTCGAGCAGCTCGCGCTGCGCGATGTCGCGGTCACCGCCATGGGCCACAGCGTCCGAGCCACCGGGCTGCTGTCGCTGCCGGGTATTTCCCGGGGGGCGCCGCAGTCGGCCGCCTACAAGGGCAGCGTGGTGCTGAACGGCCAGGCGATCGAGGGCACGGTCGACGCCAAGCTCACGGGCAAGCCCAACATCACCGCCGACCTGCGGGCCAATGTGCTCGATCTCGACAAGATTGGCGGCAGCGGCGGTGGCGCACCGCGCCCGCCGGCGCGCGGGCAGGCCACCTCCGGTGCCCAGCCGATCGACACCGCGGCGCTGCGCAGCGTCGACGGCTCGTTCAAGCTGGTGGCGGGAACCCTGATCAGCGCGCCGCTGCGTATCGGCAATGCCGACCTCGCCGCCACCCTCAAGGACGGCGTGCTGACCGTCTCGCACTTCAAGGGCGCGCTCTATGGCGGCTCGCTGGCCTTTTCCGGCGTGGTCAACGGCGGCCAGCCGGCGCTGTCGATCGACTTCAAGGGCGACGCCAACGGCATCTCCCTCAGCGAGATGCTGCGCAGCACGTCGGGCACCAACCAGTTCGGCAGCAGCGTCAAGGTGACGGTCGACGGCCGGCTGAACGCGACAGGCATCACGGTGCGCGCCGCCGGCGCCACGTCCGACCAGGTCAAGAATTCGATGGCCGGCGGTGCTCAGCTCGGCGGTCACATCTACGCCGGCGCCGACAAGGCGTTGCAGGTCCTGGGCGGGGCTGCCGCGGGAGCTGTCGCGGGAGTGGTCGACCAGACCCTGGGCAATGTCCTGGGCATCGTCGGCCAGAAGGGCGGAACCGGCGTCGGCAACATCCTGAATGCCGTCGCCCTGGTGCTGAACCGCTTCGTCAACCATGACAGCCCAATCTCGGGCCGGGTCGAAATCGCCGGCGGCGTCCTGTCCGACCGCGGCCTGGCCGTCCAGGGCAACCGGGCAACCGCTAACATTTCGACCCGCACCAACCTTGGCAACTCGACGACCGACACCACGGTCAACTTCATGATTCCCGAGGACGGCTCGGCGCCGTACCTGATCACCACGGTGCGAGGGGCGTTGTCGTCGCCGTCTGTCAACGTCGTGCGCGGCACCGCAAAGGATCCGCCGGGCATGCTCAGCACCCTGCCGGGCGTGCAACAGATCGAGCAGATCCCGGTACCGGGCCGCTCGTTGGTCCCGAACATCCCCATTCCCAACCTGCCCAGCCTGTTTGGCCGCTGAGGAGAAATCGTGCTCGACCGATTGCTGACGACACTCAAGGCTCGCTTCGGATCCGCCCCGGCGCTCACCGAAGCGCACCTGCCCAATGGAACGGGCGGCGTGGACGTTCTGGCCGACATGGCCAACCGCCGCGTCGTGCGGCGCTATTCCGACAAGCCGATCGATCCCGCCTTGCTCGAGATGCTGTGCGCCGTGGCGCTGTCGGCGCCGTCCAAGAGCGACCTGCAGCAGGCCGACATCGTGATCGTCACCGACAAGGCCCAGCGCGAGAAACTCGAGGCGCTGATCCCCGAGAACCCGTGGGCCAAGGCGGGGCCGGCGCTGCTGGTCTTCTGCGGCAACAACCGCCGCCACCGGCTGCTGTTCGAATGGCGCGGCCGGCCGTTCGTGAACGACTATCTCGATCCGTTCTTCAACGCCGCGGTCGACACCGGCATCGTGCTGGCGACCTTCGTCGCCGCGGCCGACCGTGTCGGGCTCGGCACCTGCCCGATCAGCCAGATTCGCAACCATGCCGCCCAGGTGGCTGAGGTCCTCGGCCTGCCGCAGCATGTTTTTCCCGTTGCTGGGCTCGGGATCGGCTGGCCGTCCTTCGAAGGCGTCATGAGCCCGCGGCTCGGCCTCGACGTGTCGATCCACCGCGACCGCTACGACGAGACGGGACTCAGGGAAAAGGTCGCGGCCTACGACCGGCGGCGCAACGAGACCCAGCCCTACAAGACCCAGCGCTTCGTCGAGAAATTCGGCGAGGATCCGGCCTACGGCTGGTCCGAGGACAAGGCCCGGCAATATTCGGTTCAGGAGCGGGCCGATTTCGGCGCATTCGTGCGCGCCAAGGGCTTCAAGCTCGACTGATATTAGTCCCGCTGCGTTTCTTCAGCTCGCCGAGCACGTGGAGGCGGAGCGCGCTGGAGAGATTGCCGCCCGTATTGACGCCTTGGGGGGCGCCGCGGGCGCGGTCGATTTCGGCCACCAGGGCGTTGAGGGACAGGCCGCGGGCCCGGGCGAGCCCGGAAAGCTCGGCCCAAAACGCATCTTCCAGCGAGATGCTGGTGCGGTGGCCGTCGATGGTGACCGAGCGTTTGCGCATGCGAGGACTGTGACAGCGGCAAGACACCGCCTCAACCTGCCTTGCCGGAGCCATGGTGCATGCGTATAAGCGCCGCCAGCCACCTCCCTCCGGACAAAGTGATTATGGATATCCGCAACGTCGCGATCATCGCGCACGTCGACCATGGCAAGACCACTCTGGTCGATTGCCTGCTGAAGCAGAGCGGCACGTTCCGCGACAATCAGCAAGTCGCCGAGCGCGCCATGGACTCCAACGACCTCGAACGTGAGCGCGGGATCACCATCCTCGCCAAGGCGACCTCGGTCGTCTGGAAGGGCACGCGTGTCAATATCGTCGACACGCCGGGCCACGCCGATTTCGGCGGCGAGGTCGAGCGTATCCTGTCGATGGTCGACGGCGTGGTGCTGTTGGTCGACGCGGCCGAAGGGCCGCTGCCGCAGACCAAGTTCGTGCTCGGCAAGGCGCTGCGCCTCGGCCTGCGTCCGATCGTGCTGATCAACAAGGTCGACCGCTCCGACGCCCGTGCCCATGAGGTCCACGATGAGGTATTCGACCTGTTCTCGGCGCTGGAAGCCAGCGACGAGCAGCTCGACTTCCCGACGCTCTTCGCCTCGGCCCGCCAGGGCTGGGCCGCGACCTCGCTCGAGGCCGAGCACAAGGACATGGAGCCGCTGTTCGACCTGGTGCTGAAGCACGTGCCGCCGCCCAAGATCGATCCCGATCCCGCCTTCCGCATGCTGGTGACGACGCTCGAGGCCGACAATTTCCTCGGCCGCATCCTGACCGGCCGCATCCTCTCGGGCTCGGTCAAGCCCAACACCAATATCAAGGCGCTGTCGCGC
Source organism: Alphaproteobacteria bacterium (assembly GCA_947474005.1). GTDB lineage: Bacteria > Pseudomonadota > Alphaproteobacteria > Reyranellales > Reyranellaceae > Reyranella. Next base: position 3,240 of record CANJHI010000207.1, on the reverse strand, counting down.
GACGGCACGGAACTCGAGCAGACGCGCATCACCCGCGTGCTGGCCTTCCGCGGCCTCGAGCGCATGTCGCTCGACGTTGCCGAAGCGGGCGACATCGTGGCTGTCGCCGGCCTCAAGATCGCGACCGTGGCCGACACCATCGGCGACCTCACGATCAGCGAGCCGATCGCCTCGCAGCCGGTCGATCCGCCGACGCTCGCCATGACCTTCTCGGTCAACGACTCGCCGTTGGCCGGCACCGAGGGCGACAAGGTCACGACCCGCATGATCCGCGCGCGCCTGATGCGCGAGGGCGAGGGCAACGTCGCCATCCGCGTCACCGACACCGAGAATGCCGATTCCTACGAGGTCGCCGGCCGCGGCGAATTGCAGCTCGGGGTGCTGATCGAGACCATGCGCCGCGAGGGCTTCGAGCTCGCCGTCGGCCGCCCGCGCGTGCTGTTCCAGACCGATCCCAAGACCGGCCAGCGTCTCGAGCCGATCGAGGAAGTCGTGATCGACGTCGACGACGCCTATACCGGCGTCGTGGTCGAGCAGATCTCCATGCGCAAGGGCGAGCTGCAGGATATGCGGCCCTCGGGCGCCGGCAAGACCCGCCTGGTGTTCTATTCGCCGTCGCGTGGCCTGATCGGCTATCACGGCGAGTTCCTGACCGACACGCGCGGCACCGGCGTGATGAACCGCATCTTCCACGAATACGGCCCCTATCGCGGCCCGATCGCCGGCCGGCGCAACGGCGCGCTGATCGCCAATGCACCGGGCAATGCGGTGATGTACGCGATGTGGAACCTCGAGGAGCGGGGCCCGATGTTCATCGATCCCGGCGTGCCAGTGTACATGGGCATGATCATCGGCGAGCACAGCCGCGGCAACGACCTAGAAGTGAACGTGCTCAAGGGCAAGCAGCTCACCAACATCCGCGCCGCCGGCAAGGACGAGGCCGTGAAGCTCACGCCGCCGCGCAAGATGTCGCTCGAGCAGGCGATCGCCTACATTGAAGAGGACGAGCTGGTCGAGATCACGCCCAAGTCGATCCGTCTGCGCAAGCGCTTCCTGAAGCTGGAAGACCGCAAGCGCGCCAAGAAAGAATCGTCCGCGGCAGCGGCGGAATAGGAACGAAGAACGATGAGCGGCAGAAAGATAGACTTCGCAGATCGATTGGAGACGGCAGCCAAGGCCAAGCAGGCCCTGCTCGAGAAGGCCCGGGCGAAGGATCCCGCCAACGATCCGGAGTTTGCCGCACGACAGGCGGAGCGCGTCGCCATCGCGGCGGCCCGCGAGGCCCGCGAGGCCGAACGCCGGGCCGCCAAGCAGGCCGAGCAGGCCCGCATCGTGGCTGAGCGCGAGGCGGCGAAGGTCGCAGCCGCCGCCGAGGCCGCGGCTGCCGAAGCCGCCGCGGAGGCCGAGCGTGAAGCCCGCCGGCCGGTGAAGGTGGTGCTGAGCGAGGCCGAGCAGAAGGCCGCCCGCGACGCCCGCTACGCCGCCCGCAAGGCGCGCAAGAAGTAGTCTCCGTCGTCCGGCCCTAGAGCTTCCCGCCGGTCAGCGAGGCGCGTTGGCTGATCTCGATGTGATTGCCGTCGGGATCGCACACGAACGCATAGCGCACCTTTTCGCCCAGGATCCGAACGTCGCCGCCCGACGTGCCGCCGCGCGCCAGGATGCCCTCGTATTCGGCAATGCAGTCCCATACCTGGACGGTCGTGTAGCGATAGCCCGGCCCGCGCCATTCCGGGCTGCGTTCCACCCTGCCTTGCTCGGCGACCACGATCAGCGAGTCGCCGCAGCGGTAGCGCCCCTCGCCGGCGCGCTCGAACTGCATCGCCTCGGTCCAGAAGCGGTCATGCGCGCGGGGATCGTTGACCCTGAGCAGAACCGCGAGTCCTTCCACGCCGTTCGCGCCCTTGGGCACCAGAGTGACCCTGTTGCCGTCGGGATCGGCCAGCGGACGCGGTGCGTCCAGCCCGGTTTGCGCGATCTCAAGGCCGATGATTCCGGACGGCGCCGCGGCCGGCAGCGGACCGCGCGAATGGTTCATCTTGAGGATCGAGCCGTTCATGTGATGGCGGTGCTGCTGCACGCCGCCGCCTACCTTGCCCATATGGTCGTAAGCCAGGCCCACGGTCTGCTGCCAGAAGGCCAGTTGTTCGTCGCGCTGGTTGGAGAACAGGCCGACATCGAGATGCTGCTTGGCGAGATTCATGCCGGCAGTGTAGCGCGAAGTTTGGCCAGGTGCTGCCCCACCACGACCTCGCCCTGGAGCGATTGCAGCCCGGGAACTGCCGTGAACGGCACGGTCGCTGTGCTCGCGGGCTTTGTCGTTGTCGAGCACTCGTTCGATGCTGGCACCGGCTGCGCCGTCTCGTGGGTGTTGGACGATTTGCGCATGGTCACGCGCGCGCAGATGGTCCGATACCGTCTACACTCGGCCCGACTCGACGGATCGTGCACTGACGACGACCGAAGGCGATGACATGAAGCTCATGTCCTCAGCGGTCGCAATTGAAGAATTCGACAGAACTCAAACGCACCGAGACAACCCCAATCAGTACGCGTACAGCAATGTCGCGCACCGCCGCCGCGTGGTGCAGTTTTGAGGATTTTTTATGAGTGTTGTTTCAAGCGTGCTTCGCGTTACGACCGCCGCATTTGCCCTGACTGTTGGTCTGGCTTCTGTGGCGATGGCCGACGATTTCATCAAGGAGTGCAAAATCGGTAATCCCGGCCCGACTGCTGACAAGGTCTGCAGCTGCATGTCGGACAAGGTCAAGGGCAGTGACCGCGCCGATGTGATCGAAGCCATGAACAAGACGAACACGGCGATGGCCAAGGGTACAGCCGCCGATCCCGCGACCATGACACCAAAGGTCATGAAGGGCATCGAGACCGTGATGACTGTCCAGGTTCAGTGCATGTGACCTTCGACAGCTACGCTGTCTGAGACGAAAGGCCCGCCCGGTGATCCGGCGCGGGCCTTTACGATTCCTAGATCTTCAGGTCGCTGAAGAAATCGTTGCCTTTGTCGTCCGTGATGATGAACGCCGGGAAGTTCTCGACCTGGATGCGCCAGATGGCTTCCATGCCGAGCTCTGGATATTCCAGCACCTCGACCTTCTTGATGACGTCCTGTGCCAGGATCGCGGCCGGACCGCCGATCGAACCCAGGTAGAAGCCCTTGTGCTTCCTGCAGGCGTCGACGACCTGCTTGCTGCGGTTGCCCTTGGCCAGCATGACCATCGAGCC
>CANJHI010000206.1 GCA_947474005.1 Alphaproteobacteria bacterium | reverse complement strand
GTTCTCGGATTTCACGACCCACGAGTGGGACGCCGGCAACCTCGGCTACAATTCGACGACGCTGTTCTATGCCGACGGCAGCACGACCAGCGCGATCACGCTGATCGGGATACAGGTGGCGAGCCTCTCGGACTCGGACTTCCTGTTCGTCTGAAGTCCGGGCCGCCGTCAATTCCGCCGAGTCATTGGCACCGTAGTGCGCGCCGCGGCAGCCGCCGGGCTTGCTGCGGTTGCCGATGCCGTCGAGATCAGTCGATCTTGAGATCTTCCAGCCGAACGCCGCGCCCAGCCCGAATGCCGGTGCGCGCTTGGCGCACGCGTTGAAGGAAGCGCGGGTCCTTCTCGAGGCGATAATCAAACCAGTCGTCCTCGGAGGCGAACCCGATCAGCACGCCGGCGGGCTTGCCGTGCCGCGTGATGACGATGTCGCCCTTCTCCGCTTCCCGGAGATAGCGGGACAGGTCGTCCTTGACCTCCGAAAGAGCCGCTTCCTTCATGGCCGTTCTGCGAACTGACTTAGCCATCTGTCGGCCTCCCTCTTGGCGACGATTGCGAGAATTTCCACGGTTGACCCACTCACGTCGTAGAATATGCGAACCTCTTCGACGCGAAGCCGATATTGCGGCCTCTCGAGCCCTCGCAATCGCTTGATACGGCTGCGACTGAGCCTGGTCAGTTGATGCCGCAAATGCGCCTCGATCGCGTCGCGTACCTACGATCTTGTCGAAGCCCGCAGTCGCCGCAGGTCGTCGACCGCCTCGGGCGCAAGTACGATCTCATAGCGCATTCTGGCCAGATGATAGCCAGAATGATCGTTACTTGAAATGGCAATCTAGCGATCGATCGTCTTTGTCAGGAACGCCCGCACGTCGACCACGAACTGCTTCCATGCCGGCTCGTTGGCGCCGTAGTGCGCGCCGCAGCAGCCGCCGGGCTTGCTGCGGTTGCCGACGCCGTCGAGATAGCGCACCGGCAGGCCGAGCGCATCGAAACTGTGATGCGCGCCTTCGTAGATGCGTGTCTCGACCAGGTCGCGGCCCTTGGCGACGCGATCGATCACGGCGCGGCACTGCGCGGGCGGTGTCCAGTCGTCGAGCGCGCCCATGGCGAACAAGGTCGGCTGGCGCACCGTGAGCTTCGGGCCCAGCGCATCGGCCAGCGCGCAATCGGGGTAGACCAGCACGGCCGCGCGCGCCGGAGATGGCGCCGCCTCGTCGGGCTTGCCCGACAGCGCGCGCAGCATGGCGACGCCGCCGCCGTAGGAATAGCCCATGAAAGCCAGCCGCTTGGGATCGACGAAGCTCTGCGCGCCGAGCCAGGCCAGCGCTGCGTCGATATCGTGCGCCCGCGTCTCGGCATCGGCTTGCGTCGGCCAGTTGCGGCCGCACACGTCTTTTAGGCCGCGCGCGGAAAAACTGTCGACGCTGAGCGCCGCGTAGCCCCAGGAGGCGAGAAGCGCCGCCATGCGCGCGGTGTTCTGTCCCGGCCCGCCGCAGCCGTGGAAGATCGCGACGGCGGGGACGCGGCCGGGCGTCGTGGCCGGCTTGTAGAGCTGCGCGGCGAGTTGGACGGTTCGGCCGCCCTGCTCCACCGGCACGCGCACGTTCTGCTGCGCCCAGGCGGGCATCGCCCAGAACATCAAGAAAAGAAGCCAGCGCGCGCTCATGCGTCAACTTTGCCCATAACCGGCGGCGGGAACAGTCACCAATTAGATCTCGAACGGACCGATCATGACATCATTCGAACACGGAAATAGGTGTAGGGTGCAGGATCGAAGCCGGCCACTGGCCGCCATCGCGTTGCAGGCCTGCGTGAAGCCAAGGCCGCGCGAACAGAGCTTCCCGCCCACGCTATTGCCCGATCCCGTTTCGGCCCCGGCCATCGTCCGGTTCGGCCGCGATTTTCTTCCGAGGAGAACACCACATGACCGTTCCCTATCGCTCGACATCGATCTTCAACGAGAAGACCCTGCCCGCCGCCCTGCGCGGCGAGCACAAGACGAAGGCCGGCGTCTGGGGCGTGATCCAGGTAATCGAGGGCGAGCTCAGCTTCAGCCTGGCCAACGGCGACGGTGAGACCATCCTGACGCCCGACAATCCGGGCCTGATCCTGCCCGAGCAACCGCATTGGGTGGAGCCGATCGGAGCGATGCGGATGCAGGTCCATTTCTACGATCAACGACCGGACGACCTCAGCGCTCACCACAGGGAGCCCAGCTGCGTTCAGTGAGGCTGCAACAAACAGGCGTAGTCGAGCGGAACTATTCTCTCAACAGCATCTTAAGGTAGTATAGGGCCTGTACGTTTGGCCTGGTCATCCAGGGAGACTTGCATGGTGGCGCGGCGCCCCGACAAGACGGCAGGGGCCTCCTGGTCGATCGAGGATATTCCCTACGATGGGCTTGAGCACGAGCGTGTGCGCGACGACCGGCAGTTGTTCTACATCGTCGCATCGGCGTCGTTCATCGAGAGCGCCTCGGACATCTACACCGACAACCTGGTCGCGTTTTTCCACGACGACGCGGAAATCGTCACTTGGCTGAAACAGCACTGGGAGATCGAGGAACTGCAGCACGGCGCGGCGCTCAAGCGCTACGTCCAGACCGCGTGGCCGGACTTCGACTGGGAGGCCGCCTACCGGACTTTCCTCGCCGAATACCTGCCGTTCTGCGTCGTCGATCGGTTGGCCGGCACGCGGGCGCTCGAGATGGCGGCGCGTTGCGTCGTGGAAACCGGCACCGCCGCCTTCTACCGCATGCTCTCGGAACTGACTGAGGAGCCGGTGCTGCGTGGCCTCGCTGCCCGGATCAGCGCCGACGAGGTCCGCCACTACAAGCATTTCTACCGCGGGTTCCGGCGTTACCGCGCGCTCGAACAGCCGAGCCGGATGGCCGTCCTGCGCACGCTGTGGAGCCGGTCTGCCGAAATCGAATCCGAGGATGCGCTCTCGGCTTACAAGGCGATCTTCCTCGGCCTCAATCCCGGTGCCGCGTTCCAGCGAAGCGACTACGAGGCCTATCGCGCCGCGTCCCTGACGCTCGCCAAGCAGCACATGCCGCATGAAATGGCGGTCAAGATGCTGCTGAAGCCGCTCGAGCTCCACGCCATGGTCGGTCGCGCCGTGGTGCCCGCGGCCACCTCGGCCTCGCGCTTCTTCCTGCAGCGGTATTCGGCGCACGTCTGAGAGCCCGTGCTGAAGTTGGGCAATAAATTAGTGTTTACTAATGCATTAGTAATTGCTAATTAATCTTCATGATCGAAACCGCCGCCATCAATGCCGTCATGCGCACCCTCGCCGACCCCACACGGCGGGCGGTGTTCGAGCGGATCGTCAGCTCCGACGAGATCACCGTGGTCGAGCTGACGCGGGGGAGTGGCGTCACGCAGGGCGCCATCTCCCAGCACCTCAAGTCGTTGAAGCAGGCCGGCCTGGTCGCCGAGCGCGCCCAGGGCCGGAACGTCTTCTATCGCGCCGAGCCCGAGGGCCTGGCCCCGCTCGTCGACTGGATGAGCCACTACGCCGTGTTCTGGCGCGAGCGGTTCACCGACCTCAGAACCCTTTTGAAGGAGATCGATCCATGAACGCCATCGCCGCTGCCTTGAAATCCGACCGCCAGGACATCGTGGTCGACGAGGTCTTCCCACATGCCCCGGAGACGATCTGGAAGGTGCTGACATCGGGCGCGCTGATGGGCCGCTGGCTCATGGCGCCGACCGGGTTCGAGCCCGTGGCGGGCAAGCACTTCACGATGAAGACGACGCCGGCCGGCGCATGGGACGGCACCATTCACTGCCAGGTGCTGGAGGTGAAAGCGAACCAGCGCTTCGCCTATGCCTGGAAAGGCGGGCACGCGGAAAACGTCGGCTATGGCGCGCCGCTGGACACTGTCGTCACCTGGATCCTGTCGCCAGTTGGAACTGGGGCCGGCAACGGAACGCGCCTTCGCCTCGTCCATTCCGGCTTCGTGCTCCCGCAGAACGAGACGGCTTTCAAGGGCATGAGCGACGGATGGAAGAAGGTTGTCCGCACCCTCGACACCATCGCCGGCGAACAGGAGCACTGACATGAGCGAGGCTTACACCGGCGGATGCGCCCGTGGCGCGATCCGTTATGAAATCCCGGGCGAACCGATGGTGATGGCGGACTGCCAGTGTCGCGACTGTCAGCGCAAGAGCGGCACCGGGCACGACCACCCTCGACGATCCCAACCGCGAATGGTGTTCTACGGCGTGCGCGGCCACGCCTGGGATCGCCTCGATCCAGCCCTGCCGAAATTCGACAGGATGCCGCCTGCCTAGCAGGGGAATGGTATCGCTAGGTCGTCGCGCGGGCGCTCGCGCCGAAAGTGGGGACGCCGTGCGTGCGGTCTTCGAGCGCCTCGGCGCCCTCGGTCGGCAAGGTCTTGACGAAGTTCAGCGCGGCGTTGATGTCGCCCTGCCAGACTTCCTTCGGCAGGTCGTAGACGAATTCGACGCCGTAGCCGTTGGGATCATGGATGTAGAGGCTGTGGGTCATGCCGTGCTCGACGCGGCGGTCGAACTTCACGCCCTTGTTCTGCAAGTAGGTGAGGTGCTCCAGCCAGGCCTCGCGGCTCGGCATCGAGATGGCGATGTGGTTCACCGCCACCGGCATGCCGAACATCGCCCATTCCTTGGGCGGTGCCGGCAGGTCGCGGTTCTCGACCAGGGCGATGTCGTGGTGATGGCTGGTGCCGTCCTCGCGGACGCCCGAGTAGAAGCGCATCTTGGGCGGGTTGGGACGCGTTTCCGTCGGCGTCAGTTCGCCGACCTGCTTGAAGCCCACGACTTCCGTCCAGAAAAGGTGCGACTCCTCGAGGTCGCGAACGTTGAGCACGAGGTGGTTGATGCCGCGCGGTGTGACCGGCTTGTCCATGGCGTTTCCTCCATACGGTTGGCCGATCATAGCTTTTTTTCGGGCGGGCGGGAATAAAGGCCCCGCCCCGGCGTCTACCCCTCGCAGACAACACCTGCTTGGGAGACTTTCATGCTGAAATCGATGCTTTCTACCGCTGCCCTGCTCGCCGCTTTCGCCGCCGGCAGCGCCTTCGCCGCGGACCCCGCCAGCGCCGCCCCGCCGATGAACAAAGGCGGCATGTTCGTGACCGCGAGCGGCATGACGCTTTACACCTTCGACAAGGACGCCACGCCGGGTAAGTCGGTGTGCAACGGCCCCTGCGCCACCAACTGGCCGCCCGCCGTCGCCGCCGACGGCGCCAAGGCCGCCGGCGACTGGACGATCATCAGCCGCGACGACGGGTTGAAGCAGTGGGCCTACAAGGGCAAGCCGGTCTACGCCTTCGCCAAGGACACCAAGGCCGGCGACACCACCGGCGACGGCTTCCTGAACGGTGCCTGGCACATCGCCAAGTAGCTGAATAGGCATCTAGGCTCCTCCCCCGCGCGGCGGGGGAGGAGTAAAGGGAGTCGATGGCCGATCCCGCCGCCCTGCTCGAACCGCTGATCCCGGCGCTGCGCCGCTATGCCTATGCGCTACTGCGCGATCACGACGCCGCCGACGATCTGGTGCAGGACACGCTGGAGCGCGCACTGTCGCGCTGGCTTCTGCGGCGGCCGGACGGCGATCTGCGCGCCTGGCTGTTCACCATGCAGCGCAACCTGTTCATCAACGCGTATCGGCGGCGCCAGCGCCAGGGACCCCACGCCACCCTCGATGACGCAACGATGCCCGGTTCCGCCGCCCAGCAGGAGGCGGGACTGGAAGTCCAGGACGTGCTCGCAGCACTCGATCAGCTCCCCGAGGAGCAGAAGTCGCTGTTGCTGCTGATCGGTGTCGAGGATTTTTCGTACGATGACGCGGCGCGCATTCTGGGCATTCCGATGGGGACGGTGATGTCGAGACTGTCGCGCGGCCGCCAGAAGCTGCGCTCTATTCTGGAAACCGGGCGCGCCACGCTGCTTCGGAGAGTGAAATGATCGGCGAAGACGACCTGCAGGCCTTCATCGACGACCGGCTCGACGACTCCCGTCGCGCCGAGGTGGAGGCGCATCTCGCCCACCATCCAGAGACGGCCGAGCGCGTCGCCGCCGAGCACCGCCAGCGCGCGATGCTGCGCGGCCAGCTCGCCGCCAAGTTCGCCGAGCCCGTTCCGGCCCGGCTCAGGATTGCGAACATCCGCGCCGCTCGACGTGGAGGCTGGGCCGGCAAGGTGCGCCTGGCCGCAGCGGCGCTTGTGATCTTCGTTGTCGGTGCGGCCGGGGGCTGGTTCGCCAACGGCCTCGTGCCGGTCTCCGCACCCGTGGCGCAGACCACCAGCGTGGCCCAGGGCGCGACAGCGGCCTACCGCACTTTCGTGGTCGAGGTCGCCCATCCGGTCGAGGTGGGTGCTGCCCAGGAAACGCATCTGCTGCAGTGGCTCGGCAAGCGGCTCGGCCGGCCGCTGGCCGCGCCCGACCTGTCGCGCTTCGGCTACAAATTGATGGGCGGGCGGCTGCTGCCAGCGGGAAGCGCCGCCGCAGCCCAGCTCATGTACGACGACGCAAGCGGCCGGCGCCTCACGGTCTATGTCCGGGCCGCGTCGGGCACGGAGACGGCGTTTCGCTTCCAGCAGGAGGGCGATGCCGCGACCTTTGCCTGGATCGACCAGGGCTTCGGCTTTGCCGTCACGGCGATGGCGAGCCGCGACGAACTGCTGCCGATCGCCGAGGCGGTCTATCAGAAGTTCGTCGGCAAGAGCTGACGACTATTTCGTCGGGTCGGTGATGTCCTCGAATTCCTTGAGGTGGCTCGGCGCCCACTTGTGATCGCGGGCCTGGATGATCCAGCGATCGAGGATCGGCCAGCGCCCCCGCGCCCTCTTCACCCAGATCCGGCCGGTCTCGAATTCGGTGGCGAGCAGGTAGAGGGCGATCACGAAGAATATCCAGCCCTGCAGGATCGGCAGCAGGCCACCCACCACCGACATCACGAGGCAGGCCGCGATCGCCAGCGCCATCAGCGGCTTGCGCATCGCAGGCCTATAGATGAATAGGCTTTTCCCACGCCGCCAACGCCGCTTCCTTGAGCGCCTCGTTGACGGTCGGATGGGCGTGGCAGACGCGGCCGATGTCCTCGGCCGAAGCGGCGAATTCCATGGCCAGCGCCGCCTCGCCGATCATGGTGCCGGCCTCGGCGCCGAAAATGTGCACGCCCAGCACGCGGTCGGTGGTCTTGTCGGCCAGCACTTTCACGAAACCCTCCGTCGCGGCGTTCGCGCGGCTGCGCGGATCGGCGGTGAAAGGATATTTGCCGATCTTGTAGGCAACGCCCGCGGCCTTGAGTTGTTCCTCGGACTTGCCGACCCAGGCGACCTCGGGCTGGGTGTAGACGACCGACGGCACGAGATCCCAGTTCACGTGGCCCTTCTGGCCGGCCAGCGTTTCGACGCAGGCAATGCCGTCCTCGCTCGCCTTGTGCGCCAGCATCGGCCCGTCGATGACGTCGCCGATGGCATAGATGCCGGGCACCGAGGTCTGGAAGTGCGCATCGACGGCGATGCGGCCGCGCTCCGTGAGTTTTACGCCTATCTTGTCGAGGCCGAGGCCCGCCACGTAGGGACGGCGGCCGATCGCCACCAGCACGACATCGGCCTGCAGCGTCTCGGCAGCACCGCCCTTTGACGGCTCGACGGTGAGAGTGACGCCGGTATCCGTCGTCTCAGCCTTCGTGACCTTCGAGCCCAGCTTGAACTTCAGGCCCTGCTTGGTGAGCGCCCTCTGAAAGAATTTGGTGATCTCGTCGTCGATACCCGGGCAGATGCGGTCGAGGAATTCCACGACGGTCACGTCCGCACCAAGCCGGCGCCACACCGAGCCCAACTCGAGGCCGATGATGCCGGCGCCGACCACGACCAGGTGTTTCGGCACTTCGCTGAGTTCGAGCGCACCCGTGGAGGACACGATCTTCTTCTCGTCGATGGTCACGCCGGGCAGCGGCGTCACTTCCGAACCGGCGGCAATCAGAATGTTCTTGGCGGCGACCGTATCCTTAACGGCACTATCGGCGCCGAGGACGGAAACCTTGCCGGCGGCATCGATGCGGCCCGTGCCTTGTAGCCAAGTAATCTTGTTCTTCTTGAACAGGAATTCGATACCCTTGGTAGTGGCGCCCACCACCTCGCCCTTGCGCTTCATCAGCTGCGCGAAGTCGAGCGTCGGGGCCTGGACCACGATGCCGTGCGCGGCGAGGTCGTGGCCGGTCTCCTCGAAGAGATGCGAGGACTGCAGCAGCGCCTTCGAGGGGATGCAGCCGACATTGAGGCAGGTGCCGCCCAAGGTAGGGTTCTTCTCGACGACCGCCACCTTCATGCCGAGCTGGGCGGCGCGGATCGCAGCCACATAGCCCCCGGGTCCGGAACCGATCACGACGAGGTCGAATGTCTCGTTGGCCATGGCGCCGTCCTCACACGCCGAGCAACAGGCGCTCGGGGTCTTCGATGCATTCCTTGACCCGCACCAGGAACAGCACCGCCTCGCGGCCGTCGATGATGCGGTGATCGTAAGAGACCGCCAGATACATCATCGGTCGCGCCTTGATCTCGCCGCCCACGACCATGGGGCGCTGCTGGATCTTGTGCATGCCGAGGATGGCCGACTGGGGCGGGTTCAGGATCGGCGTCGACATCAGCGAGCCGTAGACGCCGCCGTTGGAGATGGTGAAGGTGCCGCCCGTCAGGTCGGCGATCGAGAGCTTGCCGTCGCGCGCCTTGCGACCGAGTTCGCCGATGCCCTTCTCGATGCCGGCAAAATCCAGAACGTCGGCATCGCGCAGCACCGGCACCACCAGGCCCTGCGGCGTGCCGACGGCGACGCCGATGTCGTAGTAGTTCTTGTAGACCAGCTCGTCGCCCTCGATCTCGGCATTGACCGACGGCAGTTCCTTCAGCGCCGCGATGCAGGCTTTTACGAAGAACGACATGAAGCCCAGCCGCGCGCCGTGCTTCTTCTCGAAATCCTCCTTCAGTCGCTCACGCAGCGCCATGACGTTGGTCATGTCCACCTCGTTGAAAGTGGTGAGCATGGCCGCCGTGTTCTGCGCTTCCTTGAGGCGATTGGCGATGGTGCGGCGGAGCCGCGTCATCCGCACCCGCTCCTCGCGGTCGCCGCGCGCACGCGGGCCGGCGGGAACGGCGGGCTTTGCGGCAGCAGCGCTCGGCGCCGGCACG
>CANJHI010000205.1 GCA_947474005.1 Alphaproteobacteria bacterium | reverse complement strand
TGCCGATCCCGAAGAGAAGCGCGGACCCTGCGACTGACATCAACACCGGATCGATGGAGAAATCTGAAAGCGCTTGACACCTATACGCCCCAATAGAGAAGGGAGCCGAGGGCGGACAGAAGCGGGAGCATGCCGATGACGGTATGACTGCATTGCCAAACACTCTATGCTTTCTCGGCTTTTTGGAGTTTTGAGCAAGGACAGCCGAGCTTACTGCTTGTCTATGCCCCAGAACACCACGACCGGCGAGTCGATCCAGCCGGTGACGTTCTTGCGCATGCCGGCGACGTTGAAGCTTTCCCCGAGATGGACGTGGGTCACGATCTTGGCCTGGTGTTTCTGGACCTCGAGCGCAATCGCCTTGAGTTCGTCGGCGCTGGCATGTCGCCAAATACGGCACCCGCTTCGAGGCGACCCAGGCCGTTGGCATGGCTGTCCGTCAACAGTTCGGCCACCTCGGCGCGGGCGCCGCCCGTGGCCTGGAACTACGCCACGATCACGGCAGCAACTTCATGGCCGACCATTTCCACAGACAGATCAAGTTTTGGGGCATCACCCCGAGCTACGCCTTCGTCGGCGAACCTCAGACCAACGGGGTGATCGAACGATTCTTCCGAACTTTCAAGGAGCAAGTCGTGCATGGCCGCATCTACCAGACCATCGACGACGTCAGGGACGCCGTCCGCGTCTTCGTCGACCGCTACAATGCCCAGTGGCTGATCGCAAAGAACGACTACCGAAGTCCAAACGACGCCAGGACCGCTTGGGATCAGGGCGCGTTCAGGCAGGCCGCTTAACCCCTACCTTGTGTCCAGATATCCGGGTGCAGTACATGCGCTTTTGGCCTCCAGAGCGCGACATCGCAGGCGCAAACGCCGGCGGCGGAATGGGCCGGCGTGTGGAAGCTCAAGGATGGCGAAGGTTGTGGAGACGGCATTGCCATCAAGGTCGCAGAGCGGCCTGGACTGATGACTGTTCTCTTCGAGGGCAACAACAGGGGAATACGCCCGTCCACTCGCGAAGTGCCCTTGGCAGCAGATGGCAGCGGCAAGGCTGAGTTCAGGAGTGAGACGTTTGGCGCGATGACGCTTGAAGCACCAGCGGGCAAAGGCAAGCGCGTCCTGCTGCTCACTCAGCTGCACAGTCCGATCAACAGACTGGCGTGCCGTTGGACCGTTCCCAACTGACAGATCCCCTATCTCATACTGGATGGCGCTTGAGGTGGCGGAGCAGCAGTTCGGTCGCCTTGGCAGGCGCTTGATCCATGACGAAATGCCCCACGCCTGGCAGCACTTCCATGGCGTACGCCGCATCCACGAACGCGGCGGTGCCATGGGCGGCATCCGGCCCGACGGTCGCATCGGCATCCCCCCAGATATAGAGCGTGGGGACTTTGATAGTGCCGATATCGGCGGCTAGTCCCTTGTTGGCGCGATACCAGGCGAGAGCGGCTTCAAGGGCCTCGGGGTTGCCCAATACGCTGAGATGTTCCTCAAGGGCGGCGGCGGGCACACCCTGGCCGGACAGGCCGTCACGCAAACGACGTGCATTATCCTTCAGCAGGAGCGCGCCGGTCTCCGGCTCGAGAAAGGCGCGGTGATGCCGCGAGCGGTGCTTCTGGTCGCCCGACTCGTCCAGGAGCGCGCGACGGAAAGACTTTGGGTGCGGTCGCGAAAGAATGGTGAGGGACGCGAGGCGCTCGGGATATTTGTCCGCCACGCCCCACGACACCTGCCCACCCCAATCGTGGCCGACGAGGTGGAAGCGCTTGTCGGCGTAGCCCGACGCGGCGGCGATCTCGACCGCATCGTCCACGAGCTTCTCGAAGACATAGTTCGACAGGTCGGCGGGATCGGGCCGCGCGCCTGGCGAATAGCCACGCTGGTCCGGCGCCACGGCGCGGTAGCCTGCCTCCGCCAGGACGGGAAGCGCCGCACGCCAACTGTGCCGCGATTCGGGAAACCCGTGCAGCAGCAGCACGAGCGCCCCCTCTTGCGGGCCCACCACGTCAGCGGTGAAGGCAAGTCCCGAGCAGCTATTGATCGCGACGGTTTGGATCATCACACCGGTGTTACCGGCTCACAGTCTAGCGCCGGTATTGGGGGCGTGCCACTCTGGTTGTCGTCATTTCCCGGGAGGCCAACATGCGAACGATTATGGCAGCAGCATTTTGCGCCATGGCGATTGTCACGAGCGCAAACGCCGCAATCAAGGAAGAGCCCGTCACCTATACCGACGGCCAGACAACCATGAAGGGCTTCGTCGTGTACGACGATGCGACGACAGCCAAGCGGCCCGGGATCGTCATGGTGCACGAATGGTGGGGCATCACCCCTCACATCCATGACGAGGCGCGGAAGTACGCGCAGGCGGGCTATACGGCTTTCATTGCCGACATGTATGGCGACGCCAAGACTGCCGACAATCCGAAGGATGCGGGCGCACTCGCGGGCGGCGTGATGAAGGACCCGAAGACGATGGAATCGCGCTTCAATGCCGCGCAGGCCACGCTTGCCAAGCAGGCCTCGGTCAATCCGCAAAGCATCGGCGCCGTCGGCTACTGCTTCGGCGGCGCGGTCGTGCTGAACATGGCGCGCACCGGCGCTGACCTCGCAGCCGTTGCCGGCTTCCATGCATCGCTCGGCCTCAATACCCCGGCGCCGGCGCCGGGAACCGTCAAGGCGAAGATCCTGATCCTCAACGGCGCCGACGATCCTTTCGTGAAGCGCGAGCAGTACGATACGCTCAAGAAGGAATTCGACGCCGCGAAGGCCGACTATCGGATCATCGAGTATCCGGGCGCGGTGCACGCCTTCACCAATCCGGAAGCCACGGCGCTCGGCGAGAAGTTCAAGCTGCCACTCAAGTACGACGCCAAGGTGGACGCGGAAGCGAAGGCCGAGGCGGCAAAGCTCTTCGCCGACACCCTCAAGAAATAGGCAAAAGGCCGCCGCAAGGCGGCCTTTCCATTTCTGGCCCGCTGAAAATCAGCCGATGTGGTCCAGCGCCATGTATTCCGGGCTCTGCATCTCCATCAGCCGCGACACCGTCCGCTGGAATTCGAAGGAGCCGTCGCCGTCGACATAGAGCCCGCTCGGCGCCGTGGCAGCTGAGCAGATGAACTTCACTTTCTTCTCGTAGAACTCGTCGATCATGGTGATGAAGCGGACTGCCTTGTCCTGGCTGTCCGGCCCCATCTTGGGAATGTCGGCCACGATGACGGTGTGAAAGTTTTCGGCGATGCAGATGAAATCCGCCGCGCCCATCGGCCTGGCGCACCAGTCGAGGTAGTGCGCCATGGCGACACCGGGGGCCGCCCTCGGGATTTCGACGTCGCGGCCCTGGGTGCGCAGGATGCGCGGCTCGCCGTCGGCGCCGGCGGCGAGCGCCCGGAACGCCTCGTCCAGCTTGGCGCTAGCCCAGGCGCCGAGCGGCGTCAGGTAGACGTCGAAGTTGCGCAGGCGGTCCATGCGATAATCGTGGTCGCCGCCCAGTTCGAGAACCTCGAGGCGCTGCTTGACCAGATCGATGAAGGGCAGGAAGCGGTCGCGCTGCAAGCCATCCTTGTAAAGATCGTCGGGCTGGCGATTGGAGGTGGCGACCACCGTGATGCCTTCGTCGAACAGGGTCTCGAACAGGCGGGCGAGGATCATAGCGTCGGCGATGTTCGTGACCTGGAATTCATCGAAGCAAAGCAGGCGCGTTTCCGCGGCGATCTCGCGGGCGATCGGCACGATGGTGTCGGCCTCGGGCGGCGCGCCGTCTGCGGCGAGCTTCTCGCGGCGGCGGTGCAGGCGCTCCTGGACTTCAAGCATGAATTCGTGGAAGTGCACGCGCCGCTTCCTGGCCACCGGCGCATCGGCGAAGAAGAGGTCCATCAGCATCGACTTGCCGCGGCCGACCGGTCCCCAGATGTAGAGGCCGTGCGGTCCTGCCAGCGGCTTGGCCGCGCGCACCAGCCCCAGCCGCGCCAGTAGCCCGGGCCGGACCGGGTGGGCCGCCATCGCGGTAAGCTGATCGTGCACGGTCTGGAGCCGCGCCACGATCCGCTCCTGCACCGGATCGGCGTGGATTTCGCCCGCGGCGCGCCGCAGGGCAAGGTTGGCGACGGGGCCCTTGCCGGAGGTCGCGGGGATCGGAGTATCCATTGCGGCATAACTAGCTCACCGGCGCCCGCGTGCCTATAAGGTGCGGCAATGAAGATCGCATTTCTCGGCACCTCCGCCTTCGCCGTGCCGGCACTCGAGTCGCTGGTCGATGCCGGCCATGACGTGGTCGCGGTCTATACCCGCGCACCCAAGCCGGCCGGGCGCGGCCAGCAGGAGCGCCGCACGCCGGTTCACGAAACGGCGCTCGCGCTCGGGCTCGCCGTGCACTCGCCCAGGAATCTCAAAAGCGAGGACGACGCGCAGGCCTTCAAGGCACTCGACCTCGATGCCGCGGTGGTGGTGTCCTACGGCCATATCCTGCCGAAGAACTTTCTCGACGCCCCGGTGCTGGGCTGCATCAACATCCATGGTTCGCTGCTGCCGCGCTGGCGCGGCGCGGCGCCCATCCATCGCGCCATTCTGAGTGGCGACCACGAGACCGGCGTCACCACGATGCGCATGGACGAAGGCCTCGACACCGGACCGATGTTGCTGGCCGAACGCACGCCGATCTCCTCGGCCGACACCGCCGAGACGGTGCACGACCGTTTGGCCAACCTCGGCGCGCGGCTCATCGTGTCGACCCTCGACGGACTGATGCGCAACACCATCGAGCCGGTGCCGCAACCCGAGGAGGGCGTCACCTACGCCCACAAGCTCGGCAAGGAAGAAGGCGCGCTCGACTGGCGCCGGCCGGCGGCCGAGCTCGAGCGCAAGGTCCGCGCCTTCCATCCCTGGCCCGGCACTTGGTTCGAGGGGCCGAAGGAGAATGGCGGCGAGCGCATCAAGGTACTAGCAGCAGGTCTCGCCCTGGCTGGCGGGGCGCCTGGAACACTCGTCGTCGGACGCGACGGCTTCCCGGTGGTGGCGTGCAGCATCGGCGGCCTAAAACTCCTGCAGCTCCAGCGACCCGGCCGGTCGGCGCAGCCGGCCGATGCCTTCCTGCGCGGCTTTGCAATGGCGGCCGGCACGGTGCTGCCACCGCCCGCCATCGTGTCGCTGCCGCCGTCCAAGCCCGGCTGACGCCGTGCCGCGCTACAAGCTCATCGTCGAGTACGATGGCGGCCCGTTCGTCGGCTGGCAGCGCCAACCCAACGGTCCGACGGTCCAGGCCCTGCTGGAAGAGGCGATATTCGCCATGAGCGGCGAGCGCGTGTCGGTTCAGGGCGCAGGGCGCACAGATTCCGGCGTCCACGCACTCGGCCAGGTCGCGCATTTCGACCTCGCGAGCGAAATGGCGCCGGACAAGGTGCAGGCCGCGCTCAACTTCCATCTCAAGCCCAACCCGATCGCCCTGCCCTCGGTCGAGATCGCGCCGGCGAAATTCCACGCGCGTTTTACGGCGACGTGGCGGCGCTATCGGTACCGCATCCTCAACCGCCGGGCGCCGCCCACCCTTGACCGCGGCCACGTCTGGCACGTGCCGGCAAAGCTCGATCTCGAGGCTATGATCGACTCAGCCGCGGTCCTGCAGGGTCATCACGACTTCAACAGCTTCCGCTCGACAGCCTGCCAGGCACCGTCCTCCATCAAGACGCTCGACCTGCTCCGCGTCGAGCGCGACGGCGACGAGATCCGGATCGAGGTCGGCGCGCGATCGTTCCTGCACAATCAGGTGCGCGTTCTCGTCGGCACGCTCAGGCTGGTGGGGCGTGGCCAGTGGACGCGACGCGATGTCGAGGAGGCGCTGGCAGCCTGCGACCGCACCCGCGCCGGCCCAACGGCACCGCCGCAGGGTCTGTGCCTGATGGAAGTGCGCTACGATCTAGATGGCGACGGCAGCAGCGACGCCGAGGTAGCGAGCGACGAGGAATGAAATGAAGGCGAGCGGCACCCAGCTCACGACCAACAGCATGGCCGAGAACAACCAGCCGCCGCCCAGCACTTGGCGCGTGGTGACGAGGAACCAGTAGAAGAACAGCCCCTGCAGGCCGATGCTGACCAGATCACCGATTGCCGTCGGCGCGAGATTGGCGAGCGGCACGAACACCACGGCCAGGATCATGCCCGGAAGGTTGATCCAGTTGAGCGCTCCGATATAGCGGGCGTAACGGTCGAGCCAGCCCTGGCGGCGCGCGATCTCGTGGAAGACCACCGGAAACAGCAGCCATTCGACGACATAGCTCAGTGTCTCGACGACGAAGATCTCCATCTCGTCGGCCGTCGTCGTGACGCCGGAATAGCGGATCAGCAGCAGGATGGCCTGGAGCGGCGCCACCAGCACCATGACGCGGAATGACCGCAGGCAGGCTTCCATCGTATTGTCGAAATAGGTCGGCGCCGCCGGATCGCGCCATAGAAAGGCCAGCGCACCCTTCAGGCCGCGGGCAATCTCGACAGCGCTGAGCACGGCGGGCCCTCAGGCCGCGAAGAAACGGTCGAGCAGCGTCTCGTAGACGCGAACGAGCGTCTTGAGATCGGCGACTGCGCTCTTCTCGTCGACCTTGTGCATGCTCTCACCGACCAGCCCGAATTCCAGCACCGGGCAATAGGCGCGAATGAAGCGGGCGTCCGAGGTGCCGCCCGTGGTCGAGAGTTCGGTCTCGACGCCGGCCACATCACGGATGGCGCCGGCCACCAGCTCGCTGAGCGGTCCGGGTGGTGTGTAGAAGGACTCGCCCGAGACCTCGAAGGTGAGTTCGAACGTGCCGTTGCCGCCGAGTGCCGTGTTGGCGCGCTCCAGCCGCTCCGTCAGATGGGCAAGCAGAGTCTTGGAGGTCCAGAGATCGTTGAAGCGCGTGTTGAACCGCGCCTTGGCGACACCTGGCGCGATGTTGGTCGCCTTGTTGCCGACGTCGACGGTGGTGAACTGCAGCGACGTCGGCTGGAAATGGGTGCTGCCCTGGTCGATCGGTTCGCGCACCAGCGCCTCGATCAGTGCCGACAGCCGGTGAACGGCGTTGTCGAGCCGCTCCGGGTAGGCGACATGGCCCTGGATTCCGCGCACCACTATGTCGACGGTCATGCTGCCGCGACGGCCGATCTTGATCATGTCGCCGAAGCGTCTGGAGCTACTCGGCTCGCCAACCAGACAGGCGTCGATCGTCTCGCCGCGCTCGGCCAGGCGCTTCAGCATCTTGACCGTTCCGTTGACGGCGGGCCCCTCCTCGTCCCCGGTGATCAGCAGGCTGATCGAGCCGCCGAAGTCGGGTCCGCGCTTGCCCAAAAACCGGGTGGCGGCCTCGGTGAAGGCTGCAATCGCGCCCTTCATATCGGCGGCGCCGCGGCCGAACAGATAGCCGTCGGACAATTCGGCCGAGAAAGGACCGATAGTCCAGGACGAGAGATCGCCCACCGGCACCACGTCGGAGTGGCCGGCGAAGCAGAAATGGCGGCCGCCGCTTCCGATGCGGGCATAGAGATTGGCGACGTCGTCGGTGCCGGCCTGGGTAAAATCCATGCGCTCGCAGCGGAAACCGAGCGGCGCAAGCGTGCCTTCGAGCAAGTCCAGCGCGCCGGCTTCGCGCGGCGTCACGCTCTCGCAGCGCACCAGTGCGCGCGTCAGTTCGATCACGTCGGTGGCGTTGGAATTCAAGGCATCGGGCATGGCCGAACACTACATCCCCGCCCCCCCAAAGAGAAGGGCGCCAGCTCGGCCTAGCTGGCGCCCCAGTCGATTTGAGAGAGGAAGATAGTCTTGTTGCTTATTGACCTCAGGCGACCATGCGGTCGGCTTCCTGCAGATTGACCGAGACGAGCTGCGAAACGCCCTGCTCGGCCATCGTGACGCCGTACAGCCGGTCCATGCGCGCCATCGTGACGCGATGGTGGGTGATGATCAGGAAGCGCGTGTCGGTGCGCCCGGCGATGTCCTGAACCAGGGCACAGAAGCGCTCCACATTGAGGTCGTCCAGCGGGGCGTCGACCTCGTCCAGCACGCAGATCGGCGCCGGGTTGGTCATGAACACGGCGAACAACAGCGAGAGCGCGGTCAAAGCCTGTTCTCCACCGGACAGCAGCGACATCACCTGCAGCTTCTTGCCCGGCGGGCTGGCGTGGATTTCGAGGCCCGCCTCGAGCGGATCCTCCGATTCGGTGAGGCGCAGCTCCGCCTTGCCGCCGCCGAACAGCTTGGTGAAGAGCTGCTGGAAATGGCCGCTCACCTGCTCGAAGGCAACAACGAAGCGTTCGCGGCCCTCGCGGTTGAGGCTCTGGATGCCCTGGCGCAGGCGGCCGATGGCAGCGACCAGGTCGTCGCGCTCGGCCGTCATTCCGTTAATCTGCTGTTCGAGTTCGTCGGCTTCTTCCTCGGCCCGCAGATTGACCGCGCCCATGGTCTCGCGCTCGTGCACCAGACGCTCGAGGCGGTGCTCGGCCTTCTCGATCTCCGGCAGCTCCTCCAGCGACTGGACTTCGGCCAGCGCCAGCACGCCATCGGGCTCGCAACGCAGACGCTCGACAATGCGCTCGACCACGGCCTCGCGATCCTTGGTCGCCTGCTCGACCTGACCTTCGCGCCGCACGCGGCTTTCGCGCGCGCCCGCCAGCTCGCCCTCGGCCTGGCGCAATGCCTTGTCGGCCTCGGCCAGGCGCGTTTCGCCGACAGCCAGCCGGTCGGCCGCCTGTTGGCGGTTGATCTCGGCCTTGCCGATCTCGTCGGCCAGCGCTTCGCGCTTGGTCTCGATCTCGGCGGGCTTGGCCTCGAGTTCTGCGATGGCGCCGGCGATCTGCTCGCGGCGCGCATCGAGTTCGAGGATCTGACCATCGGCATCGGCCAGACGCTTGCTCCAGCCGGCGTGCTCCTGGGCGATCTGGCCCAGACGCTCCGCGCGCATCGCCGTTTCGCGGGCGAGGCGATCGCAGGTGCCCTCGGCCTCGACCAGGGCGGAACGCAGCTCGGCGATCCGCACGCGCAGCGCCCCGGCCTCGACCCGGTCGGCCTGGGTGTCGGAAATCGCCGACAGCCGGGCTTCGCGGAAGGTCCGGCGCATCTCGGCGTCGGCGATATCGCCCGCGATCTCGATCTGCGCCTGCTCGATGCCGGTCAGCCGCGTACGGAGTTGATCGGTGCGACGCGCCACCTCGGTATGACGGTCGCGCGCCGCGGTCGCCGCGCGCTCGGCAGCGCCGACGGCGGTCTGCGCGGCGCGTTCG
>CANJHI010000204.1 GCA_947474005.1 Alphaproteobacteria bacterium | reverse complement strand
GACGACTATGGCATCGCCGTCGGCGGTCCCGCCGATCTGGTCGTATTGGATGCACCCGACGCGATCACCGCTCTCAGGACCGTTGCACCCGTGCTGGCCGCTTTCAAGCGCGGCCGGCGCACCGTGACCCGCGAGCCCGTCCGCCTGCACAAGCCGTAATCGACAAGAAGAGGATAGAATGGCCAACGAAGAACTGCTCGCGCTCTCGTCCGTGGAGATGCGCCGGCGCATCGGCACCAAGGAAATCTCGCCCGTCGAACTGCTCGAGGCGAGCCTGCAACGAATCAAGAAGATCAACCCAGCGGTCAATGCCGTGACCGCGATGTGCGTCGACCGCGCGCGCAGGGAAGCCAAGGCCGCCGAGACCGCCGTCCGGCGTGGCGAGGAGCTGCCACTGCTGCACGGGCTGCCGACCGGCATAAAGGATCTGGAAGAGACCAAGGATCTCCTCACCACCTACGGCTCGCCGCTCTATCGCGACTTCGTGCCGGCCTACGACAACGTCATGGTAGACCGCGTGCGTGCCGCCGGCGCCATCGTCGTCGGCAAGACCAACGTGCCGGAGTTCGGCGCGGGCTCGAACAGCCGCAACCCGGTGTGGGGCGCCACGGGCAATCCGTTCAATCCGATGCTCAATCCCGGCGGCTCGTCGGGCGGTTCGGCTGTCGCGCTGGCGACCGACATGCTGCCGGTCTGCACCGGCTCCGACACCGGCGGCAGCTTGCGCAATCCGGCGTCGTTCTGCGGCATCGTGGGCTTCCGTCCCTCACCGGGCATGGTCGCCGTCGAGCGCCGCGCCATGGGCTGGACGCCGATCTCGGTGCTGGGCCCGATGGGCCGCAGCGTCGCCGACGTCAGCCTGCTCTTCGCCACGCAGATCGGCCAGCACGACACCGATCCGTTGAGCTTCCCGCTCGATTCGATGGCCTATGCCGAGCCGTGGCCGGTCGATCTCGGCAGCCTGCGCGTGGCCTACACGGAAGATTACGGCGGCGCGCCGGTCGAGAAGGGCATCCGCAAGACCTTTCGAGAGAAGATCAAGGCGATGAAGCATCTCTTCCGCCGCCTCGACAAGGTCGAGGTCGATTACGGCGGGGCGGATCGCTGCTTCGACGTCATCCGCGCCGTGAGCTTCCTGTCGCGCTATCAGGATCTCTACACCAACAACCGCAAGATGCTCGGCCCGAATATCGTCGCGAACTATGAGCTCGGCGCCAAGCTCACGCTCGCGGACTTCGCCTGGGCGCATGCCGAGCAGACGCGAATCTTCCGCCGCTTCCAGGAGATCTACAAGGACTACGACATCGTCATCGGACCGACGGTGGGCGTCACACCCTTCCCGTGGAAGCAGCTCTATCTCGATACGATCGACGGCAAGAAGCTCAACAACTACTACCACTGGATGGCGACGAAGTACTTCGTCACCCTGACCAGCAACCCCGCGGTCTCGCTGCCCTGCGGCCTCGACCACAAGAAGATGCCGTTCGGCCTCCAAGTGATCGGCCGCTTCCGCGGCGACGGCGAGGTGCTGGGCGCGGCCCACGCGATGGAGACGGCGTTCAAGGCGATCCCCGGGCTGGCGCGCCCGTTGCCCAACATGGCCAAGCTTCACAAGCCCACGGCGGCGCTGAAGTCGATCGTCACCCATCCGCCCAAGCTCAACGCCAAGGTGGCGCGCGGGCCGGCGCCCGGCGCCCTGTAAGGAACGCCGCGCTGCCCACGGAGGTTGCACGCGGCCGACTTTACATAAATTCATTATCCCGCCGCGGTGGCGCCACCTCGGCGCTCATACCTCGTTACATGGAAGTCCCGTTCTTCTGATGGACATCCAATGGAGGTAATCATGCGCAACGTGAAATGGCTGGTGGCGGCGGGCCTCGTGGCCGTGACCGCGGGCTGCGTCGAGTCTTCGGGTTATCCCAACTCGTCGTACAACAACAACAATCGCGGCTACAACAACGCCTACAACAACAGCAACAGCAGCGGCTACTACGGCAGCGACGGACGCTACTACAGCAACACCAACAGCACCGCGAACTCAGGCAACCCGTTCTACTCACCGTCAGCTCAGCGCGCTGCCCAGCAGCCAAACCGCGACTCCGATCGCGACGGCGTGCCGAACCGCTATGATCGGGACGCCAATGGCGACGGTATCCCCGACTCCTTCCAGCGCTAGCGAAGCTCGGCGCCCGATACTCTCCTCCCTTCCCGGCAATCGGGAGGGAGGAGCGACCGGGCGTTTATTGTGCCGCGACAGCACCATTGCCCGGAACGTAAATGCCAAAGAGGGAAGGACCTCGACATAAGGGCCCTCCCATGGAGGCAGAGACGCGTTGCCTTTTTGTCGGGGCGTTCCGATAGTTCTCAAGTCCTCGAGACAAAAAGATTATTCTGAAAGCCCTCAAACGCTCCGCCAGCACCCCAAGAAACGACGCCGCAACCTGGGCCTCCTCCAGCGGGAGGCGGCCGGCCTTGTCTCCGCTACCGTCGCTGCGGCCTCGTGTGTCCCAGCCGCATATATTCCTGACCTGTGAAGACGCCCCCGTTTGGCGAGCTCATTGCTACGCCCGGCGCTTAAATCGCCGCTCGACGGCTATCTGTGGAAAATGCGTAGTTGCGGTCTTCAGAAACCACGCCGCGACTGTTTGCATGTCATCGCAAGTGAGGTTGGATTGCGCCTTTCTGTTCCAGTTCTCGCCGATCCAGACATTCACTGTGCCTCCGGCATAGGTCTGAAAGCCGTATCGAATATTGTGCTCATTGAGGAGCGCAAAGACTTGGGCGGGCGATAGAGTTTTCATGACTAAGAGGCGATCCGTTCCACAGTCGGAGTTGAGAAAGTCAGAGTTGAGAAACGTATCTCAGCAGGCCGAGCCGCGCGCTTACGCACCTAGCGGTGGCGTCGTTCGGCGTGCCTAGGCACGCAAACGGTACCGCATTTCCCCCTCTAGGCGTCTCCAACGAGGCTAGAAAGCTCGCAAAAGTAGTGGAATAGATCAACCACTATTCGCGGTTGGGCTACCTTTGCGGGAATGCATGTCTAATCTGCAATCGTGCATAGGGGCGCTGGTTGATTGATAGAATCATCCGCCGAGATTTCAGTTGATCGCGGCGATGGAATCGCAAAGACGCGTTGCCCTTTTGTCGGGTGTCCCGATAACGCCGAGTTCGCCGGCTGTGTGACGTCCCCGGGAAACTAGGCAACTTGCCCCTTGGCCGTGGCGCGCCGATTTGCAGGATTTAGAATCGCGGCGGCTATTAGACCCTGAACGGCATAGGCACTGGCCATCATCAGGGCTATCGAGCCAATTGTGTCGGGAAATCCAAAGAGCCCGGTCGCACAGACCGCAACTATCGCGAAACGTCCCACCGTCCCCCAGAAGGCCCATCTCATTTGGCCCATTGCCTGCCCGACGAAGAGCGCGGCAGATCCGCATGCCCCCAAGGCGTAGGCCGGTCCCACGATGCGTAGATAGCGCTCTCCCTCGAGGAGCACAGCGGCATTGTCGCTGAAGTGGACCAGCCAAACGTCCGGCCGTACTGTCACCAAAAGCCCGAGAGCGCCGCCGATCGCAGTCGCCATCAGCGTCCCAACAACGGCCACTCTGTACGACCGCTCGGCTTTCCCCGCGCCAAGGTTGGCGCCGACCATCGCCAGGATTGATATTCCCAAGCCATGAAGCAGGGAGACAAAAGTCAGATCCAGACGAGACGCGATGCCGTAGCCGGCAATCGCGGCATCTCCGAGCCGGCCGACGCAGTAGGTGGCAGCCAAGAGTGCTCCTACCGACAAGATTGTACGGGTCGACGACAGAAACGCCACGCGAGCCGTCTCGCGGACCAGTTTCCAGGACCACCAGTGAGTCACCAGGGTAATTCGAGTCTCCTTTCCCATTCTCTGCATGTAGAAGAGCAATGCGATCGTCGACACCGCATAGGTGGTGACAAAGCCGATCGCGGCACCCACGAGACCAAGGCCTGGTCTACCCAATGCGCCGAGTGTCAGCATCGGATAAAGTGGTAAAGTTCCAAGCATACTCACGATAATGATGACTGACGGTGCAAACGTCTCACCTCTGCCGCGCAGAGTGGCGGCGAGTAGATTGGTCATCCACATGAGCACTGCACCGCCAAATACGATCCGCCCGTAGGAGATGGCTTCGTCAAGGACGCGACCCTTTCCGCCGAGAAAGCGATAGAGAGCTCCTCCTCCAAAATACTCGATCGTAGCGACCAGCAGTCCCAGGAAGAGACTGCAGACAACGGCGTAGAGCACAAGTCGCTGAAGATCCTTGGCGTCGTTTGCGCCTCTTGCACGGGCCGTCGCAGCGCTTATCGCCCCTCCGACATCGGCGGCTGACAGCAACTGCATCAGCATCACAACTGGAGCGACAAGGGTCAGAGCAGCTAGCGGCTCAATGCCGAGGAGACCGACATAGTGCACTTGCGCCAGTTGGACAAAAAGCTGTGCCAGTGTCGCCGTCGTTGGCGGAAGAGAGAGCGACAGCATCGTCCAGATGATAGGACCGCCGATGAGGCGCGCCCGCATCTCAGGTGACGCTGTGCGCGACGTGACAGCCAGCTTGCGTCTGAAGATCATGCAACCTCTCGGCGACAGAGTGAGTCTCTTGAGGGATTGACTTCTCAGGGCCCGTTACAGAAGTGGCGTGGGGGTTGGCCAGCCCGAAGGGTTAAATAGGACAAGGTCCCACTTTGCCACCTCATCAGAGAACAGCACCCGATTGCCAAAAAAGGTCGCTCACGACGAAGTGGATCTCCGGACGCCAACGCACGTCGCGACCGGCCAGCCACTGATATCGCTGAAGGTTTGCCTCGGCGCGATCCAGGGAGACGTGGACGCCCAATCCGAAATACGCCTTTGTCTTATCGCCAACCTGCGCAAACATTCCGCTTGCTGGGCCGCGGGCCTCGTAATCGAGCATCCCCTCTCCCGGCAGATGCATAAAGTATACGCACGTGGGAAGGAATGTCTACGACAACTAGATTACCTTTGGTTGCAGACGTCGCGGCATCAGATTGCGGTCTCAAATGGGCTCGCTCATTTCTGAATAGGTTGCGATGCGGCCGACTGTGGATCATCATAGTTAGCGCTCGAGCAGTGCAGCAGGTAACCGTGCGAAGCTGTTGGAGAGTTCTTCCACCCGCCGTTAAAGTTCATCGCGTCGTTACAGTCGCAATGATGCGTAACCTCAGGGTTCTCGTCTCGGCGGGCGCGATGCTCGCAACGGCCGGATGCATGGAAATGATGGGGTCAGGCTATCCGACCACTTCGTACGGCAACGGCTACAGCAGCGGCTACGCCAGCAAGCCCAGCTATTACAGTCAGCCCAACTATCAATGCAGGCCAACCTACTACTCGGCGCCGCAGCTGGTGGTGGTGACCCAGACGCGCTACGTGCCGGTGGCCGTGCCGACACCGGCGCCACGGCCCAGCCGCATGCGCGACATCGACCGCGACGGCATCCCCGACCGCTACCAGCGGCGGTAGCAGCAGTGCCATGAAAGCAGCGATTGCCCTGGCGGCGACGGCGCTCGGGCGGGCAAGCACCGCCTGCATGCAGCCGCCCGACATGTCGGCGGCCTCATACGGCACGGCGCCGGAACCCTATCGGCCCTGGCCGGTGGCGCCCGCCCTCTATCAACCGCCGCCCCTCAGCGCCACACTGCCGCCGCAACCGGTGCCGATGCCAGTCGTCGCGGGACCCACGAACACGCCGCAGGTGCGCTACCTGCCGCCGCCACCCTTCGCGCCGCCGTCGCTGATCGGTCCGCAGCGAGCCGACTGGAAGCCGGGCGGCGGTTTCCAGCGCGTTTTCCTCGCTGGAGGCGCGCCCTCAGCAAGTGACATCCAATCGGGACCCGCTCCAGCTAGCGCTTCTTCTTGCCGATCTCGCCGTCGTGCTGGCCGAGCGTCGGCGCCGCCCGCCGGATGCTGCCGGGCGTGGCGGAAAGTTTCAGCGGCACGCCCAGCGTCTTCTGGCGGCCGGCCTTGGCGTGCTCGACCTCGACCACCATGGCGCGCGCCAGGATCTGCGGGTCGGCGAAGACCTCGTCGTGATGCAGCACCGGCCCGGCCGGGATGCCCTCGGCCTCGAGCGCCACCATCCAGTCCTCGGTCGAGCGCTTCACGATCTCGGCCTGCAACAGGGCCACGATCTGGTCGTTGTTCTTCACGCGATCGGCGTTGGCCTTGAAGCGCGGATCGTCGGGCAGCTCCGGTTTGCCGATCATCGCGCACAGCTTGCGGAAGAAATTCTGCTGCGCGCCGCCGATGGTGAGCCAGCCGTCGCTGGTCTGGAACACCTGGTAGGGCGAGGAGCCGCGGTGAGCCTGGCCGAGCTTCTCCGGCCTGATGCCGTTGGCGAAGTAGTTGGCCGCCTCATAGACGCCCAAGGACACCGTGGCCTCGAGCAGCGAGGTTTCTACCCACTGGCCCACGCCGGTCTTCTGCCGCGCCTGCAGGGCCGCCAGGATGCCGATGGTGAGGTAGAGGCCGGCACCGACATCGGAGATGGCGAGCGGGATGCGGTAGGGCGGCCCGTCCTTGGGCCCGGTCACCGACATCAAGCCCGACATCGCCTGGATCATGAGATCGAAGCCGCCACGCCCGGCGTAGGGTCCGGTCTGGCCGAAGCCGGAGATCGAGCCCAGCACCAGCTTCGGATTGCGGGCACTGAGCGCCTCCCAGCCCAAGCCAAGGCGCTTCATCACGCCTGGCCGGAAATTCTCCAGCACCACGTCGGCGCCATCGACCAGCTCCCAGAAGGTCGCGAGGTCGTCGGCGTTCTTGAGGTCGAGCTTCACCCCGCGCTTGTTGCGGTTCCACAGCATGAAGGGCGCCGACTCGCCCTCGACGAAGGGCGGTGCGCCGCGCATGGCGTCGCCCTGCGGGCTTTCGATCTTGAGAACATCGGCGCCGAGATCGGCGAGCTGCATGCCGCAGAACGGACCAGAGAGGTGCGTCGTGAGGTCGAGAACGACCAGGCCGTCGAGAGCGCCCGCCATGTGACTACCCCAGCAAAGTCTTGAGGTCGGCCAGCGTGGCTTCCCACTTGGTGCCGCCGAACTGGTTGGAAACGAGCAGCCCGTCCCTGACGATCAGGAAGCGCGGCGCTCCGGTCTTGCGCGGGATCTGGTCGAGGATCGGCTTGAGATCTCCCGGCCAGTAGCGCTCCTGATAGGCCTCGCGGAACCTGGGCGGATCGATCTCGATCCACGTCACCCCCCTGAATTCGGCAGAGGCGAGCCACTTGGCCTTGTAAGCCTTGGCCCAGCGATGGCAGGGCGGGCAATCCTCGCCGCCGATGTAGATCACTTTCAGGTCCGAAGCCGCCAAGGCAGCACGGCCGGCGACGGGAATCGCCGAGGCGGCCACAGCGGCGAAAAGAAAGGCGCGGCGATTCATGTGAGGTAATCTAGGCCCGCATGCCCCACCCCACCAAACCCTCTCTTGTCACCCTGGGAGACTTCTTCCGGTTCGCGGTCCGCCGCTTCCGGACCGCCCGCCTCGCCTACGGCCACGGGACCACCAATGCCGTCGATGAGGCAGCCTTCCTGGTGCTGGAGGCGCTGCGCCTGCCGATCCACACCCTCGATCCCTGGCTCGATCTCAAACCCACGGCGGCCGAACGCGCGCGGCTCCTCACCCTGATCGACGCCCGCGTGGCGCTGCGCCTGCCGGCGCCGTACCTGGTGGGGGCGGCCTACATGCATGGCGTGCGGTTTCACGTCGACCGCCGCGCCCTGATCCCGCGCTCCTTCATCGGCGATCTCCTGGTGGGCGGTGCCCTGCCGATCGCCGATCCCTCCCGCGTGCGCCGCGTGCTCGACCTCTGCACCGGCTCGGGCTGCCTCGCCATCCTGGCGGCGCTGGTCTTCCCGCGCGCCCGGATCGATGCCGTCGATCTCTCGGCCGGCGCGCTGGCGCTGGCGCGCCGCAACGTGGCCACCCATCGCCTGGGCGATCGCATCACGCTCCATCGCGGCGATCTCTTCCAGCCACTGGACGGCAGCCGCTATGACCTCATCATCAGCAATCCGCCCTACGTCGATGCCCGCGGCATGGCCAAGCTGCCCCAGGAGTTCCGCCACGAGCCGCGGATGGCGCTGGCCGCCGGCGATGACGGCCTCGATCTGGTGCGCCGCATCCTGGCCGAGGCGCCGCGGCACATGGCGCCGAACGGCGGTCTGTTGTGCGAGATCGGCCGCGGCCGCAAACCGCTCGAGGCCGCCACCCCGCGCCTGCCCTTCCTCTGGCTCGACACCGAGCAGAGCCAAGGGGAGGTGTTCTGGATCTCGCGCGGTGATCTCACGTCATAAGGACCGCGGGCCTAAACCGCATCGCCCAGACAAATCCCCAGCGCGCGAGCGGTGCGGATAAGCGTACCGTCGGGATCGACTGTGCGCGAGCGGCCGACGACCTTCTCGAGCGGCACGTCGATCACCTGACGGTTCCACCACGCCACCATGCGGTCGCCCTTGCCTTCGGCCAGCACGTCGACCGCGCGCACGCCCAACGCCGAGGCGAGCAGCCGATCCTCGGCCGTGGGCATGGCGCCGCGCTGGACGTGGCCCAGCACCGTGGCCCGCGCCTCGGCGCCAGTCGCCCTGGCCAACCGCTTGGCCAACCACTCGCCGACGCCATGGTCGGGCGCATCGGCGGCTACATCAGTCGCTTCATCGGACTGGCCCGCCGCCTCGGCCACTACGACCAGCGCCGAGGTTCGACCCTCGGCACGCAATCCGGCAATGTGGCCCGCGACGCGGTCGAGGTTCCAGCGCACCTCGGGAATCAGCACGACATCGGCGCCGCCGGCGATGCCGGCAGCGATGGCGATATGGCCCGCGTCGCGGCCCATCACCTCCAGCACCATGACGCGCTCATGGCTGGCGCCGGTCGGTTGCAATCGGTCGAGCGCTTCGGTGGCGATGGCGACGGCGGTCGAGTAGCCCACCGCACGCTCGGTCTGGCCCACGTCGTTGTCGATGGTCTTGGGCACGCCGATGAAAGGCACGCCCGACGGCGCCAGCAGGCGGCGCAGGATGTCGAGGCTGCCGTCGCCGCCGACGCCGATCAGCCCGTCGAGCCGCAACAGCTGCACCGCCTCGGCCATCTCGCCCGAGCGGTCACGCAGGCTGCCGTCGGGCATGGGGTAGGCAAAGGGATCGCCCTTGTTGGTGCTGCCGAGAAAGGTGCCCCCTTGCCGCGCCAATGCCGCATCCAGTCTCGCCGGATCGAGCTCG
>CANJHI010000203.1 GCA_947474005.1 Alphaproteobacteria bacterium | reverse complement strand
GGCGATTCGCCGGACGGCGGCGGGGGCGCGGCGATCGGTGGCGGCATGGCGTCGTACTGGCCGCGCCGGCGCTGGCCGACGCTGGGCGTTGCGTCGGCATCGTGCGTCACCTGGCCGGCCGTCGCCCGTCCCGTCAGCACCTCGTAGGCGGAGTCGCGATCGACGGTGCGCTCGTACTTGCCGGCCAGCGGGCTCGCCTTGATCGCGGCGGCCCGCTCGACCTCCGTCGCCGGGCCGATGCGTCCGCGTGGCGGTGCCACGAAGCAGCGTTCGACCGGCGTCGGCACGCCCTTGGTGTCGAGAAAGGAGACCAACGCTTCGCCGACGCCAAGCTCGACGATGGCTTCGGCGGCGTTGAATTTCTTGTTCGGCCGGAAGGTGTCCGCCGCGGTCTTGACCGCCTTCTGGTCCTTGGGCGTAAAAGCCCTGAGCGCGTGCTGCACCCGGTTGCTCAGCTGGCCCAACACCGTTTCTGGCACGTCGAGTGGATTCTGGGTGATGAAATAGACGCCTACGCCCTTGGAGCGGATGAGCCGCACGACCTGCTCGATCTTGTCGAGCAGCGCCTTGGGCGCGTCGTCGAACAGCAGATGGGCTTCGTCGAAGAAGAACACGAACTTCGGCCGGTCGGCATCGCCGATCTCGGGCATGACCTCGTACAGTTCCGACAGCAGCCACAGCAGGAACGTGCCGTAGAGCCTCGGACTCTGCATGAGCTTGTCGGCGGCGAGGATATTGATGTAGCCGGCGCCCGAGGCGTCGCGACCGATCATGTCCTTGAGATCGAGCGCGGGCTCGCCGAAAAAGCGCTCGCCGCCCTGCTGCTGCAGCGTCAGCAGGGCGCGCTGGATCGTGCCGATCGTCGACTTTCCCACGTTGCCGTACTTGGTGGTGAGCGTGGCGGCGTTTTCCGCTGTCCATTGCAGGACACTCTGCAGGTCCTTGAAGTCGAGCAGCAGCAGCCCCTGCTCGTCGGCGACCTTGAAGACGATGTTAAGCACGCCTTCCTGGGTGTCGTTCAATTGCAGCAGGCGCGCCATCAGCACCGGGCCGATCTCGCTCACCGTCGTGCGGACGGGATGGCCCTTTTCACCGAACAGATCCCAGTAGATCGCGGGAAAGGCACGCCCGGCGTAGCCGTCGATCTTGAGCTGTTTCGCACGCTCGACGGCCCTCGGATTGTCGCCGCCGGGCTGGCCGACGCCCGACAGATCGCCCTTCACGTCGGCCATGAACACCGGCACGCCATAGGCGGAGAAGCCTTCGGCGATGGTCTGCAGGGTCACGGTCTTGCCGGTGCCGGTGGCCCCGGCGATCAGCCCATGCCGGTTGCCGTACTTCAGAAGGAGATACTGGTCGACATCGCTCGCGCCCACGAAAATCGCCGCTTCGTCGCTCATGTCGCCTCCCTCGATCTCAAACCCAACCTTAGCCAAAGACGACGGTCGATAGTAGGTTAACCGCATGACCCTGCCCCGTCTTGCGCTCGCCGTGATCGGCGATGAAATCGGCCCCACCCTCGATGAAATGATCTCGTTCTGCGCCGAGAACGACGTCCGCCGCCTAGACAT
Source organism: Alphaproteobacteria bacterium (assembly GCA_947474005.1). Taxonomy (GTDB): domain Bacteria; phylum Pseudomonadota; class Alphaproteobacteria; order Reyranellales; family Reyranellaceae; genus Reyranella. The sequence continues at coordinate 7,857 of CANJHI010000203.1, read as the reverse complement.
GCGGACAGTCGGCGGGCGCAATCTCATGGGCATGCCGCTGGACGAGGTCGCAACCATCGCCCGGACGATCGAGAAGGCCGGCCTCAGCATCCCGACCTTCGTCTCTCCCGTGCTGAAATGGGCCATGCCCGGCAAGGAAGCCGCCGGCGGCAAGGTCGATTTCGCCTTCGATCCCGCGACCTGCCCGTCCGACGACCCGCTGGCCCACGCCTTCGACGTCGCCATCGTGCTGAAGGCGCGCAAAATGCGCGTGTTCACCCATTTGCGCTACCCGGGCTATCGGCCCATCGATCTGTTCTCCCGATTCGAGCGTCTGGCCGACCTAGCCCTGACCTACAGCGTCGATGTGGAGGTCGAGAACGAACCCGTCTGCAACGTCGGCTCGGTGGCCGAACTCGCCCAGTTCTTCGCCGAGTATCCCGAGCCGCGATCGGGTGCTGTCAAGCCGCTGGTCGATATCGGCAACGGCTGGTCGATCGGCGCGCCGCCCAGTGACGCCGACATCGAACAACTCGCGCCGTACGTGGACGCCATCCACCTTAAGGACCGCGACATGACGGCGAAGCGAACGGTGCCGCTGGGCGACGGCGACATCCCCTGGGCCGACGAGCTCAGGCGATTGTTGCGCGGCGTGAAGGCACCAGAGGTTCTCGCCAGCATCGAAACCCATTGCCCAGGCGACGGCCGCAACGCCACGGCGCGCTCCGTCGCCGCCTTGCGGCGACTCGCAGGTGAAATTGGCGCCGAGATCGTGTAGCGGGTTCGCGATGAAGACTTACGAATTCGTCACTGTCGACGTATTCACCGACCGGCGTTTCGGCGGCAATCCGCTCGCCGTGTTTCCCGATGCGCGTGGCCTGTCGGACGCCGACATGCAGTCCCTCGCCGCCGAGTTCAATTTGAGCGAGACAACGTTCGTGCTGCCGCCGGACGACCCGGCCCACACCGCCCGCGTGCGCATCTTCAACCGCACCGCCGAAATGCCCTTCGCCGGTCATCCCAACGTCGGCACCGGCTGGGTGCTGGCGGGCCGCGGCCAGGCCAAGGGGGGCGTGCTGCGTTTCGAGGAAATCGCCGGCCTGGTCGAGGTGACGGTGGAGGAAGACGGCGGCGTCACGATCGCGGCGCCCCAACCGCTGTCGCTCGGCGCCGAGATGCCGGTGGATCTGCTCGCGGACTGTGTCGGCCTCGCCCCTGGCGACGTCGTCGTCGCATCGCATCGCCCGGTCCTGGCCTCAGTCGGCAATTCCTTCATCGTGGCCGAAGTGACGGCCGAAGCCCTGACCCGCGCCGTTCCCGACATTGCGCGCTTCCGCCATGCCGTCACGCAATACGCACCGACAGGCATGGGCCCCAAGCGCCTGCCGCTTTATCTCTATGCCCATGTTGGGCAGAGCGGTGACCGCGCCCGCCTGCGCACCCGCATGTTTTCACCACTCTCCGGCACGGTCGAGGATGCCGCCACGGGAAGCGCCGCGACGCCGCTCGCGGCACTCCTGCTATCCCTGACCGCCGATCAGGAGCGGCACTACGACATCGTCCAGGGTGTCGAGATGGGCCGGCCGAGCCTGCTGCTCGCCTCGGCACGCCGCGCGGCGGACGGCATCCGGGCCGCTGTGGGCGGCGGCTGCGTTCCCGTGCTTCGCGGCGAGGTCTCGCTATAGCGGTTGGATGATGAATCCCGCACGCGGGAAGTGGACGACGACATCGCCCACCCGCGGATCGTTGCGTGCGATCGAAATGCGGTCCGCCGACAGGCCCACGAGTTCGCCGCTCACCGGCACCCTGCCGGTATCGTCCGGCGTAACGCTGATCTTCTGACCGGCCTTCAGACCGCTCGGATCATTGGTATCGACGCCGGCAGGCGCAGGTTTGGCCGCCTTGGCGATCTCGAGCGCCTCGGCCGCCGTGATGTCCTGGCGCGAGCCCGCACCAAATGCCTTCATGCGCTCAGACCAGGCGCCGATCCTGGGCAACCGGTCGAGCGGGCTCGCCGCGGGACCGAGCCGTTCCTTGATGAACCACACCGGATTGTAGAGGGCGCAGTCGGCCAGCGTGGGCTCGGCGCCCAGCAGGTAGTTGCGGCCGTCGGCCAGCATCGCCTCGGCCAGCGACAGTTGGGCGTAGGTCTGGTCGCGCGTCATCGGAATGGAGGCCCGAAGTCTGTCGGCGTCGAACGAGCGGCCGGAGAATTCGCTGCGGTCCTTCTTGAAGGCCTCGGGCAGCTTGTCGCCGATTGCGCCCATGACCACGCCGACGGCCGACCAGAAGATGTTGCGGTCGATCCACATGGCGAGCCCGCGCACCTCGCCTTCCTTGCCCTTGGGCAGGAGCGGCGACGCTGGAAGGCGCTTCTCGATCTCCATCATGATGAGCTGCGTGTCGCAATAGATATCGGCGCCGACCTGCAGGACCGGTGTCTTGCGGTAGCCACCGGTGAGCGGCATCAGGTCCGGCTTGGGCATGACGTTGGGAATGTCGACCGACTTCCACGCCGCCTGCTTAATGCCGAGCGCGATGCGCACCTTCTCGGCAAAGGGCGAGCCGGCGTAGTGATGCAGGATGATGTCGGTCATGATCTGAGGGCCTTTATGCTGGCGGCATATTTCTCGGGGCCGCCGCTGAAGACGGCGGTGCCGGCGACGAGAACATCGGCACCAGCCTTGATGCAGAGACGCGCCGTCTCGACATTGACGCCGCCATCGACCTCGAGATCGATCGGCTTCCCCAATGCATTGATTGCGCGGCGCAAGGCAGCAATCTTGGCGAGTTGGCTCTGGATAAAAGCCTGACCGCCGAAGCCGGGATTGACGCTCATCACCAGCACGAGATCTAGGTCACCCAGCACATGCTCGATGGCCGTGAGCGGCGTCGCCGGATTGAGCACGCAGCCCGCTTTCTTGCCGTGACTCTTGATGAGCTGGATGGTGCGATGGACGTGCGCGCCGGCCTCGGGATGGAACGAGATCACGTCGGCGCCGGCATCGACATAGGCCGGCACCATCGGATCGACCGGCGAGATCATGAGATGCACGTCGAAAGGCAGCTTGCTGTGCTTGCGCAGCGCCTTCACGACCATCGGGCCGATGGTGATGTTGGGCACGAAGTGACCGTCCATCACGTCGACATGGATCCAGTCGGCGCCGGCCGCGCTCACCGCGGCGATCTCGGGGCCGAGCGAGGCGAAGTCGGCGCTGAGAATGGAGGGCGCAATGCGGACGGGCTGCTGCGGCATAGGTCGCCTCGCTCAGGTGCCGGGACGGGTCGGGGCTTCCCAGCCCTTGCGCCGGAACGGATTCACCGGAAAGGTGCCCAGCGGCTTGAATTCCTCGGAGAAGAAACCGAGTTCCTCGAAGGCGAGTTCCAGGCCACGCTGCGCGGGATGGCCCTCGACCTCGGCGTAGAACTGCGCCTGCTCGAACCGCGGCCCGGACAGATAGCTTTCTAGCTTCACGATGTTGACGCCGTTGGTGGCAAAGCCGCCCAGCGCCTTGTAGAGGGCGGCCGGCCGGCTCTTCACCCGGAACAGGAAGGCGGTCATGCATTGCACGGTGCGCCAGTCGAGCGTGGCCTCCTCGCGCGAGAACACCAGCATGCGGGTGGTGTTGTGGTCGGCATCCTCGATGTTCTTGGCGAGCACCTTGAGATTGTAGATCCGGGCCGCCAGCGAGGAGGCGATGGCGCCAACGCTCTTGTCGCCAATGTCGGCGATCTCGCGGGCAGCACCGGCCGTGTCGGCATGGACGGTCGGCTGAAAGCGATGCCGCTTCAGGAAATTCCGGCACTGGGCGAGCGCCTGGACATGGCTCTTCACCGACCGGATGGATTTCAGGGACGCGCCCGGAAGGGCGACCAGGCAATGCTCGACCCGCTGGAAATGCTCGGCCACGATTTTCAGCCGGGTATGGGGCAGCAGGCTGTGCAGGTCGGCGACGCGGCCCGCGATCGAATTCTCGACCGGGATGATGGCCAGTTCCGCCCGCCCCGCCTGCACGGCGGCCATGGCCGTCTCGAAGGTCGGACAGGGGAGCGTCGTCATGTAGGGAAAGGCCGCGCGGCAGGCCATGTCCGAGTTCGCACCCGGCTCGCCCTGGAAGGCGATGATGTTGCTGGCCTTCTTGCTGATTGTTGGGCCTTTTCCGACCCGAGCCTTCGCCATATTCCGAACTCCCCTTACGTCCCGACCCGTGCCCGCCGACAGGCGAAAAACCCCGCAAAATCCGAGACTTGCGACGTTCCGCCGCGCGGGCCCGATGCGGCGATGGGATACTACTGGCGACCGTCCGGGCGTGCTACAGCAACGTCTGAAAATACTGCCGCTTTGGGATACGACTATGGCCAATTTCAACACGGTTGCGGGCTGCATTCTGGCCTCGGCCCTCTTCGCGATGGTGGTTGGCAAGGTTTCCAACGCCGTGGTCCATCCGCACAAGCTCGACAAGCCGGCGCTCGCCGTCGTCGACGAAGCCCCCACCGCGGTCGCGGCCGCTCCGGCAGCGGAGCTCGCGCCGATCGGCCCGCTGCTCGCCAAGGCCAACGTTGAGGCCGGCAAAGCGATCTACATGAAGCAGTGCTTCACCTGCCATACCATCGACAAGGGCGGCGCCAACAAGGTCGGTCCGAACCAGTGGGACGTCGTCGGCCGCAAGAAGGCGAGCCACGAGGGTTTCAGCTATTCGTCGGCCCTGCAGGCCAAGGGCGGCGACTGGACCTATGAAGACCTCAATCACATGATCTTCAAGCCCACGACCTACGTGAAGGGCACCAAGATGGCCTTTGCCGGCCTTCCCAAGGAGCAGGAGCGGGCCGACGTGATCGCCTATCTGCGCACCATGGCCGACTCGCCCAAGCCGCTGCCGTAGGTGGTCCCCCACCGCTTCATCGAGTTGGCCAACGAACTGGCCGATGCAGTGCGGCCGATCGCGGCCCGCTATTTCCGCACCCAAGTCGCCATCGACGACAAGTCCGACAACAGCCCCGTCACCATCGCCGATCGCGAGGCCGAGACGGCGATGCGCGATATTCTCCAGCGCCACGTACCGGAACATGGTGTGTTCGGCGAGGAGCACGGTGCCGTCAGGACCGACGCCGAATATGTCTGGGTGCTGGATCCGATCGACGGCACCAAGGCCTTCATCACCGGCCTGCCGATCTTCGGCACGCTGATCGCACTGCTCCACCGCGGCAAGCCGGTCATGGGCATCATCGACCAGCCGATCCTGAAGGAGCGCTGGCTGGGCGTCGAGGGCGAGCGCTCGACCTTCAACGGCGCGCCGATTTCGGTGCGCGCCTGTCCCTCTCTCGCCGACGCCTACATGTATTCGACGGCGCCGATCATGTTTCCCGGCGCTTACGCCAAGCCGCACGAAGCGCTCACCAGGAAGGTGAAGCTCTTCCGCTGGGGCGGCGACTGCTACGCCTACGGGCTGCTGGCGTCAGGCCATGTCGATCTCGTCGTCGAGGCGAGCCTGAAGCTCTACGACTTCGCCGCCCTCGTCCCGGTCGTAAAAGGTGCGGGCGGGCTGATCACCGACTGGCAGGGCGGCGAACTCGACATGCATTCCGACGGCTCGGTTTTGGCGGCGGGGGATGCGAAAGTGCAGGCGGAATCGATTGGAATTCTGGACACCTGAAACCGGCGGGACTGTCCACTAATCGCGGGATCTGTCGAACCAGACGACGTTGAAGCCCCTGTAGGTCACTTGTCTGCGATAGGTGAGGCCGATGCGTTTCATCACGGCCTGCGACGCCAGATTGTCGGGGAGCGTGATGGCGAAGATCAGGCCCAGGCCCAGGGTCTCGAAGCCGTAGGTGAGCGACGCCTGCGCCACCTCGGTGGCATAGCCTCGGCCCCAGTAGTCCGGATGCAGCGCCCACAGCACCTCGGTCTCGCCGAACTCGGGCACGTAATTCAATCCGCCGTGGCCCACGAGCTGGCCGGCCAGAAACACGCCCCACGGCGCGTAGCGGCGCTCCTCCCACGCGGTCGCGTACCGCTGGATCACGCCTTCGGCAGGCAGCGGCACCCATTTCGCCACTTCGGGATGGCCACGCAGCGCCGCATAGGCTTCGGCGTCGTTGGCGATCAGAGGCCGAAGGGTCAGGCGGGCGGTATGGAGGATAGCCATCTTTACACAACTTTACCGGCGCGAGACGGGCGCGCAACCGCCCCACGCCATGTTGCTGGAACGGGGACAGTGACCCGAAACAGATGGAGACAGACATGACGACCCTCAGCATGAAGACCCTCAGCCTCAAGACGATGTTCGCGACCCTCCTGGCCGGCAGCCTCGCGCTCACCGCGGGCGGCACGGCCTTCGCCAAGGCGGAAGGTGCGGGCATGGACCCGGCCAAGTTCCAGCAGCACATCGAGAAGCGCGTGGACAAGGCGCTGGGCGGCACCGACGCCACCCAGGACCAGAAGACCAAGGTGTCGGCGATCCTGAAGACCGCCTTCACCGACATGAAGCCGCTGCACGACCAGCGCGTCGAGAATCGCAAGGCGATGGAAGCGGCCCTCCAGGCCCCGACCATCGACCCGGCGAAGATCGAGCAGATCCGCACCCTGCAGATGAAGGTGAGCGACGACTCCTCGAAGCGCTTCACCAAGGCCCTGACGGATGCGGCGAACGTTCTGAGCCCGACGCAGCGCCAGGCTTTCTTCAAGGTCTGGAACGAGCGCGGCCACGGTCCCCGCAAGGGTTAACCGAGGATGACATCGGGACACCGCTGGCACGATACTGAAACGATGGCCGAGCGGATCCTGATGATCGACGACGACAACCGCCTCGCCGGGATGGTCCAGGACTATCTCGGCGGGGCGGGCTTTCGTGTGACAGTGGCCGGCACCGGCCGCGAGGGCGAGGCGCTCTTGAAGCGCGAGACCTTCGACGCCGTGATCCTCGACCTCATGCTGCCCGACGCCGACGGCCTCGACCTCTGCCGCAAGCTGCGCGCCACCAGCGACGTGCCCATCCTGATGCTGACCGCACGAGGCGAGCCGATGGACCGCGTCGTCGGCCTGGAACTCGGCGCCGACGACTATCTCGCCAAACCCTTCGAGCCGCGCGAGCTGCAGGCGCGCCTGCGCGCCATCCTTCGCCGCAAAGGGGGCAGTGGCGGCGGCACGAAATCCGAAATCCTGCGCTTCGGCCGCTTGGAAATCGACAAGGGCGCGCGCGTCGTGCGCGTCGACGGCGAGGAACGCACCATCACCTCGTATCAATTCGCCATCCTGCTGGTCTTGGCCGAACGCGCCGGCCGCGTGCTGTCGCGCGACGCGCTGATGGATCTGCTCAAGGGCGAGAAGCTGGAGGCGTTCGATCGCTCGGTCGACGTCCACATCTCGCGCATCCGCGCCGCCATCGAGGACGATCCGAAGAAGCCGCGGCGGATTCTGACTCTGCGCGGCACGGGGTATGTGTTCGCGAAGGATCAGGATCGATGACCCCCTTCGCCCCCTACGGGGGCACTTCCCCCGCTTCGCGGGGGCAGAGAAGAAATTCATCTCCTCCCCCGCTTGCGGGGGAGGTGCCGCGTCTTACGCGGCGGAGGGGGCGCGCGCTCCAATGAACCGCCTCTACCTCCAGTTCTACGCCACCATCCTCGTCGTGCTGGCGGTGTTCGTGGGCGCGGCGGCGGTGCTGTGGTGGGTGGCGGACGACGACAACCGCACGCCGCAGTATCTCGACGTCGCGGCCGAGCTCACCGGCGCCCTCCTCCCCGATGCGGACGCGTCGAAAGCCGACCAGCAGCGCGCGGTCGAGGCGCTGAACCGCAAGCTGCGTTTCGACATCGCGCTCTACCGCGCCAACGGCGACCTGATCGCCATGTCGGGCACGCCGCCGCCGCGCTTCG
>CANJHI010000202.1 GCA_947474005.1 Alphaproteobacteria bacterium | reverse complement strand
GTGTCCGTTCCGACTCTTATCGGTGCTCGGTGGGGACGGGCTCAAATGCGGACTCGTGCCGGCCTGGCGTGACGTACCATCCGTGTGAACTACACCCTCGCCCTCGAGCGTCTGCCCACGGCGTGCGCGGGAGGGTCATGTCCTAAGTGGAAAGACTGGGGCGGTCCCACCGCCAGCCTGCCTGAAGCAATAGCATAACTCTGCTGAATCTGCTCATCACATCCGCGTGAGCAAGTGCTGGCAGTGCAAGCACCGATCACCGACGAAAGCAGGCAACGAAAAAGGGCCGGCTTTCGCCGGCCCTTTGTACGCTTACGCTACGCTACGCTGAAAGTTTAGGCGGCGCGATGCAGGTTCTGGTTCGCTGCGATCATGCCACCGGTGACGGTGTCGAACTGCGGGGCGACGCCTTCGGCGGCTTCGCGAACGGCGAACTGGATATCGCCACGAGCAAGCCCGAGGTCGGCCAGTTCACGGTCGGTCATGCGCAGCAGCTGGGCCTCAGCGGCACGCAGCTTGAGGTCGGCCTTGAACCCCGCCACGAGGCGGCTGTACTGGCGGCCTACCCACAGGACGGCATCTCCGAGAGAATTGGCCATCAACTCGGCGCGGGCGTAGCGGGCCCGCAGCTCGAGGAGGCGGCGTTCCTCAAAGGAAAAACCGACCTTTGCGATATCTTTCCTCCCCGCCGGCGCAGTTTCGCTGGTCAGATTTTCAAACATCTGAATCGGCTGGGTCATCATAGTACTCTCCTTCTATAGTGCGACGCGGTACGCGATGCTGCATCGCACTAAGCAAATATAGAGCCTTGAGTTACAACGATAAGTCGACAGGTCGACTTCCTGATATGCGCTAGACGCATAGGGCGCAATAATTTAGCATTTCGCAGGTGCGAACGAACAAATCTTGCTCGGTTTGCCTCCTTTCGATGCCCCGCGTAGGGTCGGGCCAACCATGAGTTCAGCCCCAGACGACGTCCTCCAGCTCCTGCGCCAGCGTGGCCGCGAGACCGACCCCTCCGCCCTGGCCTCCCTGATGCGCGGCGTGGCCGCCGCCCCGGAGGGGTTGGCAGGCCCGGAATGGGTCGAACTGATCGCCCCCGATCCCGATGCCGAATTGACCAAGGCTCTGACCGCGTGGCGGGCAGAGCTTGTCGCGGCCGGCGACGGCCTCGACACGGCACCGGCGCCGCCGGAGCGCCTGGCGCTGCTGCGCGCCGAACTCGCGCGCCGCGGCATCGACGGCTTCGTGGTCCCGCGCGCCGACGAGCATCAGGGCGAATACGTGCCCCGCGGCTCCCAGCGCCTGGCTTGGCTCACCGGCTTCAGCGGCTCGGCCGGCCTTGCCATCGTGCTGGCCGATCGCGCGGCGATCTTCATCGACGGCCGCTATACCTTGGCCGTGCGCGACCAGGTCGACATCGCGGCGTTCGCCCCTCATCAGATCCCGGAGGAATCGCCCGAGACCTGGATTGCCGAGAACCTGCCGAAGGGTGGCAAGCTCGGCTTCGATCCCTGGCTGCAGACCGTCGACGGCCACGAGCGTTTCGCCCGTGCCTGCCAGCGCGCCGGCGGCTCCTTCGTCCCGCTGGACTCCAACCCGATCGACACGGTGTGGCGCGACCGTCCGCCGGCGCCGCTGGCGCCCGTGCTGCCGCATCCCGTCGAATTCGCCGGCGAAACGAGCGAAGCCAAGCGCACGCGCGTGGCCGCCATGGTCTCCGCCAAGGGCGCCGACGTGGCGCTGATCACCGCGCCCGATTCGATTGCCTGGCTGCTGAATGTCCGCGGCGGCGACGTGCCCCGCACGCCGTTCGCGCTGGGCTTCGCGCTGCTGCACGGCGACGGCCATGTCGATCTCTACATGGATCGTCGCAAGATCCCCGACCGCACGCTCGCCTGGCTCGGCAATGCCGTCACGCTGGCGCCGCCCCAGGAGCTGGGCAGCGCGCTCGACATGCTGGGCAAGATGTCCAAGCGCGTCATGATCGAAAGCGCGACGGCGCCGCATTGGGCCGCCACCCGCCTACAACAGGCCGGCGCCACGATGGTGCGTGAGGCCGATCCGGTTGCCCTGCCCAAGGCCTGCAAGAACACCGTGGAACTCGCCGGTATCCGTGCCGCGCACCATCGCGACGGCGCCGCGGTCAGCCGCTTCCTGGGCTGGCTGGCGCGCGACTCGAAGGCCGGAAGCTTGCGCGAAATGGAAGTGTCCGACCGCCTGCAGGCGCTGCGCGAGCAGACGGGCAAGCTGCGCGACCTCAGCTTCGATACCATCTCGGGCGCCGGTCCCAACGGTGCGATCGTGCACTATCGCGCCAGCGAGGCGACCGAGCGGGTGCTGCAGCCGGGCAGCCTCTACCTGGTCGATTCGGGCGGGCAATACCGCGACGGCACCACCGACATCACCCGGACCGTCGCCATCGGCACGCCGTCGCCCGAGATGCGCGACCGCTTCACCCGTGTGCTGAAAGGCCATATCGCGCTTGCCTCCGCGCGTTTCCCGGCCGGCACCACCGGCTCGCAGCTCGACGCGCTCGCGCGCTATCACCTGTGGCAGGCCGGCCTCGACTACGATCACGGCACGGGCCACGGAGTCGGCGCCTACCTGTCGGTCCACGAGGGGCCGCACCGCATTTCCAAGATGGCCAACAATGTGCCCCTGATGCCCGGCATGATCGTCAGCAACGAGCCGGGCTACTACAAGACCGGCGCCTACGGCATCCGCATCGAGAATCTGGTGGCAGTGCGCGAGGTCACAATCGAGGGCGCCGATCGCCGCTACTGCGAGTTCGAGACTCTGACCCTGGCGCCGATCGATCTCGCCTGCGTCGACACGAGCCTGCTGACCGATCCCGAGCGGGAATGGCTGAACGCCTATCACCGCCGCGTGCGCGAGGCGGTAGGACCCGAGGTCGACGAAGCGACGCGCGCGTGGCTCGCCGAGGCGACGCGGGCGATTTAGAGCTCAGACGCTGCCCTGGAGTGATTCCAGTTAGACGTCATCACTTTTTCATTCTCCTCTCCCCCGCTAGGGGGAGAGGACGGGTGAGGGGGTTACGCACATCGATCCCCCCTCACCTAACCTCTCCCCCTAGCGGGGGAGAGAAACTTGAAGATATGGCATCGAGTCGAATCGAACAGTATCTGGTTCAATCCGCCAGCACCGTCCGGCCGAGCACGACGTCCTGATAGACGTCGAGCGACGGCAGACCGCCGGTGTGCATGAACAGCACCTTGGCGTTGGGTTTGAAGTGGCCCTGGCGTGCGAGGCCGATGAGGCCGGCCATGATCTTCCCGGTGTAGACCGGGTCGAGCAGGACGCCTTCGGTCCGCGCCAGCATCTGGACGGCTTCCACCATCTTGGCATTGGGCACGGAATATTTCGGCTGCCAGAAGCCGCCGAAGCTCTTCACCGCGTCGCGCGGGATCTTGCCGATTCCGAGGAGGTCAGCGACAGCCTGCGCTTCCTTGTGGACCAGCGGCTCCTGGTCGGCGGGATCGCGGCTGACACCGATGCCGATCAGCGGGATCCTGATGTTGTTGCCGAAGAACCCCGCAACCATGCCGCCATGGGTGCCTGAGCTGCCCGAGCCGACCACGACGGCATCGAGCGCCAGCCCCATGTCCATCCATTGCTGCTGCATTTCTTGCACGCAGGCGACATAGCCCAGGCCGCCGATCGCGTTCGAACCGCCGCCCGGAATGATGTAGCCCTTGCGGCCGAGCGAGGCGACTTCCTGCGCAATCCTCGACATTGCCGAGCCCATATCCGAACCGCCGGGCACCACGGTGATGGCTTCGACGCCCATCAGCTCGAACATGAAATTGTTGCCGCCAGCGGTCTTGCTGTAGCTGCCGGGGACGCGCTCCTCGATCACGAAGCGGCATTTCAGCCCTTCCTTGACCGCGGCTGAGAGGGTGATGCGGCAGTGATTGGACTGCGGCGCGCCGCAGGTGATCAGCGTGTCGGCACCCTGGGCCAGCGCGTCGGCCGCGAGAAACTCGAGCTTGCGCGTCTTGTTGCCGCCAGGAAAGAGGCCCAGCAAATCGTCGCGCTTGATCCAGATCTCCGGACCGACGCCGCCCGGGCAGCTCGCCGCCAGTGCCTTGGTAAAGTGCGGCAGCAGTTCGATCGGCGTGGGGGCATGTGTGTAGCTACGACGCGGGAAACGAGCCAAATCCATTCAATCAACTCCAACGAGACGACTATTCCATGATGCCGCAAGCGCTCTGCTGAAGCTACTTGCTTAGCTTCACCCATTCCTCCTCGGTCAGCGTCTCGATTCCGAGTTCGGCCGCCTTGCGCGCCTTCGAGCCGGCATTCTCGCCCACGACGACGATGCTGGTCTTCTTCGACACGGAATCCGTCACCTTGGCTCCCAGCTCCTCCGCCCGCGCCTTGGCGGCGTCGCGGGTCATCGTGCTGAGTTCGCCGGTGAAGACCACGATCTTATCCTTGAGCAGGGCATCGGCCGCGATCACGCGGCGCGTCACCGGCTCGACGGTGAGCTGCTTGCGCAGGTCCTTGATGATGTCGACGGTGTGGCCCTCGCCGAAGAAGGCGCACATGGCGTCGGCCGTGGTGACGCCGATCTGCTCGATGTTGCAGAGCCGGCCGTAGCTCTCGCCGACTTCGGCCGCCGCCTTCTCCTTCTTCACCGGGTCGGGCTTCTTCTTCCGCTCCCCGGTCGCGGCCAGCATCTCGGCGAGCCAGGTGTCGGCGTCGCCATACTCCTGGGCCAGCAGCTTGGCCGTGGCCTCGCCGATCAGCGGGATGCCGATGGCATAGATGTAGCGGTCGAGCGGGATCGTGCGCCGCGCCTCGATGGCCGCCAGCAGGTTGCGTACCGACAGGTCGCCCCAGCCCTCGCGCTTCTGAATATCCCCGGCCTTTTCCTGCAGCCGGAAGAGATCGGCCGGCGTCTTCAGGAGCCCGTCGCGCCAGAAATTCTCGATATGGGTGCCGCCCAGACCATCGATGTCGAAGGCATAGCGCGACACGAAGTGGCGCATCCGCTCGACCTGCTGGAACGGGCATTCAAGGCCACCCGAGCAGCGCCGCACCACGCCGCCCTCCTCGCTCGCCACCTTGGTTTTTAGCGGACAGGGGCAATGGGTCGGGAACTCGTACTTATGGGTCTTCTTCGGCCGCTCCTCGGGCACGTATCCCAGCACCTGTGGAATGACATCGCCGGCGCGCTGGATGATCACCATGTCGCCGACACGAACGTCGAGGCGCTCGATCTCGTCGGCATTGTGCAAGGTAGCGCGCGCGACCATGACGCCGCCGACGTTGACCGGCTCGAGATCGGCGACCGGCGTCAGCGCCCCGGTGCGGCCGACCTGGATGACGATATCGTTCAGCCTGGTCCGCGCCTGCTCGGCGGGGAACTTGTGGGCGATCGCCCAGCGCGGCGCACGGCTCACGAAGCCCAGCCGCTCCTGCCAGTCGATGCGGTCGACCTTGTAGACGACGCCGTCGATGTCGTAGGGCAGCGACGGCCGTTCCTCGCCGATCTTTTGGTAGAAGGCACGCACCTCGTCGGCAGTGTGGCAGAGCCTGGTCAACGGATTGGTCTTGAAGCCCCACTCCTTCAGGAGCTTGAGATACTCGCTATGCGTCTTCCAGGCGCGCGGCTCTGCCTCGCCCCAGGCATAGGCAAAGAAGCGCAGCGGGCGGCTCGCGGTGATCTCCGGATCGAGCTGGCGCAAGGAACCGGCGGCCGTGTTGCGCGGATTGACATAGGGTTTCTCGCCCGCCGCGACCTGGCGGACGTTCAATTCCATGAAGGCCTTGCGTTCCATATAGACTTCGCCGCGCACGTCGAAGGCCTTCGGCACGCCCTTGCCTTTGAGTGTTTGCGGGATGTCCTTGATGGTCTTGAGGTTGGCGGTGACGTCCTCGCCGGTGCTGCCGTCGCCGCGCGTGGCGCCCTGGACGAACACGCCGTCCTCGTAGCGCAGGCTGATCGAGAGGCCGTCGATCTTCGCCTCGCAGCTCAGCGCAATCTCGGCGTCGGGCTTGAGGTCGGTCTCGCGCTCCAATCCCCGTCGCACGCGGTCGAGGAAGCCCTGCAGCTCCTCGTCGGTGAAGGCGTTGTCGAGCGACAGCATCGGCCTGCCATGCCTGACCTTGGCGAAGGCCGTGCTCGGCGTCGGCGCCACCTTCTGCGTCGGGCTGAACATGTCGACGAGCTGCGGGAATTTCGCCTCGATCGCCTTCAGGCGCTGGCGCAACTTGTCGTAGTCGGCGTCGGACATCTCCGGCGCATCCTGCTCGTGATAGAGCTTGTCGTGATGGCCGATCTCGTCAGCCAGCCGCTTGTGCTCGGCGCGCGCCTGACGCTCGGTGAGATCCTCGACCTTCAGCGCGGCAACGACTTTCGCTGCTTTCGACATATCAACCCGCCCTCAATGTGCGGGGGCCAGCAGGCGATCGGCCGCGGCGCGCGCCTCCGCCGTCACCTCGGCACCCGACAGCATGCGGGCGATCTCCTCGCGGCGGCCCTTGGCGTCGAGCGCCAGCACGTCGGTACTGGCCGAATTCCGCGTCGTCGTCTTCTGGATCAGCCAGTGCCGGTCGGCGATGGCCGCGACCTGGGGCGAATGCGTCACCACCAGCACCTGGACGTCCCTGGCCAACCGCTTCAGGCGCTCGCCCACGGCCGCCGCGGTGGCACCGCCGATGCCGGAGTCGACCTCGTCGAACACGATGGTGGCGGCATCGCCCACCTTGGCGAGGCAGACTTTCAGTGCCAGCAGGAAGCGCGAGAGCTCGCCGCCCGACGCGATCCGGGCGATCGGCGCCGGCGGAGTCCCGGGGTTGGTGGAAACGGTGAATTGCACGCGGTCGGTGCCCGCCTCGGACCAGTCGGCCTCGGGCATGGGCGCCAGCTCCGTGACGAACCTGGCCTTCTCGAGCCTGAGCGGACCAAGCTCGCCGGCCACCGCCTTGTCGAGCCGGGTGGCCCCCTTGCGGCGCGCGGCGGCCTGCGCCTCGGCCGCCGTGACGTAGCTCGCGCGGGCCGCCTTGGCCGCAGCGGCAAGCTTCTTCAGGCCGGCCTCGCCCGAGTCGAGGGCAGCGAGCTGGGTGATCATCTTCTCAACGAGGGCGGCCAGTTCCGGCACCTGCACATTATGTTTGCGGGCCACGGCGCGCAGCCCAAACAGGCGCTCCTCGATCTTCTCCAGCCGGGCCGGGTCGAATTCCAGCGCGTCCCGTGCGGCTTCGAGTTGCGCCTGCGCTTCGGTCGCCTCGCTCAGCGCCCGGTCGAGCGCAGCGAGGGGTGCATCGAGATGGCCGGCGGCTTTGTCGAGGTTGCGTTCGATGAGACGATGCGCGGTGCCGAGCGCCGCGATCGTCCCCCGGCCCTGCTCCAGTTCGGCCAGCGCCTGCGTCACGGCTTCGCCCAGGGCGCTGCCGGCGCGCAGCAATTGCCGCTCGGAGGCGAGCTTCTCCTCGTCGTCGGCCTGCGGCGCCAGCGCTTCGAGCTCCTTCACGGCGTGACGCAGGAAGTCCTCGTCACGCCGCGCCGCCTGGGCCGCCGCCTCGGCATCGGCATGTGCCTGTTCGGCGGCCCGCCACTGCCGCCACGCCGCGCGAACAGCCTCCGCGTGCTTCTCCAGGCCCGCGAAGGCATCGAGCGACGTGCGATGCGTGGCGACGTCGAGCAGGCCGTGCTGCTCCATCTGGCCCTGGATCTCGACCAGGGTATCGCCGAGCCGGCGCAACAGCGCGACCGACGCCGGCTGGTCGTTGACGAAAGCGCGCCCACGGCCATCGGCGCCGACCGTGCGACGCAGCGTCAGGACGTCCTCGTCGGCCAACCCCTGTTCGGCAAGAATGGCGTGAACGGGATGGGTCTTGGGCAGATCGAACGAGGCCGCCACCGAGGCCTGGAGGGCGCCGCGCCGCACGGCGGCGGAGTCGGCGCGGGCGCCGATCGCAAGGCCGAGGGCATCGATCAGGATCGACTTGCCGGCGCCAGTCTCGCCGGTGAGGGCACCGAGGCCACCCTGGCCGGCACGCGCGAAGGCGAGGTCGAGCTTCTCGATCAGGACGAAGTCACGGATCGAAAGCGAGACAAGCATGCAGCCCTGTCAGAACAACCCAAAGAACCAGCCGGGCTTCTCGTCCGACGGCTTTTGGCCCTCGCCAGTCATCAGGAAGTAGCTGTCCTGATACCATTCGCTGCCCGGATAATTGAAGCCGAGCACGGCGGCATTCTCCTGGGCCTCGCTCTTCACGCCCAGCGACAGATAGCACTCGACGAGCCGATGCAGAGCCTCCGGCACATGGGTGGTCGTCTGGTAGCGCTCGATTACGACGCGGTAGCGATTGATCGCGCCCACGTATTGCTGATTGGCCTGATAGTAGCGTCCGACGGCCATCTCCTTGCCGGCCAGATGGTCGATGGCGAGTTCGACCTTCAGGCGCGCATCGCGTGCGTAGGGCGATCCGGAGAAGCGCTTGACCACTTCGGCCAGCGCTTCGAGCGCCTGCTGCGTGACGCGCTGGTCGCGCCCGACGTCGGAGATCTGCTCGTAGTAGCAGAGCGCCTTCAGGTAATAGGCATAGGCGAGGTCGCGATGGCCGGGATGAAGCTGGATGAAGCGATCCAAGGCGATGATGGCGTCATCGTACTTGTTCGACTGATAGTAGGCGAAGGCGGCCATGAGCTGGGCCTTGGTGGCCCACACCGAATAGGGATGCTGGCGGTCGACTTCCTCGAAACCCTTCGCGGCCTTCTTGTATTCCTGCACACTCAGTTGATCGAGCGCATTGTTGTAGAGCTGCTCGACCGGCGTCTCGACGTAGTTCTTGTCGTCGTCCGACGAACCGCAACCGGCCAGGCCCAGCGCCAGACACGCCAGCACCAGCCCCAGCGTCGCCAGAACCCGTCCATTTCTACCTACGCCCGCTATCGACATTTCCCATCCGTCAAACCGATGTGCCGCCGGGTTATATCACGCGGCGGCCAAAAAAAGAGGGGCCGAACGGCCCCTCGATAGGATGCGTGGAGAACTCCCAATTCTGCGTTAGTTCGCTTGCCGGCGCAGAAACGCGGGAATTTGCAGGTCATCGTCGTCTCGTGCGGGTTTCGTCCGCTCGGTGACGTCGAGGCTGATCGAGGTCTGGACGGGAGCCGCCCGTACAACAGGCTTGGCGGCAACGGCCACGACGTTTTCCGGTGCCGCACGCGGTGCCGCCGGTTCGGCGGAAGCCGCCGCGGCCGAGGGCTTCGGCGCCGAGAAAGCGCCGGTGATGCGCTGGAACAGGTTGGGCGATCGGCTGTCGCCGGCCGGCCGCGCGGCCATCGGTCGCGCAGTGGGTTCGGAGGCTCGCACCGCCGGCTTCATCGCCGGGCGGCTGACGCGCCAGTCGTTTTCGTCGACCAGCGGCTTCTGGGCGGCGGGCGCGGCAGCGGCAGG
>CANJHI010000201.1 GCA_947474005.1 Alphaproteobacteria bacterium | reverse complement strand
TCGCAAGAGAGTGGCGCGCTCTTCGATCACCGAATGTCATCAACCGTGGCCTTCATTGACACGCCGATTTCATGGCCCGATGGCTTTTTGAGCATGGGCAGGTGACGCAGGGCGCTGGCCTTGACGCTTTTTCGGCCGCATGACCACATGAAGCAATTAGGGAGAATTTCCGCCTGCTTTCATTGATCTGCCGTTTGGTCCCGGCCGGGTGCGGCTCGGGGCACC
Organism: Alphaproteobacteria bacterium; assembly: GCA_947474005.1. Classification (GTDB taxonomy): domain Bacteria; phylum Pseudomonadota; class Alphaproteobacteria; order Reyranellales; family Reyranellaceae; genus Reyranella. The sequence continues at coordinate 9,238 of CANJHI010000201.1, read as the reverse complement.
TATGTTCGCTGCGCGTCGCGTTCCGGTAGGCCCGCACCCCCATGTGGATCGTCAAGCTCGCCCTTCGCAAACCCTATACCTTCGTCGTCCTGTCGCTGATGCTGATCCTGGCCGGCATCGGCGCGACCACGCGCATGCCGAAGGACATCTTCCCGGCGATCGAGGAACCGACGGTCACGATCCTCTGGCAGTATTCCGGCTTCCCGGCCGCCGACATGGCCAACGCCGTCACCGAGTGGAGCGAGTTCCTCACCTCGCAGTTCGTCGGCGACATCAAGCGCATGGAGTCCCGCAGCATCTTCGGCTTCGGCATCATGCGCCTCTACTTCCATTCCCGGGTCGACATCGACCGGGCGCTGGCGCAGGTGACGGCGGTCTCGCAGACCATCCTGAAGAAGATGCCGGTCGGCATAAACCCGCCCTTCGTCCTGATCTACGATCCGTCGAGCGTGCCGATCATGCTGGTGGCGCTGACCAGCGCGACGCTGACCGAGAGCCAGCTCTTCGACTACGGCCAGTTCACCGTCCGCCAAGCCCTCGCACCCGTGGAAGGCGCCCAGCTTCCCCTGCCGTGGGGCGGCAATGCCCGCGTGATCATGGTCGATCTAGACCCGGCCCGCATGCAGGCGCACGGCGTGACGGCCGACGAGATCAGCCGCGCCATCAACAACCAGAACGTCATCCTGCCGACCGGCTCGATGCGCATGGGCCGGACCGAGTATCTCCTGCAGGCCAACAACAGCCCGGCCACGATGGAGCTGCTGAACGCGATGCCGCTCCGCAACAGCGGCGGCAAGCTCGTCTACATGCGGGACGTCGCCAACGTCCGTGACGGTTACCAGCCGCAGACCAACCTGGTGCGGGTCGACGGCCGCAAGTCGGTGTTCCTGTCGGTCGGCAAGAGCGGCGAGGTCTCGACCCTCGACATCATCGCCCAGACCAAGGAGGTGCTGAAGCAGATCCCGACGCCGGGCGACCTCAAGTTCACGATCCTGTTCGACCAGTCCGTCTTCGTGATGGGCGCGATCCAGGGTGTCGTGATCGAGGGGCTGACGGCGGCCGCCCTCACCGCCCTGCTGATCCTGCTGTTCCTCGGGAGCTGGCGCAGCACCATCGTGGTGGTGATCTCGATCCCGGTCTGCATCTTCACGTCGCTTTTCCTGCTCGACATTACCGGCAACACGGTCAACCTCATGACCTTGGGCGGGCTCGCTTTGTCGGTCGGCATCCTGGTCGACGACGCGACGGTGACCCTGGAGAACATCCATCGTCACACGGCGATGGGGAAGAACCTCATCCAGTCGATCCTCGACGGCGCGCAGGAAATCGCCGTTCCGGCGTTCGTCTCGACCCTGTGCATCTGCATCGTCTTCTTGCCCGTGGGCCTGCTGACCGGCCCGCCGCGATTCCTGTTCGTGCCGCTGGCGCTCGCCGTCCTGTTCGCCATCGCGACGTCGTACCTGCTGTCGCGCACCTTGGTGCCGGTGCTGACGAACTACCTGACGCGCGCAGAACACGAACATCATGCGCGCGAGCAGACGATGGCAGCGCGTCCCGGTGCGTTCCGGCGCTTCCAGCAGGGATTCGATGCCCGCTTCGACGCCTTCCGGACGCGCTATCTCGGTGGCCTTGACTGGTCGCTGCGCCATCCGGTCTTCGTGCTGGCGCTGTTCGGCATCGCGGTCGTGCTGGCGACGATCGCCATCCCCGTGATCGGCCGCGACTTCTTCCCGCCGGCCGACGGCGACTCGCTGCGCCTGCACGTCTCCGCCCCCACGGGAACGCGCATCGAGGAGACGGGCGTCTATTTCAGCCGGGTCGAGCGGGAGATCCGCGCCGTGGTCGGTGACGATGTCGAGGTCGTGCTCGACAATATCGGCATCCCGCAGCCCAACAACATCGTGCTGAGCGACAACATCACCGCCTCCTCGGCCGACGGCGAGATCCTGGTCGGCCTCAAAGCCACGCGCCGCTTCGGCTCGAAGGAGTACACGCGCCGCCTGCGGCAGGTGCTGCCGGAGAAGTTTCCCGAGCTGCTCTTCTATTTCCAGCCGAGCGACATGCAGACCCAGATCCTCAATCTCGGCCTGCCAGCGCCCATCGACATCAGGGTCTATGGCCTCGCCACCAGCGCGGCGCTGCACGAGGTGGCGCGGAAGATCGAGACGCGGCTCAGGTCCGTGCCCGGCGCTGTCGACGTCCATATCCAGCAGCGCATCGACCAGCCCGCGTTCATGATCAACGTCGACCGCGAGAAGCTCGCGACCATGGCGCCCGGCGAATCGGACCTGGCAGGCTTCACGCAGGCCGACATGGCCCGCGCCATCCTGATCGGCGCGACCTCGACCCTGAACGTCGCACCGAACTTCTGGACCGATCCGGCGTCGGGCCACACCTATTCGCTGCTGGTCCAGTCACCGCTCGACAAGCTCCAGTCGATGGACGACCTGGTGAACATGCCGATCCGCGGCAGCGGCGGCACGCAGACCCAGTATCTCGGCAATGTCGCCGACATAAAGCGCACGCTGATCCCGGCGGAAGTCGCCCACACCAACGTACTCACCACCTTTGACGTCATGGCCAATGTCGAGGGCGTCGACACCGGCTCGGTGATGTCCGCCGTGAACCGGATCATCGCCGAGGTTTCGGTCGGCCTGCCCAAGGGCATCGTCATCGAGAGGGCGGGTCAGGGCGAGACCATGGACAAGGCCTTCACCCAGCTCGGCCTCGGCCTCGTGGTGGCGATCCTGCTCGTCTATTTCGTGCTGGTGATCAATTTCCAGTCCTGGACCGACCCGTTCATCATCATCATGGCCCTGCCCGGCGCCTTCTGCGGCGTCGTGCTGATGCTGCTGCTCACCGACACGACCTTTAGCGTGCCATCGCTGATGGGCGCCATCATGACGGTGGGCGTCGCCACGGCGAACAGCATCCTGGTCGTGTCCTTCGCCAAGCAGGCCCTTGCCGAGGGCCAGACCGCCCTCGAGGCGGCGCTAAGTGCGGGGCGCGCGCGGCTGCGGCCGGTGATCATGACCGTCATCGCCATGGTCTTCGGCATGATCCCGATGTCGCTCGGCCTCAGCGAAGGCGGCAGCCAGAACGCCCCGCTCGGCCGCGCCGTGATCGGCGGCATGCTGGTCGCCTGTATCGCCACGCTCTTCCTCGTGCCGGTGATCTTCAGCCTGCTCCGCCGCAACTGGAAACCGGCCCCGCCGCAGGAAGGCGCGGAGCTGCTGGCGGAGCGTTGATCCGGAGAAAAAAAGCCCCCGTCGAGACGACGGGCTTTGGTTTGGCCCACCCTCACTTCTTGAGCAGCGGCGCCCACATGCTGCGTGAGCCGTCCGGCACTTGCCTGTCCTGCCAGCCGCCGCCGAGCGCCTTCACCAGCGCGATCGTCGTCACGAACTGGGTGTTGACGATCTGCACCGACACGCTCTGGGCCGCGAGGACGGCGCGCCGTGCGACCAGGACCTCGACCTGCGAGATCAGGCCCTGGCTGAAGCGCTGCGTCACCAGCGACGCCGTGCGGTTGGCGCTGGCGACGGCCAATTGCTGGTAGCGCGCCTGCTCACTGAGTGTCCGCAACTGCCCCAGCGACGTCTCCACTTCCTGGAAGCCGCGCAGCAGCACCGCCTGGTAGAGCGCCACCCGTTCCTGATAGGCCGCGCGCGTGCGCTCGACGTTCAGGGTGATGCGGCCGGCGTTGAAGATCTGCTGGAACAGCGAGAAGCCGATACCCCAGATATTGCTCGTGGGATTGGTGAGCGTCGACAGGTCGAAACTCTCGAAGCCGACCGACGATGTGAGCTTGATCGACGGATAGTAGGCGGCGACCGCGACGCCAATCCGCGCATTGGCCGCCGCCATCTCGCGCTCGGCCTCGGCGAAGTCGGGCCGTCGCTCCAGCAAGTCCGACGGCAGCCCCACGGGAACGGCAGGCACTGTCCGGTCGAAGGGCTGTCGCGGCAGCGAGAAACCTTCCGGGTTGGCGCCGGTCAGGATCGCGAGCTTGTTCACGAGCTTGATGCGCTGGCCCTCGATGGCCTGGGCCTGCGCCTCCGTGGTCCTGAGCGATGTCTCCACCTCGGAGAGCGCGATCTCGTTGGCCAGCCCGTCGCCGCGCAGCGCCCGGAACAATCCGACGCTGCTGCGATGCAGGTTGATGTTCTCGACGAGCAGCCGGTGGAGCTCGTCGGTCGCCCGCACTTCGAAGTAGGTCTGCGCGACGTCGCCATTGAGCGTGAGCATCGCCGTCTGGAAGTTCGCGATGCTGGCACCCAGCTCCGCCGACGCGGACTCGGTCTGCCGCCGCAGGCGTCCCCACAGGTCGATCTCGTAGGTGGCGTAGAGCGGCACCGCCTTGTAGGCGCCGGTCATGATCGGCGTATTGGCCGAGATCAGCGCCGGATCGATCAGCGTGGCGAAGTTGGGATTGTTGACGAAATACTGTCCGACACCACCGGCATTGACCTCCGGATAGAGATAGCTCTTCGAGATGCCCGCCATGGCCTGGGCCTGTAGCACGCGCGCCGCGACTGCCCTGAGGTCGGGATTCTGCCGGATCGCCTCGGCCTGCAGCGCGTTGAGCACCGGATCGTTGAACAGCGTCCACCAGTCGCCGCGGCCGATGGTCTCCTGCGGCACGGCCTCCTTCCACGGCCCGGTCTCGGTGAACTGCACCGGCACGGAGGTCTCCGGGCGGACATAGTCGGGACCGACCATGCAGCCGGCCAGCAGGGAGAGCGCCGCGACGACCGCGATCGGGGGACGGGACGCCGCGATCACTGTCGGGCAGCGCTATCGGTCAGGACGCGGACCTTAATGCCATCCTTCAGGAGGTCGCTGGGGTTCTGGACGACACGGTCGCCCTCGGTCACGCCCGACACGATTTCGATCGTCTTGCCGGCATCGCGCCCCAGCCGGATCTTGCGGATGCGGACGATGTCGTCCTTGTCAACGATGGCGATCTGCGGCCCGTCGGCCAGCACGATGACCGAAGAGTCGGCGACCACGATGGGCGGTGTCGGATCGACCAGCTTGAAATGCGCCGTTGCGTACAGGCCGGGCAGCAGGATGCCGTCGGGATTGGGCGTCTGGATCTCGACCTCCATCGTGCGTGAGGTCTTGTCGAGAGAAGCGGCGTTGCGCACGACCCTCCCGCCGAAGGACCGTTCGGGATATTCCCGCACCGTCACCTCGACCGCGAGACCGTCCCGGATCATCGGCAGGTAGATCTGCGGCATGGCCACGTAGATGCGGACGGGATCCATCCGGTAGATCCGGTAGAGCCAGCCCGAGCTGTCGTGGCTGCCGAGGTCGATCAGCGCACCGGTCGTCGCCTTCGCGCGGTTGCGGGCGCCGATCACGCCGTCGAACGGCGCATAGATCTTCTGGAAGGCGACCATCGCCGTGAGGCGCCCGACCTCGGCTTCGGCGGCGACGACATCGGCCTTGCGGGCCTCAAGGGCGGCCTGGCTGTTGTCGACATCCTGCTGCGAGACCGCATTGGTCTTCACCAGCCCGACATAGCGCCGGTACGTGATCTGGGCGATCTCGGCATTGGCCTTGGCCTGCAGCACGAGCGCCTCGGCCTGCTTCAGCTGCTGGTGCAGCTCGGGCGTCTCGATCTCGGCCAGCAGCTGGCCCGCCTTGACCCTGGTGCCGATGTCGACGGTCCATTTGCTGACATAGCCGTTGACCCGGGCATAGACGGGCGAATCCTCGTAGGCAGAGATGCTGGCGGGAAGCGCCAGCGTCCGTTCCGCCGGGCCGCGCGTCGCGGGCGATACCATGACCAGCGGCGGCCCGCCCGCGACGGCGGCGCCGCCAGAAGGCGCCGAATGATCCTGCAGGATCCTCACCCCCTCGACCCCGACCAGCAGGACGAGCGCGCCGACCACGACGAACAGCAGCAGCCGTCGCCAGGCGTTCTTCCGTGCCGGAGGAGACGACGGAACGATCAATGGAAGACGCGGCCCGAATCGATCACCAGCGTCTGCCCGGTCGTGCTGTTGGTCCGGCACATGGTGACGACCTGGTCGGCACAGTCGTCCTTGTCAGCGGGCATGCCGAGCAACGAGGCGCTGGCATTCTTCGCGACCACCTCGGGCCGCAGGTTCGCCGTGGCGCGCGTACCTTCGAGCAGGCCCGGCGCCACGCAGTTCACCAGCACCTCGGGCGCCAGCGCGACGGCCATGCACTTGGTGAGATGGATGAGGCCCGCCTTCGAGACGGCGTAGGCGATCGAGGAGCCGGTCGGCCCGAGGCCCGCGACCGAGGCGATGTTGACGATGCGTCCCGCGCCCTGCTTCTTCATCACCGGGCCGACGGCCTTGGTCAGCAGCATCGGGCCGGTCAGGTTGATGTCGATGATCTTGGTCCATTCCTCGTAGGTCAGGCCGTCGAGATCGGTGAAGGGGATCGACTTGTTGTAGGCGGCATCGTTCACGAGGATGTCGAGCCGGCCGAAACGCTTCACGACATCGTCGACCAGGCGCTGGACCTGGTCGCGCTGGGTCACATCGCAGGCAAAGGTGGCGGTCGCAACCTGGTGCTTTTCGAGATCGCGGGCGACTCCCTCGGCCTGGTCCTTGCTCTGGGCATAGACGACGGCGATGTGGCAGCCCTGCGCCGCCAGCGCATGACAGATGCGTTGGCCAAGCCCGCCATTGCCGCCGGTGACGACAGCCACCCTGCCCTTGAGATCCATTGTCCCCCTTCATGAGCCCCGCGGCCAAAGCCGCGTGCGAGCCCTTCTCCATCCGGTATATATAAGCCAGTTCACAGCGTCGAGGAGCCTGCCAAATGACCATTTCAGCCGACCAGAAACTGCGGCAGCGTGCCCAGCAGGTCATTCCCGGCGGCATGTACGGGCACCTGCGCAGCGACCGGCTGCCCGAGGGCTATCCGCAGTTCTTCGAACGCGGCGAGGGCTGTCACCTGTGGGACGTCAACGGCAAGCGCTACGTCGACTTCATGTGCAGCTGGGGCCTGTCCTTACTCAAAACGCCAAAAAGCCCTGTGCCTGCTGAATACTACATCCGGGCGTATTCATGATGAAGTCCACCGAGAATCGGCCGCGCGCTGATTTGGCCGTACCGCTTGTCCTTGCTCAAAACTCCAAAAAGCCGGGAAAGCATGGAGTTTTCGGCGACGCAGTCATACCGTCATCGGCATGCTCACGCTTCTGTCCGCCGTCGGTTCCCTGCTCTCGTTTCGGGTTCGTCGTCGCCTCACCCTGGAACTCGAACTCGTCGCCCTGCGACATCGGGTGACCGTCTTGCGTCGGTAACGCATCGGCCTGCGCCATCGCTACGAGCGTCGTGCAGCCTGAACTGTTTGCGGTGACCGAACCTGTGCCGCCGTCGCCGTGCCAGCCGTCGTCGCCGCCGCCAGCAATTACGTCGCTCGGAAGCAGACGCGCTCAAAATCCATGCAGGGAGACCTGCGTCGCATGAGAGCGGCGCGCTCTTCAATCACCGGACATCAGCAACCATGGCCTTCATCGGAAAACTGATCCCATGGCCGATGGCTTTTTGAGCACGGACAACCAAGCCACCCCATCCGGCGGCCGGGGCCTCGCTCGCGGCAAACAATCGACGGCCGCGTTCGTCCCGCTTCGAGCCGTCCGCATCCCACCGTCACCCGATCGCTTGCCTGGCGATCGTGCGCCACTGGATACTGCTGCCATCGGCCACATGGAATCCGTCGCGGCCGAGTCACAAAGCCACATTGACTAGAGCGGTATGACTCTAAGTTCGAGCGTATCCAGCTTTAGCGAAGTAGTTTTGACATTCGGCAGGCCGAACGGTCGGTAGCAGGTCAGCGATGGCGTCATAGACGGCGTCCTCAGTGCGCTTTGCGGCTTTGCGCAGGCCATGTTTTAGCTTGGAGAAGAGCATCTCGATCGGGTTTAGGTCCGGGGAGTACTTGGGCAAGAAGAAGAGCTTGGCTCCGGCCGCTCTGAGTGCACTGCGGACGGCGCTGCTGCGATGGGAGCCGAGGTTGTCCATGACGACGATGTCGCCAGGGCGAAGTGTCGGAACCAGGACCTTGTCGATGTAGAGGCGGAAGCTTTCGCCATTGATCGGGCCTTCGATGAGCCACGGCGCATCGACGCGATCATGACGCAGCGCCGCGAGGAAGGTCATGGTCGTCCAGCGGCCATACGGAACCTTGGCGAGCAGGCGCTGGCCCCGCGGTGCCCAGCCGCGCAGCGGCGCCATATTGGTCTTGGTCCAGGTCTCATCGATGAAGACCAGGCGGGTCGGATCGATGCGATCCTGATGCGCCCGCCATTGCCGGCGCCGGCGCGCTACGTCGGGACGGTCCCGCTCGCTGGCGACCAGCGTCTTTTTTTATAACTCAGCTTCTCTTCGTGGACGAACGTCCAGACCACGCGATAGTCCACGTTGAGGCCACGAGCGGCGAGTTCGCCGACCAACCCATGCAGAGTGAACTCGCGCTCCCGGCAGCGCACCAGCAGCCAGTCGCGATATTTGCCGACCAGCTTCCTGGGCCGGTGCCCGCCGATCTTCCCGGGCGCCAGGCTCCCGGTCCGCCGATACCGATTGACCCAGTCGATTGCCGTGCTGATCGCCACTTCGAAGCGCCCCGCCGCCTGGTTACAGGACAAGCCATCGCGTTCCACCGCCTCGACCACACGCTTTCGAAGATCCAACGAATAAGCTTTCGCCATCCCGGCTGGCCTCCTGCCCAGCCAGAAGGTTGAATCAGATCATGCAGCCCGAGGGAATCCCCTTTCGATTCCTTCAGAATTCATAACGCTCTAGGGCGAAATGCGATTCGTTTATCATTGAGGCTGTCCTTACCTCGCAAAAAAATACGAGCCCGCGACGGGTATAGTCGTACTGCGATACCCTATTCGCCGGATTTCACATCCCAAACATTCTCTATTCGAGCTGGCCGTATCGCTCACCGCACCTCATGAGCATCGGTCTCTGCTCTAGCGGGCAAGCATCCCGACACGCTTCAGGTTCGCGCGCTCGATCTTCTCCTGCTCGCGAGCGGCAGCATCGTAGGCGGCGCTGTCGAGATAGAGCGTCGGCATATTGTAGCGCTCCATGACAGCCTGCGTCGCCGGATCGAACAGCGCCTCCTTCATGGCGTCGTGGATCTTCTTCACGACGGCCGGGTCCATGCCGCGTGGACCGCACACGCCGTAGGGCGAGTTCCCGATCAGGTCGACGCCTGCCTCGCTCAAGGTACGAACCTCGGG
>CANJHI010000200.1 GCA_947474005.1 Alphaproteobacteria bacterium | reverse complement strand
TCGCTCTACACTTTGCTACAGATATTCTCGCTCACGCTTTTCGAGAAGATGCCCTTGCAACAAGCCTTTTCAGCCAATCATCCCAGCTCCGATGACGTCGCCATCGGCAACCAATTGAATCTGTTCTCTTTTTAACCGGACAGCAGTGCTCTAAAAATATATTGAACTCATCGTCATTTGGACCGCGAGCCTCCGGCTCGCTCATGAGGCGAGCGGGACGCTCGCGGTCCGGAAGACCTCAAGCCAGCTTGAACACGCGGCAGGCGTTCGTTTCATAAATCTTACGTCGCTCCTCCTCCGTGACGCTGGCCCCATCCATGAATCGCACGGCCTCGGCGTCGTCCTCGTAGGGAAAATCGGCGGCGAACAGGATGCGGTCCACGCCCAGCACGTCGAGCGAGAGGCGGAGCGCCGGCATCGAGGTCACGCCCGACGTCGTGATCACGAAGTTTTCTAGGAAGTACTCGCTCGGCAGCTTGGGGAGCTTCTCGCAAGCGCCGATCTTCACTTCGAGCAGGTAGCGGTTGTCGATGCGCTGGAGCCAGAAGGGAATGCCCTCGCCCATGTGGCCGAGCACGATCTTCAGCTTGGGGAAGCGATCGAACAGGCCCGACATGATCAGGCGCATGGCATGCAGGCCTGTTTCGGCGGCGAAGCCCCAGCCCGCGAACCACAGGGCATAGTCGAGATACGGGGTGACCCAGGAAGCGGCGGGCTCGCGCGGATGAAGGTAGATCGGCATGTCGAGGGCTTGGGCCGCCTCGAAGATCGGGCGGAACTTCGCGGCATCGAGATACTCGCCCATCGTGTGGGAGTTCACGATCAGGCCTTTCAGGCCGAGCTTCTGCACGGCGCGTTCGATCTCCTTTGCCGCTGCCGCGGGATCCTGCGGCGCGATAGCCGCCAGCCCCGCGAAGCGCGTCGGGTGGGCGCGCACGGCTTCGGCGAGCGCGTCGTTCGACTCTGCGGCCAGGCGCGTGGCGAGTGCTGCCTCAAACACCTGCACGCCCGGCGAGGTGAGCGAGATGATCTGCATGTCGATGCCGACCTGGTCCATGTGCGCGATGCGCGCAGCGCCTATGTCAAGCAGGCGGTCGTCCAGCGGTTTGTTCGCGGGCGTCTGTGCCAGGATGGACTCGCCCATCTTGGCGAAGCCGGGCTCGACGTTGCGCCCGGCCAGGACGACGTACCATTGCGCCATGATCTCGGGCGTCACAAAGGCTTCTTCGACCGCGATACGCCGGAACGTCATGTGCGAACTCCTGCCACTTCGCGCGCACCCTACCTTCGACAGGCGAGGCCGGCTACCATACCGGCATGACAAAGCCCGAAGACGATTCCTCCAATCCTTCGCGCCGCGCGGCGATGGCCTCCGGCGCGGCCCTGCTCGGCACGACGCTGCTCGCCGGCGGGATCGCCAATGCGCAGACGCCGACACCCACACCGCCCACCGACACGATGCCGGCGGGCTACAACATCCTGTTCGTGCTGGTCGACCAGGAGCATTTCTTCCCGCAGTGGCCGTTCCCGGTGCCGGCGCGCGAGGCGATCAAGAAGAAGGCCATCACCTTCTTGAACCATCAGGCGGCCTCGTGCGTCTGTTCCTCGGCGCGGTCGGCCGTCTACACGGGCCAGCACATCCAGCAGACCGGCATCGCCGACAACCTCAACTACATCTGGCAGCGCGACCTCTCGACCGGGATCAAGACGGTCGGCCATCGCCTCACCGACCTCGGCTATCACGCCGCCTACCAGGGCAAGTGGCATCTCTCGGCGACGCTCGACCTCAACGACAAACCGATCGACGCGCCACTGCTGGACTACCGCAAGACCATGCAGTCCTACGGTTTCCAGGATTTCTTCGGCATCGGCGACCTGATCGACGGCACGCTGGGCGGCTATTCCTACGACGACGGTACGCTGGCGACGGCGGTCACGTGGCTGCGCACGGAAGCGCAGACGCTGCGCACGAAGGGCCAGCCCTGGTACCTCGCCGTCAATCTCGTCAATCCGCACGACACGATGTATTTCGACTCCGACGTCGGAAACGAGAACATCCAGGGCAAGAGCCACGCGGTCGGCATCGCCCGCGCGCCAGACGACGAGCTCTACCGCGCGACCTGGGACAGCGTGCCCATGCCGGGCAGCCGGCACCAGCCGTTCAATGCACCCGGGCGGCCGCCGGCGCACCTCTACTACCAGCAATCGATCGACCTGCTGGTCGGCACCTGGCCCGACGAGGATCGGCGGTGGCGCGCGCTGCGCAACTACTACTTCAATGCCATCCGCGACTGCGACACCAAGGTGGAACGCCTGATGGCCGCGCTCGAGAACAACGGCATGGCGCAGAACACCATCGTCATCTTCACCGCCGACCATGGCGAGCTGGGCGGCAGCCACCAGATGCGCGGCAAGGGCACCACCACCTACCATCAGCAGAATCATCTGCCGCTCATGATCATCCATCCGGCCCTCGCGGGCGGCAAGCAGTGCCAGGCCATCACCTCGCAGCTGGATTTGACGCCGACGATCCTGGCGCTCACCGGCAAGGACGGCGCTTCGCTCGCGCGCGCGGGCGAGGGATTGCGCGGCAAGGACTTCTCCGCGCTGCTGCGCAACCCGGAGGCCGCCGGGCAGAAAGCCGTGCGGCCGGCCGCGCTGTTCAACTTCAACATGCTGTCCTACGCGAACCCCAAGTGGGCCGCGCTGTCGATCGACACGCGTGCCTTCAGGACGAAGCCGCCCGAGCAGCAGGAGGCGCAGCTGGCAGGCCACCCTGCGGATTTCCCGTATCGAACGGGGATCCGCAGCATCTGGGACGGCCGCTACCGTTTCTCGCGATACTTCTCGCCGACGCAGTTCAACATGCCGCGGACGATGGAGGAGCTTGTCGCCAGGAACGACCTCGAGGTCTACGACCTGCAGGCCGATCCCGACGAGATGGCCAACCTCGCGCTCGATCCGAAAAAGAACGGCGATCTCATCCTGGCGCTCAATCAGGCGACCAACGATCGCATCGCCGACGAGGTGGGCGTCGACGACGGTAGCTTCCTGCCGATCCGCGACGGCAAGTGGAAGTTCCCGCCGTTGAGCGACAGATAGAAGGGCTTCTACCCGATGCCGCGACTGACTTACAAAGATGAGGTCGTTGTTGGAGGCTGACGATCTCCCGTGCCCAGCGCGCGCTGCATCAGGACCGAATCGAGCCAGCGACCGAACTTGAAGCCGATGCTCTTCAGCGTACCGGTCATCTCGAAGCCACAGGAAGCATGGAGCCGGATCGACGGCGTCTGCGCCGAATCGCCAATCACCGCCACCATCTGGCGCTTGCCAGCCGCGGTGCAGTGCTCGATCAGCACCGGCAGCAGCGCCTTGCCGACGCCCTGACCCACCGCGTCCTTGTCGATGTAGATCGAATCCTCGACCGAGAATTTGTAGGCAGGCCTCGGCCGCCAGTTGCCGGCATAGGCGTAGCCCATCACCCGGCCGTCACGCTCGGCCACCAGATGCGGCAGGCCGAGATCGAGCACCGCGGCACGCCGCTTCCTCATCTCGGCGAGATCCGGCGGATCGACCTCGAACGAGGCCGTGCCGTGCAGCACATGATGTCGGTAGATTTCGGCGCAGCGCGCCACATCGGCCTCGGTCGAGGCCCGCACGATCAATCCACTCACGTCTGTCGTTCCCCGCGTCGTTTCACGCGGGGACTATAGCGCGTCAGTTGCCGCCACGCCGCATCTGGCTGGGATCGGGGCCGTCGAACTTGAACAGCGAGTCGGCAAGCTGCCCGCCCGCCTGCACATCCTGCAGCGACACATTCACCTGATTGCCGCGGTTGTCGATGATCGTCCAGCCGCGCAGCACCATGGGATTTTCCGACAAGCGGACGATGACTTTGCCCTCCTGGGGCTTCTTCGCCTGCGTCATGGTGAGCTGCAGCATGCCGTCCTGGCGCTCGCTCTTCTCGACCTGCAGGTCGCCGCTCAGCGACAGCGAATCCTTGACCAGGAACGATGCCGCCGTCCACCCGATCGGCCACTGGCCGAAATCCTTGGTGGTCGGGTCCCACATCGTCACCTGCGAGCCGTCGGCCACGACCTTGAGCTGCGAGGGCGCATCGTATTCGAAGCGCATACGGCCGGGACGGCGCACGTAGAGCGTGCCCTGGACGACCGAGCCGTTGGGATTGCTCTGCACGAACCGCGCCTTCAGCGTGCGGATCGAATTGATATACCTCTCGACCTCGGCCGCGCCCGGCTGAGCCTGGGCAACATCCTGGGCACTGGCTGTCGCGACGGTGAAGATCGAGGAGAAGGACAAGAGGACGGCGAGGAGGATACGCATGCGCTGCATATGAAGATCGAATGCGGCGGAATCAAGCAAACTGCCCCCTTTCCAAGTCGGTAAACGCACGTTTACCATAGGTGGAAACAAAGATTTTCACGATCAGCAGGGGAACCTTCCATGCACGTCGGAATGGCAGCCGTCTTCCAGAACACCGGCCGCGCGCTCAGCGACCGGCAGATCTACCTGAACGAGCTGGCGCTGGCCGACATGGCCGAGCCGCTGGGCTTCGAATCGATCTGGTCGGTCGAGCACCATTTCACCGACTACACCATGTGCCCCGACGTGGTGCAGTTCCTGAGCTACATGGCGGGCCGCACCAAGCACATACGCCTGGGCTCGATGGTCGTGGTCCTGCCGTGGCACGACCCGATGCGGGTGGCCGAGCAGATTTCCATGCTCGATCACCTCTCGGGCGGCCGCATGATCCTGGGCCTCGGCCGCGGCGCCGGCAAAGTCGAGTTCGACGGTTTCCGCCTCGACATGGGCGACAGCCGCGAGCTGTTCGTCGAATACGGCGAGGCGCTGCTGAAGGGCCTCGAGAGCGGCGTGATGGAATACCAGGGCAAGCATTACAAGCAGCCGCCGGTCGCCATCCGCCCCGCCCCGTTCAAGAGCTTCCGCGGCCGCACCTATGCCGCCGCCGTCAGCCCCGAGAGCGCGCGTATCATGGCCAGGCTCGGCGTCGGCCTCCTCATCATCCCGCAGAAGCCGTGGCGCGAGGTCGAGAAGGAGCTCACCGAGTACAACACGCTCTATCGCGAGATCAACGGCACCGACGCGCCGCAGCCTGTATCCGCCGGCTGGACCTTCGTAGACGACAGCGCCGAGCGGGCGCGCGAGATGGCGATCAAGTACATCGGCGGCTACTACCGCACGGTGCTCGACCACTACCAGTTCGCGGGCGAGCACATGAAGAACCAGCGCGGCTACGAATACTACGCCAAGATGAACGAGAAGCTCGCCGTCTACGGCGACCAGAAGGCGATCGAGTTCTTCGCCGATCTCCAGGTCTATGGCACGCCCGAGCAGGTCTACGACAAGATCATGAAAATCCACCAGCAGACCAACAATTCGGCCTATGTCGGCGTCTTCTCCTATGCCGGCATGCCGCACGAGGAAGCGGCGCGAAATGTGCGCCAGTTCGCGGCGACCGTGATGCCGGAGCTGAAGAAGTTCGATGCCGGCGCCGAAATCGACCGTTCGCAGGCGCTCCCCGACTTGCGATTCGCCGCGGCCGCCGAGTAGGAGCGCCCGCACGGCCTCTGGCACGGATGCGGCACTGCGCTAAGGTGACCGGCAATGACCGAGGCTCCGCCCGTGCTGGCTGATCTTAAGGCGGCCTGGCGGCTGCGTGGGCCGACGATTGGCTCTGCCAGACTGGTCTACGTCGCCGGGCTGATCCTGCTCGCGGGATTGAGCGATGGCGTGGGCCTTGCCCTGCTCATCCCGCTGCTGAATTCGCTGGGGGCGCCGGCACCCGAGGCGACCGGAGCCGCCGGCTGGTTCTTCGCCCGGCTGCCGGGCACGCTGGGCGGGCTGCTGCTGGTGTTCCTCGGTGTTGCCGTGATGCGGGCGATCGTGGGCCGGCTGCGCGAGGACGCGGTCGGGCGCCTGCGTTTCGACTTCACTGTCGGCCTCAAGATCAAGGCCTATGCCGCGATCGCAAATGCTTCCTGGGCCTACCTGCGGCGCAAGCGCGCCGCCGATTTCCACGCCGTGTTCACCAACGAACTCGGCCGGCTCGAGCACGGCGCGCAGCTGCTGCTGGAGCTTCCGGCGCGGCTCGTGATCTTCCTGGCGCACATCGCCGTCGCCTTCGCCATCGCTCCCGCCTTCTCGGCCCTGGCGATCGCGCTGAGTCTTTGCCTGGCCTGGGGCCTGCGGCGGCGGCTTCTCGAAAGCCGGCGGCTGGGCGACATCGTCTCCGACGCCGGCACGCGTGTCAGCCGCGAGATCACCGAGTTTCTCCAGGCGCTCAAGCTCACCAAGGCCTACGGCGCCGAGGCGCAGCATGTGCGCGCCTTCGCCGATGCCGTGGAACAGGACGAGGGCGCCGGCCTGGCGAGCAGCCGTCTGCAGGCCAACACGCGGCTGATCCTCGAGGTGGCGACGGCGGTGAGCCTTGCCGCCCTTCTCTGGCTGGCGGCCGAATGGATCGGCCTGCCGCTGGCAAACCTGCTCGTCCTGATCTTCGTCTTCCAGCGGCTCATGCCGATGTTCCAGGACATGCTGGATCTGGCACAGCAGCTCGCGCATTGCTCATCGGCATTCCCGATCGTGGCCGCGACGATCGCCGAGTGCGAAGCCGCCGCCGACCGGAGCGATGCAGCACCCCCGGCGCGTCTGCCGTTCGAGACGGAGCTGCGCTTCGAGCGCGTGGACTTCGCTTACGATCCCGCGGCCGGCGACGTGCTGCGCGGCCTCGACCTGGCACTTCCCGCCGGATCCCTCACCGTGCTGTCGGGCGTGTCGGGGGCCGGCAAGAGCACGATCCTCGATCTCGCCGGCGGGCTGATCGTCCCAACGGCGGGCCGAATTCTCGTCGATGGCGTCGAACTGACCGCCGAACTCGCGCCGGCCTGGCGCCGCTCCGTCGGCTACATGGCCCAGGAGGCGTTTCTCTTTCACGACACGATCCGGGCCAACCTCGCCTGGGCAGCGCCCGCGGCTTCGGATGAGCGGATGCTGGAGGCCATCCGCCTGGCGGGGCTCGCCGAGCTGCTGCAAAGCTTGCCGGCAGGCCTAGACACCGTCGTCGGCGATCGCGGCGCCAATCTGTCGGGTGGCGAGCGTCAACGACTGGCGCTTGCGCGGACGCTGCTGCGCCAACCGCGGTTGATCCTGCTCGACGAGCCGGCCAGCGCCCTCGATGCGCAGAACGAGGGCCGCCTTCTCGACACCATCGCCGGACTGCACGGCAAGACCACGATCCTGCTGGTCAGCTGCGCCAACAGCCGTTCGGCCTCGCCGATCTGCCCTTCCGACACAATGACATCGATGTCGTTGCACTCGCGGTTGGCGAGGCCGCCGTAGAGAACCACGGCAAGCGACAGCCCCTTGAAGGTGACGATGGGAATTCCACGATCGGCAAACAGACCGGCCACGCGCCGCAGCTCGTCCGACAAGGCGATCGTTCGCACCAGATGGTGATGCTGAAAGGCTTCCAGGGCTTCCCTGGCACTCGCCGGAACGGCGTCCCACGACAAGTCGCTCAGGCACCGGAACAGGCTCGGCCGTACCCCGTGATATTCTGCGATTTCGATCAGATGGTGGCCGTCGACGCCTTTGCGAAGGGTGTCGCGGACTCTTGACAGGTCGGGCGTCGGCCGCGCCGCCAGACACAGCAGTTCAAACTCAACGATACCTGGTCGATCGTCCGGCACCGGCACCTACCTGGGAAATCGAAAGCCGGCAAAGCCACGTTCTGTTCGGTACTTGCGCAAACCATATCGCCGGGAAAAATCAGCCTGATTCAGTTCTCGACAACATGCAAACCGCCACGGCCCGTCAGGTTGTTACGCCTGGATTTGCTACCGTCGGACACCTTGCCGCTGCTCTTGGACATCGTCACATCGCGCAGGGCGCCCATCTTGGTGAGAACAGGCTTTTGGTAAGGCTTCTTCACCAACGCCTTGTGCGAACCCGAAACCTGATTGTCCTTGTTGGGCAGTGTCTCGGTCATACTAGATCCTGTTCAATGCTCACTGTTCGCGCTCGAACGGATAGCGGCGCATATCGCCGGAGAATATCGGACCGGTTCAGCCCTCGGCAGCATGCAATCCGCCGCGCCCTGTTTTATTGTTGTACTTGGACTTGCTGCCGTCGGTACCAGGCTGGCGCCTACCAGGCGATGGCCGAAGCCAACCTTGAGCCCGACTGGGTGGCCGGCATCTCGATCGGCTCCATCAACTGTGCGCTGATCGCCGGCAACCCGCCGGAGCGGCGGGTCGAGAAGCTCCGCACCTTCTGGGAAACCATCACCGCGCCGCCGCTCGGCATCCCCCATTTCCCCGGCCTCGAAATCAAGAGCGACATGCAACGCCAGATCGTGAACCAGTGGCGTGCCATGGGCACGCTGCTGTGGGGGGCGCCTAATTTCTTCAAGCCGCGCTTCCCGCCGCCGATCTTCACGCCGGCCGGCAATCCCGGGAACCTGAGCTTCTACGACGTCGGGCCGCTCAAGACGTTGCTCAACCAGCTGGTGGATTTTGACCGCATCAACGCGGGCGAAATGCGCTTCAGCGTCGGCGCCACCAACGTCAAGACGGGCAACTTCGCCTACTTCGACAACAAGACACACAAGATCTGCGCCGAGCACGTCATAGCCAGCGGCTCCCTGCCGCCGGGCTTCCCCGCCACCGAGATCGACGGCGAGTTCTACTGGGACGGCGGCGTCGTTTCCAACACGCCGCTGCAATGGGTGCTCGACGAACGGCCGCGCAACGACACGCTCGCCTTCCAGATCGACCTGTGGAACGCCCGCGGCGAGCTGCCGCGCGACATGATCGAGGTCGATGTGCGCCAGAAGGACATCCGCTATTCGAGCCGCACCCGCGCCGGCACCGACCAGTTCCGCAAGATGCAGGCGATAAAGCGCGCCGCGGCCAAGCTGCTGGCCGACATGCGGCCCGAGCTGCGCCAGACACCGGAAGCCGAACTGCTCGCCCAGGAAGCGGACAACAAGGTCTACAACATCATTCACCTGATCTATCACTCCAAGAACTACGAAGGCGCATCGAAGGACTTCGAGTTCTCGCGCCGGACGATGGAGGAGCACTGGACGTCCGGCTACGACGACATGGTCAACACGCTCCGCCATCCCGAGGTCCTTCAGCGCCCGCAGAGCGCCGACGGCGTGTTCACTTTCGATCTCGCCCGCCAGGGCCGCGAGGAGGCCAAGAAATGAAAATCGCCGATGTCCGCAAGAACGCTTTCGCAATGCCGCTCAACAACCCGGCGTATCCGCGGCCGCCCTATAAATTCTACAACCGCGAATTCATCGTCATCAGCTACCGTACCGACCCCGAGCTGCTCCGTGCGGTCGTGCCGGAGCCGTTGGAGCCGCTCGGCGACACGGTGAGCTACGAATTCATCCGCATGCCCGATTCGACCGGCTTCGGCGACTACACCGAGACCGGCCAGGTGATCCCGGTCCGCTTCAAGGACAAGGACGGCACGGTGCAGGAAG
>CANJHI010000199.1 GCA_947474005.1 Alphaproteobacteria bacterium | reverse complement strand
GGACGGCAAGGTGATCGGCGAATGTCACGCCCGCCACCGCCATCAGGAGTGGCTGAAGTTTCTCCGCCGCCTCGACCGTGAGTTCCCCCCGGCGCTCAAGCTGCATCTGGTGATGGACAACTACGGCACGCACAAGGAGCCGCATGTGCGGGCCTGGCTGAAGAAGCATCCCCGGTTCGTCTGTCACTTCATCCCGACCAGTTCCAGCTGGCTCAACCTGGTGGAGCGCTGGTTCAGGGAGTTGACGGAGAAATCGATCCGCCGCGCCAGCTTCGTCAGCGTGCCGGACCTGAAACAGGCGATCGACGACTTCATGCAAGCCTGGAACGACAATCCCAGGCCCTTCATCTGGACCGCCACCGTCTCGGACATCATCGCGAAGATCCAGCGGGCGAGGCTCAAGATGGAGAGTATCAAGCCCGGATCAACCCTGCCTCGCGGCAAAATGGCAGCAACTAATGTGTAAAGTCATTTACGGGACACTACACTAGGCGGACACGAGTTCGCCGGCGGACAGGACGACGATCTCGCCCTCGGCGAGCGGTCGCCAGTGTCCCGCCGTCACCGGAACGCTGGCGAGGAGTGCCATGTTCTGGGCCTCACCCGCGTGGTGATGGTCATCGGCATGAATGGTGACGCCCGACCCTTCCGGCGCCGGAGTCGTGCTCGCAGCGCCAGCGAGTGCGCCCGCGCGATGGCGATGGCGGACCCACAGGCCCGGCGGCGCCACGATACCGTCGGCTTGGGTGCGGCGATGGCCGTGGCCGAAGACGAACTCGCCATCGCTATAGAGGAAGTTGGCGATCCCGAGCGGTCGCATCTCGGCCGCGAAGGCTTTTATGGCGGCGAGCCGCGCGCCGAGCGACGGGATGGTGGCGGCTTCCCATAGCGGCGCGAGGCGCTCCAGCAAGAGGCAGCAGGCCATTTCGGAATCGGTCTCGCCGACGGGATGGAAGCGGTGCGCAGAAGCCGCGAACCGCGAGGCGATGTCGTCGAAGCCGCCGTTGTGTGCGAACAGATGCATGCGGCCGCCAAGCTCGCGCGCGAAGGGCTGGGTGTTGGCATGGCTGTTGGCGCCACAGGTGGCACGGCGGATGTGCGAGATCAGGAGCCCGGTCGACAGCGCGCGCCGCTCGATGAAGGCCACCCACGGGCTGTCACCCGCCGGCTCCGGCTCCTTGTAGAGGCGGATGTCGCGGCCTTCGTGGAAGGCGACACCCCAGCCGTCGACGTTACGGCCATCGGGCGCGCCGTGGGCGGCAAAGCGCTTCAGCGAAAAGGTGGCGCGGGTCGGGCGGCGACTGGACAGGCAAAAGAGTTCGCACATGGCGGATACGGTAGCACGGCGCACGGCCTCGGTGTGGTTCAAGAGGAAGCTCCCCTGCTCATGCTCCTCTTCCCTCAGGTGCTTGAGGCTAGCCGGGACAGTTCCGCGGCTGGCCGTTCAGGCCCTCATGGGCGTGCTCGAAGGTTGCCCGCACACGATCTCCGGTGCGCACGATCCTGACGACGTAGATGCTGTCGAAGTCGTCATCACGCCACGCCGGCGCTGCGTCGGCATCGCCCCCATGCCGGGCCAGCAGCGATCGGGCGATCTGCACGATCCGCAAGTGCTCCCAGGCAACGAACACGAGGGCGTTGTGCAGATGCGGCTCGCCGAGCCGCCGCTGCAGCCCGTCCGTGTCTGTGAAACCGACGCTCGCATCAACCGGCATGCCGAGCGCAATGGCGGTGGGCTCGATCGTGGCCAGTGGCCGGACATAATCGAAGGCCCCGCCTTCGTCTTCGACCTTCCTCGCCGGATTGGGCGCGAAGATCGCGGCCGGCCGGCCGAAGCGCTCCGCCAGTACCGGTGGCAGCGCCAGCGCGCGGTTGAGTCCCTGGCAATCGAGTTGCCCAAGACCCGCTGGCGGTTTCTCGCCATGACGCAGCAGGACGATGGTCTGTGTTGCCGGATCGGCGGCTCGCGCGGTAGGCCCGGCAAGAACCAAGCTCGCGAGGCCGAGGCCCAGGAAAAGGGCGACGGTCGATATTCTCACGATACGATCTCCAAAAAAGAACGGCTAAATGACCTTCCGTGCTCGCAGGTCTGCAACCTCGGCGGAAGTATAGCCAAGCTCCGAAAGAATCGCGTCGTTGTGCTCACCGAGCTCGGGTGCGATGCCGGGCTTGGCCGGTGTCTCGGAGAATTGCCAGGGCGTGCCATGCACCTTGAGCTTGCCATGCTTCGGATGATCGACGTGGGTGACATAGCCGTTGGCCACAACGTCGGGATCGTTGGAGGCTTCAAGCAGAGTGTTGATCGGCGCCGAGACGATGTCCGCGCCGCGCAGCCGCGCCACCCAGTCGTCGCGCGTACCAGTCGCGAAGAGCGTGTCGAGCAAGGCAAGCAGCTCGGCACGCTTGGCCTCGCTGTCGATGATGCTGCCGATGGTCTCGAAGCCAGCGGCGCAAACCCTATCCCAGAAACCGCACGCGCTCATCGCGTCCTTCCAGTTGTCGGGGCCGACGAGTTGGAAGACGAGCGGCTTGCCGTTGCAATCGTTGAATGAAGCGCTAATCCCCGGGCGCTCCTTTGTGCCGGTGATGCGGGCCTGGCCGGTCACCGGATTCTGGTCGCGCCACATCGTCGTGGTGAAGGTCCAGCCCATCAAGCGTACCAGTGAGCCCAGCAGCGACAGGTCGATCTTCTGACCGACCCCCGTCGTCCTTGCATGAATGAGCGCCGCGAGCGCGCCGCCGAAAGCCAGCATCGCCGTCGATTCGTCGGCCACCGACGCGATTCCGGTGCGCATCTTCTGGCCCGGCATCGAGTAGGCCTCGGCGATGCCGCCCAGCGCCTGGGCCATCGAGTCGGTGCCGGGCAGATGGGCATGCGGACCCTTGGTGCCGTAGCCCGAGACCGAGACATAGACGAGCTTGGGGTTGTGCTGGCGCAATTCCTCCCAGCCGAACCCGTTCTTCTCGGCCGCCCCCGGGCGGAAGTTCTGGCCGAAGATGTCGGCTTTCGCGACGAGCTTGTGCAGGATCGCCCGGCCCTCCGGAGTCTTGAGGTTGAGCGTCACACTCTTCACGCCGCGGTTGTTGGTCTCGAAGAAGGTGCTGCCCTTGCCCGGCAGCACCGTCATGCGGCGCGAGGAGTCGCCGCCATCGGGCGTCTCGATCTTGATGACGTCAGCGCCGAGATCGGCCATCAGCATCCAGGGCACGGTGCCGGCCTGCGCTGTGGAGCAGGAAACGACCTTTACGCCCTGCAGCGGGCCGTGTGGAGCGGACATTGACGCGTTCTCCTATTCGAATAGGTGGCAGGCGACGAAGTGATCGGGCGAGACCTCGCGCAGCGCCGGCTCACGCTGCGAGCAATGTGGCATGACATAGGGGCAGCGCGTGTGGAAGCGGCAGCCGGACGGCGGATCGAGTGGCGACGGGACCTCGCCCTTGAGTTCGATCTCCTCCGCTGCCTGCCCCGGCCACGCCTCCAGCACCGCCGAGAACAAGGCCTTGGTATAAGGATGGCGAACATCGTCGAACAGGGCGGCGGTCGGCGCCCGTTCGACGATCTTGCCGAGATACATCACCACCGTATGGTCAGCCATGTGGCGGACGGTGGCAAGATCGTGCGCCACCAGAAGATACGCCACGTCGTCTTTCGCCTGGATGTCCTTCAGGAGGTTCATCATCTGGGCCCGGATTGATACGTCCAGCGCCGAGACCGGCTCGTCGAGCACGATCAGCCTGGGCCGCGACGCGAGCGCCGCGGCGAGCGCCACACGCTGGCGCTGGCCACCACTGAACTCGTGCGGATACTGCTGCGCCTGCTCGGGCCGCAAGCCAACCTGGACCAACAGTTCACGCACCCGCTCGTCGATCGCCGCCCGGTCTCCCCAGGCATTGACGATCAGCGATTCGGCGATGGTGCGCCCCACTTTCATGCGCGGGTTGAGCGACGACCAGGGATCCTGGAATACCGCCTGCACCTTGGTGCGGTAGGCCCTGAGCGCGTCACCCTGCAGGCCGTGGATCGCTTCACCCTCGAGCAGGATTCGGCCTTCGGTCGGTTCCTCGAGGTTGAGGATCATCCGGGACGTCGTGGTCTTGCCGCACCCCGACTCGCCCACCAGGCCGAGCGTCTCGCCGGCCCGGATGTCGAAGGACACGTCGTCCACGGCCTTGATGTGGCCGAGTGTGCGCGTGAACAGGATGCCCTTGGTGAGCGCGAAATACTTGCGTACGCCCTCGACGCGCAGCAGCGGCGGACCTTGATCCTGGAGCGGGGCGCTCATGCCGGCGTCGCCTTCCAGCAATCGGCGGTATGCTCGTCGCCGACTCGAACCGTGCCGGGATAGGCATCCAGGCAACGCTGCTCGACAAGAGAGCAGCGCGAGGCGAAGCGACAGCCCACCGGCAGGTCCATAAGCGACGGCGGCTGCCCCTCGATCGTGGTGAGCCGGCCAACCGGACCGGTCATCTTGGGAACCGAAGCGATCAGCGCGCGGGTATAAGGATGCTGCGGCGCCTCGAAGATACGCCGCACCGGGCCACATTCGACGATGCGGCCTGCATACATCACTGCCACGCGGTCGCACATGCGCCCAACGACGCCGAAATCGTGCGTGATGAACAGGATCGCCATGCCGGTCTCAGCCTGCAGGCGTTTGAGCAGCTTCAGATACTGCAGCTGGATCGTGACATCGAGCGCGGTGGTCGGCTCGTCGGCGATCAACACACCCGGTTCACCACTGATGGCGATGGCGCCTACCACGCGCTGCTTCATGCCACCGCTCATCTGGTGCGGATACTGGCTGATGCGCTGCTCGGGCGCTGCGATCTCGACGCGGCGGAGCGCCGCCACCGCCTCCTTCATCACCTCGGCATGCGGGGCCCGGGTGAGAGGCGCACGCTTGCGACGCAGGAGCGCCTCGCGCAACTGGTCGCCGATCGCGAACACCGGATTGAGCGAGGTCTGCGGATCCTGCAGCACCATCGAGATCCGGCGACCGCGAATCTCGCGCATCTCGGCGGGCGTGCACTCCAGGATGTTCTCGCCGCCCAGCAGCACCTCGCCCTTGATGGTTTGGGCGCCACCCTTCGGCAGCAAGCGCATCAGGGACAGCGCCGTAAGGCTCTTGCCGCAGCCCGATTCACCCACCAGGCCCAACACCTCACCGCGCCGGAGCGAGAAACTCACGCCATCAACGGCCTTCACGACACCGCGGCGCAGGAAGAAATGGGTGTGCAGGTCGCGGACCTCGAGAACGGTCTCGCCCTTCGCATCTGGCGTCATAGCTGGCGCAGCCTCGGGTCGAGCCGGTCGCGCAGCCAATCGCCGAACAGGTTGACCGAGAGCACCATCAGCGTGATGGCGATGCCCGGGATCAGCGCCACCCACCAGGCATCGGCGATGCGCCCACGCCCCTCGGAGATCATCAGGCCCCAGGTTGGCGTCGGTGGCGGAATGCCGGCACCGAGGAAGCTCAGCGTCGCCTCGGCGATGATCACGACGCCGATGTTGAGCGTGACCAGGACCATGAAGGTGTTGAGCACGTTGGGCAGGATATGCGTCAGCATGATCCGGGGCGCCGAGCAGCCGCGCACCCGGGCGAGCGCCACGAAGTCGCGTTGCCGGAGCGACAGCACCTCACCCCTGATGACGCGCGCGAAGCTCGCCCACAACAGCAGGGTGATGGCGATCACCAGCGTGCCCAGGCCCTGGCCCATGGTGACGGAGAGCAGCAGCGCGAACAGGATGGCCGGGAAAGTGAAGGCCGCGTCGACCAGGCGCATCAGCACACTGTCGACCGCACCACCGACATAGCCTGCGACGATGCCGACAGCCAGGCCGACGCCGCCGCCCACAGTGAGCGCGAGCACCGCCACCATCAGGCTGACCCGCGCACCGTAGATGAGGCGGCTCAGGATGTCGCGACCGAAGGCGTCGGTACCGAGAAAATACTTGTCGCTGCCGCCCGTCATCCAGGCCGGCGGCAACAGCTTATCGCGCAAGGTCTGGTCGATCGGCGAATAGGGCGCGAGCAGCGGCGCAAACAGCGCCATGATGACGATCACGGAGATGATCGCGATCGGTATCCACGGCACGCGCGCCGTGCGCCGCACACGCGCCTTGCTGCCCATCGGCCACAGCAGGCGCGACAGCGAGAAGCGAGAAGCGGCGGCTCCAGTCGAGGATGGACGTTCAGCAAGGGCCATGGTCAGGCGAGCCGGATACGCGGGTCGACATAGGCATAGAGGATGTCGACGGCGAGGTTGATCGAAAGGATCAGGATCGATTTCAGGATGATCACCGCCTGCAGCAGCGGAAAGTCACGGTAGATCACCGCCTCGTAGGTGAGGCGCCCGATGCCGGGCCAGGCGAACACCGTCTCGGTCACGATGGCACCGGTGATCAGGTTGCCCACGAACACACCCCACAGGGTGAGCACCGGGATCAGGGCATTGCGCAGGCAATGTTTCCAGATCACGACGGCCTCGCTCAGACCCTTGATGCGCGCGAGCTTGACGAACTCGCTCTCCATCACTTCCAGCATGGCTGAACGCGTGATGCGCATGAAGCCGGCGACGAGGAAGGTGCCGAGCGTGATGACCGGCAGGACATAGTGCGCCGGCCCGCCCATGCGTCCG
Source organism: Alphaproteobacteria bacterium (assembly GCA_947474005.1). GTDB lineage: Bacteria > Pseudomonadota > Alphaproteobacteria > Reyranellales > Reyranellaceae > Reyranella. Next base: position 3,131 of record CANJHI010000199.1, on the reverse strand, counting down.
GACGGCAGCCAGCCCAGTTCGACGCTGAAGACGAAGATCAGCAGAATGCCGAGCCAGAAACTCGGCATGGCGACGCCCAGCACCGCGACCGTGCCTGCCGCGCGATCGAGCAGGCCACCGCGGTGGAGTGCCGCCACCACGCCGAGCGGGATGCCGAGCAGCATGCCGAGCAGGATCGCCCAGGGGATGAGCACGAGCGTGTTGGGCAGGCGGTCGAAGAAGGCATCGACCGCCGGCTGCTTCATGCGGATCGAGGTGCCGAGATCGCCGTGGATCGCCTTGCCGACGAAAATCGCGAACTGATCGAGGATCGGGCCGTCGAGGCCGAGCGTCTGGGTCAGGGCGGCGCGGTCCTCGGCCGTGGCATCCTCGGGCAACATCAGGTCGACCGGATTGCCGGTCAGCCGACCCAGGAAGAACACGATGGTCGCCACCATGCAGAGCAAGACCGCGCCCTGCATCAGGCGGCGCGCGATGTAGCGCTTCATGGCACGCCCAGACTCACTCAGTCGCTCACTTCTTCCAGGGCTTCTGCTCCGGGCGCGGGATGCGCTCGAACACGTCACCCAGCTCGTGTCGGCCGGTGATCGGGGCGAACTGCCCGACCTTCTTTGTGTTGATCGCGTAGTAGCCCATGCCCTCGAGGATCGGAATCACCGTCCACGAATTGGCCGTCAGCTCGACCATGTGGTCGGTCAGCGCCGTCCGCTTGGTCTTGTCGAGCTCGGACCCCAGGGCGCGGGATGTCTTGACGAAATCCTGGCAGATCTCCTGGCAGTTTTCCTTGTCGCCCAGGAGGCGCTGTATGCTCTCGGGCGAGAAGGCGCCATCGTAGCGCCACGGCGCATCGGGCCGACCTGCCGTGCGGTACATCGAGGCCCAGCCGATGAGCCCTGCCTGGTCGCCGCGTTCCATCGGCGCGAACGAGCCCCACTCGTAGTGCTTGATCGTCACCTTGACGCCGACCTTGGTCCACATGTCTGCGATCGCGGTGCCGATATCGACCATGAATTGCGTGCCCGGCAGCGCCGTGTTGGCGAATTTCAGCTCGAAGCCGTTGGGATAGCCTTCCTCGGCGAGAATCTTCTTCGCGAGCACGGGATCGTAGCGGTAAGCCTCGGCCGCCCATTTCTCCCAACGATCGGCGCTGAAATAGTCGGTGTAGCCGAAAGTGGCGAAAGGATACGGCATCCGGGCCCTGCCGTTCATTACGTGCTCGATCACCTGCTTGCGGTCGATTGCCAGCGAGAGCGCCTGGCGCACGCGTGCCTTGGCGATCGGTGAATCCTTCACCTCCGGCTTATAAGTACCCCAGAACTGGAAGACCGCCTGCATCGTGCCCGGCACCGACAGCACCTCCAGCCCGGCGCGCGAAGCGCCGAGCATGGTCTCGGGTCCGATCGAGGCGATCGCCGCCTCGCCGGTGCGCACCATGGCCACGCGCGTGCTTTCCTCCGGCACCAGCAGGAGATGCAGATCCTTGAAATGCGGCCGGCCGCGCCAATGCGGCGTGGTCACGGCAGTGAACTCGATGCGGTCGCCCGGCACGTTGCGCACGAACTTCCAGGGCCCGCTGCCGATCGGCTTCTTGCGGAACTCCTCCTCGCCGACCCGCTCGATATAGGCCTTGGGCATGATGGCGCCCTCCGGTGCCACGGCGCGCGACAAGCCGGCCGGCAGACCGATCTGCGGGCTGGTGGTCTGCACCTTCACCGTCAGGTCGTCGACTACCTCGATGTTCTTGATCGTACGCCGCATGCTCGCCGCGGCAGATGCCAGCGAACCTGGCCCCATCTGGCGTTCGAGGCTGAACTTGACGTCGTGCGCAGTGAGCTTGTCGCCGTTGTGGAACGTCTGGCCGGGTCGGATAAAGAATGTCCAGGTCAGACCGTCGGCAGAGAGCTCCCAGCGCTCGGCGACTCCCGGGCCGATGCCACCTTTTTCGAGGTCGAAGCCGACCAGCGAGTCGTACATGACCGCCTGGTAGACCGCGTTGCCCGGCCGTCCCTCGAGGATCGGATCGAGTGTCTGGGCGCTGAGCGATTCGACGGCGAAAACGAGCGTGCCCTTCTGGTCCTGGGCGCGAGAGGGCACTGAGGCGCCAGCAACCAAGACAACAGCAAGAGCGAAAACTCTCGCGACTTTCCGGAACATCATTACCTCCCTAGCGCCGACTACCTAACGTCGACTTGGCGTTGTTGGCTCTTACGGCTCAACTGACGCGTATCGACTATCCGTCGCACCTCGAAAACTTGTCAATAGCGCCAGCCTCGATCCATAGGTGTCGTTCCGATTCCAACACCAACAAACGACAGTCGCGCAGGCCATGGAAGGCATGAGGTTCCAGACTCAATCAGATCCACCAAACGACGATTGTTGCGATAGCGACGGTGCGGCGAGCTTGCGCGGGATGGCGCGACTTTCCGGTATCTTGAGATCGAGTGTCACGCTCTTTACACCGTGGTTTCTGGCGCCGAAGAAGGTGCTGCCCTCACCCAGCAGCACGGTCATCCGGCGCGAGGAATCAGCCATCGGCATCCAGAGCACAGTGCCGGCCTGCGCCGTCGAACAGGAGACGACTTTTACGCCCCGAGAGGCCCCCGCAGCGGCGATCTGGAAAACTGGGATATTTGACCCCGGACTTCTCCAGAAACGGCCAAAATTAGAACAAGATCGCGCCGTCGTCTCGCGCCGCCGGGACCGGTAAACTGCCGACCGGCCGCCCAGTGGCGTCGACCACAGCTTTTGATAGGACTTCGTGATTCCCGCCGTCAGCGCCCTCTCCCACCGTTCGGATCGCATGTCGCCTTCGGCGCTCGCGCTGACGGTGCTGCTGCATGCGTTGGCGATCCTGGCGCTGTGGTGGATGTCGGTGCACCGGCTGCCGCCGCCCGGCGAGGAAGCGGTCGAGATCACCTTCGAGGCGCCAAAGGCGCCGGAGCCCTCACCTCCGCCCACGCCACCTCAACCGAAACAGGCGCCGGCCGTGCAGTCCGCGCCGATGCCGCTCGGCCTGCCGCCGCCCGCGCCGCTCACCTCCGATAGGCCGACACAGGTGCCACCGGCGCCGGTGCAGCCAAAGGAGCTTCCTCCGACGCCGCAACTTCCGTCATCCCGGGAGGCGGCGGCCG
>CANJHI010000198.1 GCA_947474005.1 Alphaproteobacteria bacterium | reverse complement strand
GGCGGTCGCCCCGGCGGCGGCGGCGGCGGCGGCGACGGCCCCGGCCACCATCGCGGCCTTCGCCTTCTTCGCCCTCGGGCCGGCGTTCATCGCGCTCGCCGGGTTCAGCGGCTTCTCCGGCCTCGCGGTCCTCGACATCGTCGGGCTCGTCGCCCAGCGGCGCCTCGCGCGCGACCTCATCGTAGTTGGCGCGGGCCAGTTCCTGGGCCGGCCGGTCGCGCTCTTCGCGGCGCGTGCGCACGCGCTCGATCTCGCAGTCGGCGGCGTTCAGTTCGTCGTCGGCCTCGACCGCGACCATGAAGCTGTAGCGCATCTCGATCTCGGAGAGCGTGTGGCGCTTCTGGTTGAGCAGGTAGGACGCCACCTTCGGTGGCACGCTGACCAGGATCTCGGTCGCCCGGCGGCGGACGCCTTCCTCCTCGATGGCCCGCAGCGCATGCAGCGCGGCCGATTCGATCGAGCGGATGCGGCCGATGCCGACGCAATGCGGGCAGAGCTCGGTCGAGTGCTCGAGCAGGCTGGGACGCAGGCGCTGGCGCGACATTTCGAGCAGGCCGAAGGCCGAGATACGGCCGATCTGGATGCGGGCGCGGTCGGTGCGCATCGCATCCTTGACCTTGTGCTCGACCTGTCGCTGGTGTCGCGTCTCCTCCATGTCGATGAAGTCGATCACGATCAGTCCGGCGAGGTCGCGCAGGCGGACCTGGCGGGCAATCTCCTCCGCCGCCTCGAGGTTGGTGCGCAGCGCCGTCTCCTCGATGTTCCGTTCCTTGGTCGAACGGCCCGAGTTGACGTCGATGGCGACCAGCGCCTCGGTCGGATTGATGACGATGTAGCCGCCGCTGCGCAGTTGCACGGTCGGCGAATGCATGGCGTCGAACTGCGCTTCCACCTGGTAGCGGTGGAACAGCGGGATCTGCTCCTTGTAGAGTTCGACCTTGCTGGCCTGATGCGGCACGAGCTGGCGCATGAAGCCGCTGGCGGCCTCGAAGCCGGCTTCGCCCTCGACCAGCACCTGGGCGATGTCGGTATCGTAGACGTCGCGCAGCGAGCGCTTGATGAGGTCGCCTTCCTCGTAGATCAGCGCCGGCGCCGTCGAGCGCATGGTGAGCTCGCGGATCGAATCCCACAGGCGCGAGAGGTATTCGTAGTCGCGCTTGATATCGATATTGGAACGTTCGAGGCCTGCGGTGCGCAGGATCACGCCCATGCCCTGCGGCACGTCGAGCTCGCCCAGCATCTCCTTCATCCGCTTGCGATCGGCGGGATTGGAGATCTTGCGCGAAATTCCGCCGCCACGACCGGCGTTGGGCATCAGCACGCAGTAGCGGCCGGCCAGCGACAGGTAGGTGGTGAGGGCGGCGCCCTTGTTGCCGCGCTCCTCCTTGACGACCTGGACCAACAGGATCTGCCGGCGCTTGATGACTTCCTGGATCTTGTACTGCCGGATCGGGTTGCGACGGCGGCGCTCGCGCGTCTCGCGCTCCTCGCCCGCGTCGTCGCCGCCCAGAACCTCGACCGTGACCTCGGGCTGCGGCGCTTCCGACGGATCTGCGTGGACGAGATCGGCCGGGTGCTCGCCCAACTCGATTGCCGCCTCAGGCGCTGCGTCGACCGAGGCTTCGGCCGTCGACTCGTGATGATCGGCGGGCACTGGCGCTTCCACGGACTCGACGAACGTGGGTCCGTCGAGGCGTTCGCTGGCGATGGCGGCGGGCTGGGCCTGCGGTTCGGGAGCAGGGGGCGCCACAGGAGCAGGCTCGGCCGGTGTTTCGACCGCATGTGCCGCTTCGGCTGCCGGGGCAGCTTCGGCGACGTATGCCTCGGCGATCGGCGCGTCAGCGGCGGGAGCCTCGGCGACGTGGCCGTTCTCGGCCTGGGCCGGAGTCTCTTCGCTGCCGATCTCGGCAACCGGTTCCACGCCCGATTCGGCACGCAGGTCGGCGCGGGCCTCTTCGATGTCGCTGCGGTCGACGCGGTTGCGGCGACGGCGCGGCTCGTGATCTTCGTCGGCCTCGGCGTGCAGGCGCTGCTGCTCGGCGATCAGCCGTTCGCGATCGGCGACCGGTATTTGATAGTAGTCGGGGTGGATTTCGGAGAAGGCCAGGAAGCCGTGGCGATTGCCGCCGTATTCCACGAACGCCGCCTGCAGCGACGGTTCGATGCGAATGACCTTCGCGAGGTAGATGTTGCCCTTTAGGGGCTTGCGGGTCGAAGTCTCGAAATCGAATTCTTCAAGTCTTGTTCCATCGACGACGACAACCCGTGTTTCTTCCGGGTGACTGGCATCGATGAGCATACGCCTTGCCATGGGCTCGCTCCCGAGGCGTTCGATCCCAACCGGCGCGAGCAACCGGCGGCCAAGCCGCCTCTCTGGCGCGAGGGGGACGGAGCGCCATCAACCCGTCGAACGGCCAACATTGGCCAAGACGGGGAAGCATCGCGCCGCCGGACCGCAACAGGGTCCTGCCAACCTCGGTGTTCCTGATAGCCACCGCCTGTCTAACAATCCTTTGGCGAACCCGCCGCGCCCGTTTTTGCTAGACAAAAAGGGCGCAAGCGCTGGCCCGGCTGGGGATTGCCGCCGGAGCGCCACCCCTGGAGGGGGCGCTACGAACGACGGCGACTGCTCGCGGGACGCAACATACGGGGTTCGAACGGGTGCGACAATCAAAAGATTGAATGAGGTGAGTATAATTCAGTAACCAATTGATAAAACTTGAAATTATAAGAGGAGTTATGTATTTGGATTAACATATCGCACCAATAAATTACCCCTTCTGCCTTTAAGAATTGGCGTCAGCCATGTCCGCCCTTCACCGCCGTGATCTGCTTGCCGGGTTGGCCGGTCTCGCCGCTTTGGGCGCGGGCGGCCTCGATGTCTGGGCGAACGCGCCCACGCCGAAGACAGTCAAGAAGCCGACACCGCTGCCCAGGCCCAAGCTTGTCTTCCTCGATCCTGGCCATGGCGGCAGGGATCCCGGCGCGCTTGGGCTGCGCGGCACCCAGGAAAAATCGGTCGTCATGGCCATCGCCCGCGACCTGCAGAAGGAATTGTTGGCTGGTGGCCGCTATCGCGTGCTGCTGACGCGTAGCACCGACAACTTCGTGGCGCTGCGCGAACGGGTGGCGCGTGCCCAGGCGGCCAAGGCCGATCTGTTCCTGTCGCTGCATGCCGATTCGCACGACAATCCCGATGTCCGCGGGGCCTCGGTCTACACGCTGTCCGAAGAGGCGACTGACCGCGAGGCGGCGGCACTGGCCGCCCGCGAGAACCGCGCCGATGCCGTGATCGCGGGCATGAAGCTCTCGGACAAGGACGACAACGTCGCGCGCACCCTGGTCGCCATGAGCCAGCGCGGCACGGTGAACGATTCGCGCCGGCTCGCCGACACGATCGTCCAGACATTCGGCCACAACGGCGTGCGCCTGCTGCCCCGGACCCACCGCCAGGCGGGCTTTGCCGTGCTGACCTCGCCGGACATCCCGGCGGCCCTGGTCGAGCTCGGCTACCTCTCCAATCGCCAGGACGAGAAGCTGCTGACGGTCCGCCAGCACCAGGTTTCGCTGGCGCGGGCCCTTCGCGCCTCCGTCGATGCCCATTTTGCCGCTTCCGCCGCCACAAGAAAGGCGTAAGTCCCGACCATTCTCGCCGTTGCTGCCCCGAAAAGCGCCGCGTAGAAGATGACCGTGCTCAACCTGTTCAAAGTCCTGCTGGCCTTCGCCACGGCCGTCCTCATCGTGGGTACCGGTACCGTGGCGGGCCTGTTCTGGCATTTCAGCCATGGCCTGCCCGACCACAAGCAGCTGGCCGACTACCAGCCGCTGACGGTGACGCGCCTGTATGCGTCCGACGGACGGCTGCTGGCCGAGTATGCCCGTGAGAAGCGCGTGTTCGTGCCGGTCGCGGCCATGCCCAAGCTGGTGCCCGAGGCCTTCGTGGCGGCCGAGGACCAGCGCTTCTTTACCCACCCCGGAATCGACTTCATCGGCGTCGTGCGCGCCATGGTCGCCAACATCACCAACCCCGGCAAGCGGCCGGAAGGTGCCTCGGGCATCACCCAGCAGGTCGCCAAGAACTTCCTGCTTACCAACCAGGCGACGCTCGCCCGCAAGATACGCGAGGCGATCCTGGCCTTCCGCATCGAGGAGACCTACTCCAAGGAGCGCATCCTCGAGCTCTATCTGAACGAAATCTATCTCGGCTCGGGCAACTACGGGGTGGCCCAGGCGGCGCTCAACTATTTCGACAGGTCTCTCGACGAGCTCACGTTGTCGGAGATCGCCTATCTCGCGGCACTCCCGAAGGCGCCGAACCGCTACAACCTCGTGCGCAACGAGAAGGAAGCCTACGCCCGGCGCGACTATGTGCTGACCCGCATGCAGGAGGACGGCTACATCACCGCGGCCGATGCGCAGAAGGCGCGCGCCGAGAAGCTTCAGCTTCGCCGCCGCAGCGCCACCGAGACGACGACGGCCGATTTCTTCGCCGAGGAAGTGCGCCGCAACCTGATGGCAGCCTACGGCGAGAAGGGTCTCTATGAAGGCGGCCTCACCGTCAGCACGACGCTCGACCCCGCCATCCAGACCGCCGCCGATACCGCGCTGCGCGACGGGCTGATCAGCTACGACCGCCGCCACGGCTGGCGCGGGCCCTACGCCAAGATCCCTGACATGAGCGTGTGGGAGGAAGAGTTCGCCCGCATCGTCCAGCGCCGTCCTCTGTTCGGCCCGTCCGACTGGCACCTCGCCGTGGTCAGCAAGGTTGAGGCGCAATCGGTGCAGGTCGTCGGATTGCCCTCGGGTGAGGGCGGAGGCGAGGGCACCGTGCCCTTCGCCGAGATGACCTGGGCGCGGCCGACCCTGCCGGACCAGCGCATCGGCAATCCGCCGCGCAGCCCCCGCGACGTTGTGAGCGTGGGCGACGTCATCGTCGTCGAGAAGGTCACCCAGCCGGCGGGCGCCAACGCCAAACCCTATCCACCGAGAACCTACGGCCTGCGGCAAGTTCCGAACGTCGAAGGCGGCGTCGTGGTGATGGACACCCAGACCGGCCGCGTGCTCGCGCTGTCCGGCGGCTGGGCGTACGGCCGCAGCCAGTTCAACCGCGCCGTCCAGGCGGCCCGCCAGCCGGGCTCGTCCTTCAAGCCGTTCGTCTATCTGGCGGCGATGGATGCGGGCTTCACCCCGGCCACGATCGTGCTCGACGCCCCCTTCAGCTACGACCCCGGACACGGCCAGCCGGTGTGGACGCCCAAGAACTACGGCAATGATTATCTCGGCCCGACCACGGTGCGCCGCGGCCTGGAAATGTCGCGCAACCTGATGACCGTGCGCATGGCGCAGCAGGTCGGCATGAAGAACGTGGTCCAGGTCGCCAAGGACTTCGGCGTGACCGACAGCATGGGCGCCTATCTGCCGATGGCGCTGGGCGCCGGCGAGACGACGCTGCTGCGCATGACTATGGCCTATGCCATGCTGGCCAACGGCGCGCTCGAGCTGACGCCGAGCCTCGTCGACCGCGTGCAGGACCGCAACGGCAAGACCGTCTATCGCCACGAGCCGCGCGCCTGCAAGGGATGCGGCGAGGCCGCTGCCGGCGCCAAGCCGGCGGCTCCGGAGCTCATTGATTCGCGCAAGCCCTTCCACGATCCCGCCGCGGTCTATCAGGTCGTGCACATGATGCAGGGCGTCACCACGCGCGGCACCGCCGGCCGGCTGGCGGTACTCGGCCGGCCGATCGCCGGCAAGACCGGCACGACCAACGACGCGCGCGACAACTGGTTCCTGGGCGCCACGCCCGACATCACCGTCGGCGTCTACATCGGCTTCGACGAGCCGCGCACCCTGGGCCCGGGTAATGCCGAGACCGGCGGCGGCAATGCCGTGCCGATCTACGAGCAGATCGCCAAGGAGATCTTCAAGGGCAAGCCGCCGACGCCGTTTCGCATCCCGCCCGGCCTGCGCATGGTCCGCTTCTCCTACGAGGGTGGCACCATCGACGAGGTCTTCAAGCCCGGCACCGAGCCTGGCTCGGACGGCGAGCTGTTCATGCCGCTTGACGGCTCCGCCCCCTATTCCGGTATAGACCCCGCCGGCGGCCCGCTTCAGGCGGGCGGCGGCCGGCGTCCCGGCCTCTCGGGGACCGGCGAGACGTATTAGTCAGTTCGAAACGGATCCGTAATGCGCGCTGAAGCCCAGTCGATGGTGAAGGAGATCGAGGAGTCACTCGAACTCCTGAGGAGGCGTCTTTGACTACGACCAGGCGGTCGTCCGTCTAGACGAGCTGAACGCGCGCGCCGAGGATCCGGCGCTGTGGAACGATCCGAAGAAGGCCCAGGCCATCATGAAGGAGCGGACGCGGCTCGAGACCGCGATCGCCACCATCAAGCGGCTGCGTGCCGCCATCGATGACAATGTCGGTCTGATCGAGATGGCCGAGTCCGAGAAGGACGAGGCGATGATCGCCGACGCCGAGCGGGCGCTCGGCGAAGCGCGTACCGAGGCGGCCAAGGCCCGCCTCGAGACGCTGCTGTCGGGCGAAGCCGACGCCAACAACGCCTATATCGAGATCAATGCCGGCGCTGGCGGCACGGAAGCCCAGGACTGGGCCGAGATGCTGGCACGCATGTACACGCGCTGGGCCGAACGACGCGGCTTCAAGGTGAGCTGGCTCGAAGAGAGCGCGGGTGAAGAGGCCGGCATCAAGTCGTGCGCCTACAAAGTCGAGGGGCCGAACGCCTACGGCTGGCTAAAAACCGAGTCGGGCGTGCATCGTCTGGTGCGCATCTCGCCGTTCGACGGCAATGCGCGCCGCCAGACCAGCTTCGCCTCGGTCTGGGTCTATCCCGAGGTCGACGACGACATCGAGATCGAGCTTTTGGACAAGGACCTGCGCGTCGACACCTACCGCGCCTCGGGTTCGGGCGGCCAGCACGTCAACAAGACCGATTCAGCCGTGCGCATCACGCACCTTCCTTCAGGCATCGCCGTTGCCGTGCAGCAGGAACGCTCGCAGCACCAGAACCGCGCCAAGGCGCTGCAGATGCTGAAGGCGCGCCTCTACGAAGTCGAACTGCAGAAGCGCGAGGCGGAGCGGATGGAGATCGAGGCCAACAAGACCGACATTGGCTGGGGCCACCAGATCCGCTCCTACGTGCTGCAGCCCTACCAGATGGTGAAGGACCTGCGCACGAACGTGGAGCGCTCCGATCCGCAGAAGGTGCTCGACGGCGACCTCGACGAATTCATGGCGGCGTCTCTGGCGGCGCGTGTGGGCGAGGGCAACGACAAGGAAGCGGCCTAGTGCTCCGGCTCATTGTCAGGGCATTCGCTTTCGGATTGGCCGGCCTGATCGTCGTGCCGGTGGCGATGTTCTTTATCGTTCTGACCGCCGCCCATCTGCTCGATCCCCGTTGCGGAACGCCGGGCGACTCGGGCGGCTGCGAGATGGGGGCGGCGTCGATCGCAGTCTTCTCGGCGCTTCCCGGCCTCGCCATCGGTGTCGCGTTCGCCCTCATCCAGGGTTACAGGAACCGGGCCAAGTGACCGGACAAGTGACCGGCGACGCGTTGGACAAGCTCCGGACGCGCATCCAGGGCCTGCGCGCCAAGACCATCGACAACGGCTGCACGGAAGGCGAGGCGCTGGCGGCGGCGGCCAAGGTTGCCGAGCTGCTCGACCGCTACGACCTCTCGCTGACCGATGTCGAGATCCGCGAGGCGCCCTGCGAGCGGCTCGCCTATGAGACGCACCGCAAGAAACGTATCCCGCTCGACGACTGCATTGGCGCCATCGCCGAGTTCTGCGATTGTCGCGTATGGCGTGAGAAGAATCCGGCCGACGAGGGGAGATACGTCTTCTTCGGTCTGCGTTCGGACGTCGAGGTGGCACACTACCTGACCGAGGTGATCGACACCGCGGTCCGCACGGAGCTCGGCCGCTACAAGACCGGATCCGAGTACCAGCGCTTCCGCCACCAGGAGCGGCACATGGCCAACGCGTCCTTTGCGCTCGGCATGGTCGGGTCCATCGCCGACAAGCTGATGGCGATGAAGGCGGCGCGGGACGAGGTGAACCATAGCACCGGGCGCGGCCTCGTCGTCCTCAAGGCGGCGGTTGTCGACGCCGAACTGGAGAAGCTCGATCTGAAGCTTCGGACGGTACGCCGTGCCAGCCGGATGATCTCGCCGATGGCCTACGACGCCGGCGGTGAAGCCGGTGTATCCCTGGCCATCAATCCCGGACTCCGCAAGAACTGACGGTTGTACTCGGCGCTGGGCACGGTGCCGCGGGCTCGTGTAGGCTCCCCGGCAAAACGGCTTGGGAGGCAACAATCATGAACGATCGCAAGGACGATCCTGCGAGAATCGGCCGGCGTCTTTTTATCGCCGCGTCGGCAGCTGGCGCGATTGCAGCGCCGGCGATCGTCTCGGCTCAGAACGACTGGCCGGCACGCCAGATCCGCGTCGTCATTCCCTATCCGCCCGGCGGGCCCTCCGACATCACCACGCGTATCGTGGTCGAGCGGGCCGCGTCGCTGCTGGGCCAGAGTGTCCTGTTCGACAACAAGGCGGGCGCCAGCGGCGCGATCGGCGCGGAGCACGTTAAGAATACGAACCCGGACGGCTACACGCTCCTCACGACCACGACGGCGATGGTCTGCATCACCCAGCACCTCCAGCCGCTGCCTTACGATCCGGCGACCGACTTCGTTCCGGTCGGCCGCGTGGCCACCTCGTGGATCGGCATGGGCATCAATCCGCAGGTGCCGGCCAACAACCTCGAGGAGTTCATCGCCTACGCCAAGGCGAACCCCGGCAAGATCAACTTCGGCTCCGCCGGACTCGCCACCATCACCCAGCTCTATGGCGAGATGTTCAACATCGAGGCCGGCGTGAAGATGGTGCATGTGCCCTACAAGGGCAGCGCGCCCGCCACCAACGACCTGTTGTCGGGCCAGATCCAGGTGCAGTTCGACCCGACCACGCTGCCGCACATCGCCGCCGGTCGGCTGAAATGCTTCGCCATCCTGGGCGAGAAGCGCTGGCCGGGCGCGCCCAACATCCCGACCCTGCGTGAGCAGGGCTACGGCAAGATCGGCGGCGATGCCTGGTACGGCATCCTGGCGCCCAAGGGCACGCCGCAGGCGATCGTCGAGAAATTCAGCAAGGCGCTCGGCGAGGCGGCGAAGGCGCCTGACGTAGCCGACAAGCTGGTGACGAGCGGCAACTACCCCAGCTATCTCGAACCGGCCGCCTTCCGCGAAACCATCGCTCGCGAAAACCAATCGTTCGGCGAGATCATCAAGAAGGCCGACATCAAGATCTAACGAGAGATCTTTGCCACCGAGACCCCAGACTAGATCTTTTCGATCACGGCGGCCCTGAAGCGGCGCATTTCCGCGATCATCGCGGCGGCGTCCGGGCGGCCGAAATCGATATCGATGGCCGTGACACCCATGTCCCGCAAAGCGCGGAAGTCGCCGATGATGTCGGCCTCGCTGCCGGAGAACAGGCGGCGCTCGCCATTGGAGGCGAGGGCCGGCACCGCGGCGCCGTAGCGCTTCACGCGATAGGCGACGCTGACGGACATCGGATCGCGTCCGGCTTCGACCGTCGCCTTGCGCAGGCGGGCAACGCCGGCCTGGAGGCGTGGCAACGTGTCGAGCAGATGCTTGTTGTTGCTGCCGATCGGATACCAGGCGTCGCCGACGCGGGCGGCGCGGCGCACGGCGGGGCCAGCCTCGCCGCCGACCCAGATCGGCGGGTGCGGCC
>CANJHI010000197.1 GCA_947474005.1 Alphaproteobacteria bacterium | reverse complement strand
TGGCCGACCGCGACGAGGCCAAGGGCCGAGCGCTCGCCCGGGAACTGGGCCCGGCCGCGCACTTCGTGCCGCTCGATGTCGTCCAGGAGCCGAGCTGGCAGGCCGCCGTCGCCGCGGCGACCGAGAAGTTCGGCGCTCTTCATGGGCTGCTGAACGCCGCCGGCGTCGGCGTGCGCAACACCATCGAGGACTGCACGCTCGAAGAATACCGCCGCATCAACGACATCAATTCGCTGGGCACGTTCCTCGGCTGCAAGTCCGCCATCGGCGTGATGAAGGCGGCGGGCGGCGGCTCGATCGTGAACATCTCCTCGGTGCTCGGCTTGCGCGGCGCCGCCCATGCCATGGCCTATTCCGCCAGCAAGGGCGCGGTACGGACGCTCACCAAGAACGTGGCGCTGCATTGCGCCCAGATGAAATACAACATCCGCTGCAACTCGGTGCATCCGGGCTACATCGACACGCCGATGATCGCGCCGCGGCTCGAGCAGAACGCCGGCAACATGACCGGCCGCCAGTCGCTTGAGGAGCTACATCCCTTGGGCCGCCTCGGCCGGCCGGAGGAAGTGGCCGCGATGATCCTGTTCCTGCTGTCGGACGAATCGACCTTCTCGACCGGCTCCGAATTCGTCTGCGACGGCGGGCTCACGGCATAAGGCGGCGGCCTAACTCTTCATCCCCGTGATCGACGTGCTCATGGCGCGCGGGTCGCGCTTGGGCCAGCGGCCGGCCTGCACCTGGACGATGAAGTCGCCGACGATCCGGTTGAACAGGTCGGGGTCCTCCAGGTTGATGGTGTGGCCGCAGTTGGGCATCACCGCCAACGCCGCCGAAGGGATCTCGCGCTTCAGCAGCAGCGAGGGCGCGAGACACGGCCAGTCCTCATCGCCGGTCAGCACCAGCGTCGGCACCGTCATGGCGCGCATCCTGTCGACCAGGTCGTAGAGCGAGGGCCGGGCACCCTGCACGCCAAGCTGGGTGTTGGCCGAGCCCAGCGCCGAATGCTCGCCCAGCTCCTTCTTGAACTGGGCGAAGCCGCGCGGCTCCTTGTTCTCGAACTGCACGCGCGTGGGCCCGTAGGCGTACTTGGCCGCGAAGGCTACCATGCCCTCCTCCAGCAGCGACCTGGCCACGACCTCGACCTCCGACTTGAACTTCGCCTGCTGCTCCTTCTCGGCGCCGTAGCCGACGCCGGCCACGACCAGCGACAGTGCGCGCGTGGGGTGACGGAAGCCGAAGTGCAGCGTGGCGAAGCCGCCCATCGACAGGCCGACGACGTGCGCCGCCGGGATCTTCAGGTGGTCCAGCACTGCCAGGATGTCGTCGGTAGCGCGGACCTGCGAGTAGCTCGACGGCTTTTCCGGCACGTCCGACGGCGGGTAGCCGCGGGCGCCGAAGGTGATGCAGCGGTAGCGCTGGCCGAAGTGGCGCATCTGCGCCTCCCACGAGCGGTGGTCGGCGGCGAACTCGTGGACGAAGATCACCGGTGCGCCGGAGCCCGTCTCCTCGAACCAGAGCCTCACACCGTCGTCAGTGGTCGCATATGCCATCGTTTTCCTCCGGGTCGGCCCCGACTTTAGCTCATGTGGCGGACGCGCGCGTCGGTGATACGCTCACCTCCATGAGCGAGATCGGTACCGGCCTGCAAAACGCCTCGGGCATCCGCAGCGCCATCGCGCGCGCGGGATATGCCTTCGTCGAAGCCTCCGACATGCGGACGGCTTTTGCCCGCTTCGGCACGCTGGCCGATTGGCCCGCCTTCACCGAGAGCTGGGGCGACCTCGACGTCGACACCTACATGGGCGACGGCGGCCGCTACCGCCGCCGGCGCTTCGGCGTCTATACCGCCCAGCGCCAGGGCCCGATCGTGCGCGCCCCGCACCAGCCGCACTACCAGGGGCTCGACTACAACACGCTGAACGGCGGCATCGAACGCTGGTTCAAGCCGGTCTCCGACGAGATCGGCGAGGGCGCCTCGATGCGCACGATCCTCGAATACTGCCGCGCCCTCTTCAGCAAGCTGGCGCCCGACGCCGAGCGCTGGCACGCCGAGGTCCATCAGTTCCGCATCGAGGCCAAGCCTGGCCAGCATGGCAAGCCGACGCCCGAAGGCATGCACCGCGACGGCGTCGACTACGTGCTGGTGCTGCTCGTCACCCGCCGCAATATCGCCAGCGGCACCACGACCGTGCACGACCTCGACAAGCGCGCGCTGGGCAGCTTCACCCTGACCGACCCGCTCGACGCCGCCCTGGTCGACGACCGCCGCTGCTACCACGGCGTCACGCCCGTCGAACCCGAGAACCTCGCGCTCCCCGCCTATCGCGACGTGCTGGTCGTCACCTTCCGCAAGAAGCCTTAAGCCGCGACCGCCATCCGCGCGATGGTGCAGCTGACGGCAAAGACCGGCACCGGCTCGCAGAACTGCACCGTGCCCTTGGCGCCCTTGGCCGCCGCCGCCGCGGCAATGAACGTCCTGATCTCGAAGCCGCCCTGGCCCGCGTCTCGATAGGTCTCGGCGTCGGTGTAGGAGAGCAGTGCTTCGCGGTCGTTGGCTGTCCAGCGGCGCAGGAACTCCTGGTCCCAGTCCTGGTTGATCTTTCCCGAATCGGGCGTCGCCGGCCAATGCGAGATGCCGCCGGTACCGATCAGGGCGATGCGCTCGGGCACGGAATCCGCTGCTGCGCGCAACGCCTCGCCGAAGGCCCAGGCGCGCGCGAGCGGCGCCAGCGGCGGGCCCTGGCAGTTGATGTTGGCCGGGATGATCGGGAGATCGTAGTCGGGCGTCAGGAAATGC
Organism: Alphaproteobacteria bacterium; assembly: GCA_947474005.1. GTDB lineage: Bacteria > Pseudomonadota > Alphaproteobacteria > Reyranellales > Reyranellaceae > Reyranella. Next base: position 7,076 of record CANJHI010000197.1, on the reverse strand, counting down.
AGCGGCACGGAGATCCCGTGGTCGAACTTCCACTCCTCGGCGTAGGCCACGTCGACCGTCTGCATCACGCGCTCGATCAGCCTTTTAGACAGCGCCTTGTTGCCCGGCACCGTCGTGCGCTTGATGCGCAGAAACGCCTCGTCCTCGATCGGCCCTTCGTAGGAATCGGCCATGCCCATGGCGAAGGCCGGCATGTTGTTCATGAAGAAGTTGGCGAAGTGCTCGGCCGCGATCACTACCAGCGCGTCGGGCTTGGTGGCGCGGATCTCGTCGCCCATGCGCCCGAACGCCGACTCGAGCGCCTCGCGCGTCTGGGTGTCGGCGCGGTCGGCGCGGGCGGTGATGCCCGGGGCGTGGCTGCAGGCGCCGCAATAGACTAGGGGCATCAGCGTTTCTCCCGTTCACTTTTCAAGCGGGCGTCGTGTGCCTCGACGCCCTCGTAACCGGTGGCGGCGTAGACGCCTTCGCGCACCGCACCGTGATCCTTCAAGCCCTGCCGCATGCGCTCGAGATAATCTGGCCATTCGATCCGATGCAGCGCCGCGAAGTGCATCAGCAGCTGGCCGTTCACGCCCAGCACGTAGAGCAGCCCGATGTCGGGTTTTATGAGCGCGCCCTTCTCCTCGTCCGTCAGCTGATACTCCGCCAGCATCGCGTCGCGGCCCGCGGAAAACCGCTCGCGGGTGCGCGGATCGCGGTTGAGCTCGTAGATCAGCTTCTGGACCTGGTAGAGGCTCATCAATCCAACTTCACGCCGGAGGCTTTGACGATCTCGGCCCAGCGGGCGCGCTCGGGCGGGATGAACGCGGTGAACGACGCCACCGAGTCGGCCACCAGCCGCACGCCGCGGCCGGCGAACAGCTCGACCATCTTCTGGTCCTTCAGGATTTTCACGGTCTCCAAGTTGAGCCGGTCCACGATCTCCTTCGGCGTTCCCGCGGGCGCGACGAGGGCGAACCACGACGAGGCCTCGAAGCCCGGCAAGCCGGCTTCCGCCGCCGTCGGCACGTCGGGCAGGATCGCCATGCGCTGCGGCGCGGCCCAGGCGAGCGCCGTCAGCGTGCCGCTCTTGATGTGGCCCAGCACCAGCGGCGGGTTGTCGACCAGGCCGTCGATCTGGCCGGCGACGAGATCCTGCACCGCGGGCGCCGCGCCCTTGTAGGGCACGTGGGCGAGCTTGATCTTGGCTGCCTGCTCCAGCAGCACCACGGCGAGATGCGTCGTGGTGCCATTGCCGGCCGAGCCGAAGTTGAGCTTGCCGGGTTCCGCCTTGGCCTTGTCGATCAGCTCCTTCAGCGTTTTCAGGCCCGTCTTCGGGTTCACCACCACGATGTTGGGCATGTCGCCCACGATCGCGATGGGCGCGAAAGCCTTGGCCGGGTCGAACGGCATCTTCGAGTACAGGAACTCGTTGATGGTGAGGATGCCGGCCGAGGCCAGCAGCAGCGTGTAGCCGTCGGGATCGGCCTTGGCGACGATCTCGGCGCCGATGTTGCCGCCGGCACCCGGCTTGTTGTCGATGATGACCTGCTGGCCCAGCGCCTCCTGCAGGCCGGGCTGCAGCGCCCGCGCCAGCACGTCGGCGACGCCGCCCGGCGGGAACGGCGCCACGATCCGCACCGGCTTGTTGGGATAGGGCTGCGCGCCGGCGGTCGTCGCAAAGAGGACGCTGAGGACCCCGATCAATACGCTTATGCGCTTCATTGTTGTTTCCTCCCTGTCAGCGGACCGCGGGCCTGGAGGCCCGCGGTCCGCTTTGAAAGACTACCCCCCGATCGTCACCCCCGCATCGGCGATCAGGGTCTGGCCGGTGATGAAGGCGCCGGCCTTGCCCGCGAGCAACACGGCCAGGCCCGCGATGTCGTCGGGCTCGCCGATGCGCCGCAGCGGCGCGGTCGCGAGACGCTTTTCGAGATACTTGGGATCGTCCCACAGCGCCTTGGCGAAGTCGGTCTTCACCAGGCCGGGCGCGATGGTGTTCACGCGGATGTTGTCGGGCCCGTATTCGAGCGCGAGGTTGCGCGCGAGCTGCATGTCGGCCGCCTTGGAGATGCAGTAGGCGCCGATCACCGCCGAGCCGCGCACGCCGCCGATCGACGAAACGATGATGATCGACCCATCTTTCTTCGCCCGCATGTCGGGCAGGCAGAGGTTCACCAGCCACATGTTGGAGAGGATGTTGTTGTGCATCACCTTCATGAAGGTGTCGTCGGGCAGCTTCTCGTTCGGCCCGTAGTAGGGATTGGACGCCGCATTGCACACCATCACGTCGACCGGGCCGAGCTGCTTCTGGGTCTCGGCAATCAGCCGCTCGACCTGGGCCTTGTCGGAGATGTTGCAGGGAATGACCGTGGCGTGGCCGCCGGCGGCGCGGATCTCGGCCGCCGCCTCCTCGCAGGCCGGGGCCTTGCGCGACGACACCACGACCTTGGCGCCCGACAGCGCCAGATGCATCGCGATGGACTTGCCGATGCCCTTGCTCGAGCCGGTGACGACGGCGACCTTGCCCGTGAGGTCGAAAAGCGGCGATGCCATAGCGCGTTCCTCCAAAAAAAGCGGCCTTCTGTGTCGCATGAAACGCGACGAATCGAAAATCCGGATCGGCCCCGTTCGCCGCTGCCCTCTCGCGGTGCAAACCCTTGGCAGGCCTCGCTTATCCGCCGCCGAACGGCCGCTCGGGGAGTCGCATGGAAGGCGACATTTCGGAAATCCGTTTCCGCACTTCCGCCTCGACGCGATAGCCGAAGGTGCGCTCGATGCTCTCGCGGTAGGCCTGCTCGTTGCGCAGCAGTTGCGCCTTCTCGGCGGCGACCCGGCGCTCGACCTCGGCATCCATGTCGCGCTTGGCCTGCTCACGCTCGCGCGCCCGGTCGAAGCGGTTCAGTACCCGCATCAGCATGGAGTTGTCGTGGCGCTCGACGGTGGCGACCTGCTTGCCGCGATAGAAGCGTGCCGACTTCTCGGACGCGGCGGCGCGCTGCAGCGCCAATTCCTCCAGCACCTCGGCGCGATGCGCCAGCAGGGTATTGTAACGCTCGGCGAAGGCCGGATTGGTGGCCCGCCAGCGCTGCACGGTGCGCGTCGTGACGCCGGTGCGGGCCGCCGCATCGCTCACCGAACCCGAGCGCTCGAACTGGCGCAGGAAATAGGTTTGCAGCCGCTTGGGCGTCGGCCGCTTGGGCGGCTCCTGCAGCACACGGCGCAGCGCATTGGGCGCGTTGGCGATGCGCTGCTCCGAGGCGATGCGTTCGCGCTCCTCCTGGGCGGGTAGATCCTCTTCGCGCGCAAGGGCGGTGATCTCGGAGTGCGAGAGCTTGTCGTAGGGCGGCGGCAGGCGCGCATCGGCGCCGTAGAAGTTGAGCGTATCCAGGGCTTGTCGGGCGGTCATCGTCATGGGGGAGGCCTCCTCTTCTCACCTTTCGGCGCGGGTTGCGATAGGAGGAAATATAGAGGATATGATTTTCCTGTCAACATCCTATATATAGAAGCTGCCCGGCCCCGGCGCCAGCATAGTGCCAGCATCTTGGCGGCCCGCTGCGAGCAACTCGCAATGAGAACCATTTCATACGCGCGCTTTCGAAACGGGACCGTCAGTTGATCTTCAACCGTGACATCAAAACTTCTACAGATTGCGAATGGCCGACCCGCATCATGTGTAGCTTTGGGGGCCCGGAGCCCAAGAAATATGCCTCTCCATTGGACCATCGATTCCGAATTTCACTTCGTCAGCGTCGTTGCCAAGGGTGATGTGAGCCGTCCGGAGGTTGAACAGTTGCTCGATGAGATGGCGTCGTGCGCGGCGATGACATATCGGAAACTTTTCGATGGCTGTGATGGTGACACGGCCATGGGACCTCAGGACCTGCTGGCACTGGGCGTGCGCATGAGGGCCCATCATGAGTTGGGACCGATGGGGCCTCTGGCCGTCGTCCTGCCAGACGAGAAGGCCGAAGTCGTGCTGCCTATCCTCGGCATGCTCGCCGCAGCCGATCGTCCGATGCGGATCTTCGCGACGCGCCAGAAGGCGCGCCACTGGCTGGTGTCGCTTGGAGGGCCCTTGCCGAGCTCGGCTTAGATCGAACGCGCCTGTGCGCACCCTAAAGCCCCGACGGGTTGGTCATGCCGGGCATGTCGGGGGCGACCAGTATGATCCAGAGGCCGATCACGCCGAAGACGACAGCGGCGGCGGTGCGCACGACCTTCATCGGCACGATCCGCGTCACCACCTCGCCCAAAAACACCGCCGGCACGTTGGCCAACATCATGCCCGCCGTCGTGCCCACGGTGACCAGCGCCACGCTCTGGAACTTGGCGGCCAGCAGCGAGGTGGCGATCTGCGTCTTGTCCCCGATCTCGACCAGGAAGAAGGCCACCAGCGTGGTGAGAAACACGCCGCCCGCGGAGCGCTGGGCCGCGCCCTCGTCCTCCTTGTCGGGGATCAGCGCCCAGGCGGCCATGGCGACGAAGGCAGCACCCAGCACGATCTGGAAGGTGCGGCCGGTCAGCCACTGGGCGATCAGGTAGCCGAAGCCGGCGGCGAGTGCGTGATTGAGGAGCGTCGCGGCCAGGATGCCGAGCACGATAGGCAGCGGCTTGCGAAAGCGGGCGGCCAGCACGATGGCCAGGAGCTGGGTCTTGTCGCCGATCTCGGCGATGGCGACGACGGCGGTGGAGGTGAGCAGGGCTTCCATTGATGACATCCGGGGGCCGAAGCTGCGCGACGACACAGAACCCCCGTCGACCCGGTCCGGGATCCTCTGTCGTCGGTCTGGCCAATTCGGACTTTTGGGTCCGTCGCCGGCGCCATGGCCGAAGCCAAGTTTGTTGACGCAGGCTCCGCGGGAGATGCGGACGGTTACTCCCCGAGAACGGCCGGGCTTTTAGCAGGTCGCTTCTACGAATTCCATAGCAGCGGTGAGCCGCAGACAATCACCCGGCGTCCCTTGGCCGTGAGCGAGGGGCGGTCGTCGTGGAGTTCGAGCAGGTCCTCTTTCAGAAGCCGCGCGACGGCGGGCCCGTTCAGGCGGCGAGCGTCCGGCGAGGGCAGGCAAAGCGCCCGCAGGGCTTCCCACTGGAAGCGGTCCAAAGTGTCGGCGATTTCGGTCGGCTGCATGCCCGCATTAGGCGCGGCCCACCTTGTCTATCGAGTGAATATGCTGTGACAAGATAATGATTTAATTGGTCTTTTCTTAAAATCTTCATGTTTCAGATACGACTGCCGCCACGGCCCTCCTCCACTTTCTAATACAAGTGAGAAAATTACCTTAATACATTGTTTTCATTGATATTTTTATCAAATCCACAGGCTGCGACCTAGCGCGGCTGGCGGGCAGGCCGGCGGTTGGCTACATAAGACATCAGATGAAGAAGCCCACCAGCAAGGCCCCACGAAGCAGGACGCTCCCCGCCCCGCCGAAGCGTCCGGCAGGCCGGCCCCATCCCCTTCGGCCAGACCCGCTGCGGCTCTCCACGCATCACGGTGAAAAGGGCGACGAGATCGTCGTCTGGCTGGACGGCAAGGGCACCCGGTCCAAGCGCATCGGCTCGGTCAACCGGGCGCTGGCCGCGGATGCACGCCGCCACGGCCAGGACCTCGTCGGCGACCTCGTCGACAGCGCGCTCCTCGAAGCCGATCGCCGTCCGCCGCCGCGCTCGCCGCGGTGAACTGGCGGGCCACTCGTGGTCGCGCGCAACATGGCTTGGTTGCGCAAAGAATACATAGCCACGATATAGGTCGGGTCGCTTCTTCGCCGTGAGGAGAGAGTTCTGCCGCACGACACGCCCCTGATCGCCACCATCGTCGCCGGCCTCGGCCTCGCGTTCATCTTCGGCCTCATCGCCCAACGGCTGCGCCTGCCCGCCATCGCGGGCTACCTGATGGCCGGCGTGGTGATCGGCCCGTTCACGCCGGGCTACGTTGCCGACGGCAAGCTCGCCACCGAGCTGGCCGAGCTGGGCGTCATCTTGCTGATGTTCGGCGTCGGCCTGCATTTCTCGCTGAAAGACCTGCTGGCGGTGAAGACCATCGCGGTGCCGGGTGCGCTCGGCCAGATCGCGGTGGCGACGGCGATGGGCGTGGGCCTGGCGATGGTACTGGGCTGGCCGCTGGGCGCCGGCCTCGTGTTTGGCCTGGCACTTTCGGTCGCTAGTACGGTCGTGCTGCTGCGCGCGCTGCAAGACCGCCGCCTGGTCGAGACCGACCGTGGCCGCATCGCCGTCGGCTGGCTGATCGTCGAGGACCTGGTGATGGTGCTCACCCTCGTCCTGATCCCGCCGCTGGCCGGCCTGCTGGGCGGCACGGCGGTCGCCACGCCGACGGGCGGCTGGCTGGAAAACCTGCTCGGCGTTACCGGCCTGTGGGGGACACTGGGCGTCACGGCGCTGAAAGTCTCGGCTTTCGTCGCCCTCATGCTGGTGATCGGCCGCAAGGCCATCCCCTGGCTTCTGCACTATGTCGCGCACACCGGCTCGCGCGAGCTGTTCCGCCTCGCCGTGCTGGCGATCGCGCTCGGCGTCGCCTTCGGCGCCACGCATCTCTTCGCCGTCTCCTTCGCGCTGGGTGCCTTCTTCGCCGGCATGGTGCTGGCGGAATCGGAGCTCAGCCAGCAGGCGGCGCGCGAGACGCTGCCGCTGCGCGACGCCTTCGCCGTGCTGTTCTTCGTTTCCGTCGGCATGCTGTTCAATCCCGTCGTACTGGTGTCCGAGCCGCTGACGGTGCTGGCGACCTTCCTGATCATCGTCTTCGGCAAGTCGGCGGCGGCCTACCTGATCGTGCGGGCCTTCGGCCATACCAACGTGGTGGCGCTCACGATCGCCGCCGCCCTGGCCCAGATCGGCGAGTTCTCCTTTATCCTGGCCGTGCTGGGCGTCCAGCTCGGGATCATGCCGGAGCGCGGCCGTGACCTGATCGTGGCCGGCGCCCTGCTCTCGATCCTGATCAATCCCCTGATCTTCCTGCTGCTCGATCGCATGACGAAGCGCGCCACCACCGCCGAGGCCAAGGCGCGCGTGCCCGCCCCGCCCGCCGCGGGCGAGACGGCCGCGGCGCCGACGGGCCACGCCATCCTGGTCGGCCA
>CANJHI010000196.1 GCA_947474005.1 Alphaproteobacteria bacterium | reverse complement strand
TGCCGGTGAACATTGAGAAACCCCGAGGCCGAAAAAACCCAGTTTCTCAAATCGGCATTCAAGTCGGTGACACCCCTAAAATCCGTTTTCTCCTTCTTTATCAGTGCGATACCCTACACCCTCGGCAAAATTGCCGGACAGCAGTGTATTCGATTAACGTTGGGACACTAGTGTCTTCTTCTATTAACTCACTACTCGCCCTGGCCCAGCAGCGTACCGGCGCGACGCGACGCGCGGAAGAACCATTGGAAGATCTGAAAACCGATCACCAGATAGACCACCGACAGGCCGAAGGCGATGGCGAGCATGTCCCAATGAACGGTCTTCTCCGCCAGGATGGAGCGCATGCCCTCGAAGACATAGGCCGGCGGCAGGCCCCAGGCGATCACCTGCATCCAGTGCGGGAGCACCGTTACCGGATAATAGACGCCACTCACCGGCATCAGGATGAATACGGCGGCCCAGGCGAAGCTCTCCGCGCTCTGGCCGACCCGCATGATCATGCCGGACATGGCGAGCCCGATCGACCACGAGAACATCTGCAGGATGGCGAAGAAGGCCACCAGCGGCAGGCCGAGCGAATAGATGTTGTAGCCGAAGAAGGCCCAGGCCATCAGCGACACCGGGATCAGCCCCAGCAGCGTGCGCAGGAGGGCAGCGATGATGATGCCGGTCGCCATCTCCCACGACCGGATCGGGCTCACGAACAGATGGCCGAGGTTGCGCGACCACATCTCCTCCAGGAAGGCGATCGAGAGCGAGAGATTGCCGCGCACGACCACTTCCCACAACAGCAGGCCCGACAACAGCACGCCCGCCGCCTGGGCGATGAACGAGGCCTGCGGCAGCAGGTACTGGGTCATGAAGCCCCACATCACCATCTGCACGGCCGGCCAATAAATCGAATCGACCAGCCGCATGATCGAGCTGCGCCAGATCCAGACGTGGCGCATCACCAGGGCATAGATCCTCTCGATGGAGCCGATCACGACGCGGCCTCCCCCTTCTTCAGCACCTCGAGTCCACGGCCGCGGCCGCGCGCCATGTCGAGGAACACCTCTTCCATGTCCTCGCGGCCGAACCGTTCGATCAGCTCGCGCGGGCTGCCGCGCTCGAACACGCGGCCGGACTGCAGCAGGATCACATCGTCGCAAAGACGCTCGACCTCGCTCATGTTGTGCGAGGCGAGCAGGATCGTGGCGTGGGTCTCGCCCTGGTATTCCTTGAGATAGCTGCGCACCCAATCTGCGGTATCCGGGTCGAGCGAAGCGGTCGGTTCGTCGAGCAGCAGCACATCGGGCCGGTTGATCAGCGCCTTGGCCAGCGCCACGCGTGTTTTCTGGCCGGCCGAGAGCTTGCCTGCCGGACGGCCGAGGAACTCCGAGATCTGCATCCGCTCGGCGATCTCCTCGATGCGCTGGTTGACCTGCTTCACGCCATACAGGCGGCCGTAGAACAGCAGGTTCTGCCGCACCGTAAGGCGATGCGGCAGGTCGACGTAGGGCGAGGAAAAATTCATGCGCGGCAGGGCCGCGTAGCGCCGCTTCAGCATGTCGACGCCCAGCACCTCGATCTGGCCGGATGTCGGCTCCAGCAAGCCGAGCAGCATGGCGATGGTGGTGGTCTTGCCCGCCCCGTTGCCGCCCAGCAGCCCGAGCACGGTGCCGCGCGGCACCGTGAAGGTCAGGTCGTCGACCGCGACGACCTCGCCGTACATCTTGCGCAGATGCCGGACACTGATGGCGGGAGTTTCGGATACCATTGTCATCCCGAGCGCAGCGAGGGATCCTTGAGGCCGAGTGAAAGATCCCTCGGCCTTTGACCTCGAGATGACAATATTTTGTCATCCCGATCTATCGTATGGCTACTATAGCGCCTTGATCGCCGCTTCGATGCGATCGAGGCCCTTGCTCAGTCGCTCTGCACCAGAGGCGAAGCAGAGCCGGATATTGCCGGTACCACCCGGCCCGAAGGCTTCGCCGGGCGCCAGGCCGACCTTGTATTCCTTCGCCAGCTTCTTGCAGAAGGCCATGGTGTCGTCGACGCCGTCGACGGAGAAGAAGGCGTAAAAGGCCGCTTCCGGCCGCGCGATGGTGACCTTGGGCAGGCCCGACAGGCGCTGGAAGACCTGCTCGCCGCCGGCCCGGCAGCGCTCGACCATCTGGGCCAGGAAATCGTCGCCCTTCTCGATCGCCGCGACCGCGCCCCTCTGCAGGAACGCCGGCGCGCCCGAGGTGTTGATCTGGACGAGCTTGGCGATCTGGTCGCCGAGCTGGGCCGGATGCGTGAGCCAACCCAGGCGCCAGCCGGTCATCGCCCACGGCTTGGAGAAGCTGTTGAGCACGATCAGCGGATCGTCGGGACCGGCGTGTTCCAGGAAGGACGGCGCCACCTGCCGACCGTCGGGCCGCTTGGTGTAGATCAGGCGGGCATAGACCTCGTCGGCCATGATCCAGAGGCCGCGCTTGCGGGCGAAGTCGAGCAGCGCGCGCTGCTCGTCCGACGACATCATCCAGCCGGTCGGATTGCCCGGCGAGTTGACGAAGATCGCCCGCGTGCGCTCGTCGACGGCGTCGAACACGCGCTGGAGGTCGAGCGTCCAGCCGCCGAGCTTCGTCCGTTCGAGTGCCACGTATTTCGGCACGCCGCGCATCAGCTTGGTGGCCGAGGTGATGTTGGGCCAGATCGGCGAGATGATCACCACGTTGTCGCCGGGATCGACCAGCATCTGAACCGACAGCAGGATCGCCTGCATGCCACCGGTCGTGACGCTGATGCGGTCGACCGGGCACTTGATGCCATAGAGCCGCTCGGTGTAGGCGCTGAGGGCGGCGCGCAACGGCGGAATGCCACGCTGCCAAGTGTAAAAGGTCTCGCCCGCCTGCAGGGCCTTGGCCGCTGCGTCGCGCACGAAGTCGGGTGTCACGAGGTCGCCCTCGCCGAACCACAGCGGCACGACGTCGGGGTCGCCGAACACGCTCATGGCGACGTCGGAGATCGGCGATTCGGGCAAAGTCCCGATCGGGCCGCTCAGCGAGGCGCCAAGGCCCGGCGGCAGGAAACGAGTGTCGGTTTGCATGGCTTCGGAACTAGCGCATCGTCCGGCCCTGCGCCAGCATCCCCGCCAGCACATCAGGGCGAGACTTTCTCATAGGCGTCCTCATCGGCGTCTCGAGATCATTCCGGCCGTTCCAGCCAATCGTGTTCCAGCATCCGGAGGCGGCCGGTGATGGAGAGCAGGAACGCCGTCGACCAGCCGAACAGGATCAGTCCGTTGCCCGCCTCGATGGCGCCGAACAGCCGCCATTTCCCGTCCAGCACGATGTCGCCGTAGCCGAGCGTGGTGAAGGTCACGGTCGAGAAATATAGCGCCGATTCGAAGTCGTGGACCGCGCCGATCGCCCAGAAGGCGAGGCCATAGAGCCAGATCTCGACCGTATGGATGGCGACGAGGCCCAGGACGACGAGCAGGATGACGGCAAGCTGGCCGACGCGGCTTTCGTGCGGTCGCAGCCGGTGCGCGCGATCGCGTAGAATCCACAGGAGCCCGAGCAGGCCACCCAGGTGAACGGAAACGGTCAGGCTGACCATGAAGGTGGCGAGCGCGAGATTGGCGAGCATGGGACCATGATCGATCCTCGTCGCCCGGTGGGCAACGTGCATTCCGTCACCTCGGGCCGTTGGCCGACAACCGGCTCGGATGACAGCATGACGGCAACGCGTTACGCTCCAGCAGGGAGGCTGCATGGCAAACGAAAACAAAGAATCGGCTCTCAAAACTTGGCTGGCCGAACAATACGCCGGCACCTACGCCGACGGCCAGCGCTGCGACGAGCTGGGCTATCTGCAGTGCAAATTGATCCTGAAGCCCGAACGCTTCACCTCGGCCCACGTGTTCAAGGAGTTCGCGGCCCTCGTGCAGCGCGCCGCCGCGGCGACCGGCGTCGGCTATCAGCACACGCCCAAATCGCAGCAGCGGCCCGAGGTGCGCGAGGTCCTGTTCCTCGATACCGGCGACTACCACCTCTACAACAACTCGTTCATCTGCCGGCGGCGCATCGCCTACGAGGACGGCTTCGCGATCGGCGATCCCGAGATCGTCTTCAAGTACCGCAGCGACGACATGGCGAAGGCCCAGGCCATCGACGTGCGGCCGCACATCGATGGCAAGTATAAGATCAAGTTCAAGCTCGAGATCATGCCGCTCAAGGACCGCATCGGCGGCATGCGGCGCCTGCTGTCGCACAATGTCGAGTTTGGCTTGAGCCAGGCGCCGCAGGCGGCACGCATCGTGATGTCGTCGCTCGGCCACATGTCGCTGCCGGAACTCACCCAGATCTTCCCGGCCCTGTCGGTGATCTCCTGCGAGGGGCCCGACGATGTCTCACTGGTCAACCAGACCATCGTCGAGGAACTGCTGCAGGACATCTGCTTCCTCGATTTCGGCCATCACACCGCGGCGACCGCCAATCTCGGCCTGTGGCGCGCCCGCGGCGACCACCACGCCTTCGTCGGCGAATTCGCCTACCAGCTCCGCTTTCCGGGGCCGAACGACATCAGCCACAAGGCGCTGCTGGCCTGCGAGCACTTCTTCCTCGAACTGCAGCAGATCGCGGGCGACTGGCTGGCGCTCACCACGACCAAGACCGGCGCGGTCTACCGCCTAAAAGGTAATCCACCGCAAGCCCACGAATGAACGCCCACGCCGCTACCCCGAAGGGCCCGAAGCTTCCGGTCGCCCCGCCGCCCACGCTGTGGCGCCTCTTCCTGGCGTTTCTGACGATGGGCGCCACCAGCCTCGGCGGCGGCGTCATCGCCTATCTCCGCACCGGGCTGGTGAGTCACTACCGCTGGCTCGACGACGAGACCTTTGTCGAGCTGATGGCGATCAGCCAGAGCCTGCCCGGCCTCAACGCCACCAACATGTCGATCCTGTCCGGCGACCGGCTGCGCGGCTGGCCGGGCGCCTTCTTCGCCGCTCTCGGCATGTGCCTGCCCGGCGCCGCGCTGATGACCGCCGCGGCATTCGCCGTCGGAATCGGCGGCGACGACCCGATATCGAAGGCCTTCCTGCATGCCATCGCAGCCGGTGCCGTCGGACTGATCACCGTCGTGCTGGTGCAGCTGGGCGCCAAGGTGCTGGGCGAGATTGCCGACTATGCCTTCGTGGTGCTGACGGCCGTACTGGTCGCCTTCCTGCATGTGCCGGTGCTCGTTGCCTTGCTCGGCGTCGGCGCGCTGGCCATCTGGTGGCACCGACCGCGCAAAGGCACTGCGCCTAAGCCCGTGGATCCGCACTTCAAGGATCACCCATGAAGCAGCTCCTCGATCTGGCCGCGGTGTTTGGCTACCTCTCCCTGCTGACGGTGGGCGGCGGCATGGCCGCGTTCCCGGAGCTGAAATCTCTCACGGTCGACACTTATCACTGGGTCACGTTCCCCGAGCTGATGCACTACTACAGCCTCGGCCAGCTCGCGCCCGGCCCCAACATGATGATGGTGGCCTCGATCGGCGCCCAGGTCGCGGGCCTGCCCGGTGCCGCGGTCGTGCTGGTGGCCTTCATCCTGCCGACCGGCCTCCTGACCTTCGGGATCGGCCGGCTGTGGAACCGCCTCGCCGACTGGCCGTGGCGGCCTGCGGTTCAGCGCGGCCTGGGCTCTGTTTCGGTCGGCTTGGTACTGGCCGGCGGCATCGTGCTGGCCCGCGGCGCGCTCACCAATACCCTGACCGTGGCGCTCGCCATTGGCGTCTTCGCGCTGCTGATGCTGACCAAGATCAATCCCGCCATCCCGATCGTGGCGAGCGGGCTGATCGGGATCGCCCTCTATCTGATCTAGAGATCTGATCTGGGGGCTTTTCGCGCCATCGCCCCTGGCGCAAAATGCACCGATGGAGCACCCCCTGAAGCGGATTGCCGCGATGGTTCTAGTGGCCAGCCTGCTCACTGGCTGCGTCACCGCCTCGACCGTGGATCAGGTCCGCGCCGGCATGAGTCCCGATCAGGTGCAGACCATTCTCGGCGAGCCCGAGACGGTGGCCCACGCGCCCGGCTCGCAATGTTCGTACTACACGGTGCTGAAGGACTTCTGGAACCGCACACCGTGGACCCTCTCCAACCGCTATTACGTCTGTTACGACGACGGCAAGGTGAAGTCTTTCGGCCGGACCGACGTCCCGAGCCCGGGCTGAAACCGGCTTACCGCTGCGCCGCCCTGAGCGGCTGCTCCTCGCCCGGCGTGCACGACGCGCGCGGCACGCCGATCGCCACCACGCGGCCGTCGACCGCCAGACAGCCGTTATGCCAGTGCCCCGACAGCGTCTGGCCGGCAAGCTGCACCGTGCCGTAGCCATTGGGAACGTCGTCGGCATAATTTCCCTCGAAACGATTATCCTTGTTCCAGACATAGCGGCCGAAGCCTTCGCGCCGGCCGAAGCGGTAGCTGCCCTCGAACCGGTCGATCGCCTGGCCGTGCTCGGTCCACTGCACGACGCCAGGACCGTGCTTCAGGCCGTCGCGCCAGGCGCCGTTCCACACCGCCTTGTCGCTGGGCTCGGGATGCCAATCCCACATCCGGCATCCGGCTTCGGTATCGAACAGCCAGCCGCCGCCGTCGCAGGGCGCCGTCCAGCTGATCTGCACCGAATCGGGCACCGCCGACGCGGAGCGCTGGGTGGGGCCGAGGGCCAGTTGCTGCTGGGCCAGCACCGGGCCGCCCGCAAGGAGAAAAGCCGACAGAAAAATGGCGATTAGCCGTCGCATGATGCCCTCTGGAAGCACTGTGAACAGGACGGTCCAGAAGTAACGGGGCGCCGATCCAGAGGTTGCCCGGTTGGCTGTGTGAAACCATGATATCCGGTAATCGTTGCAGAGTTCGCCAGGCCCGGAATCAAGGTCGATCAGGAGACGACAGAATGCCTCAGCGTCAGGTCGATGCGATCGTGGCGGCCATCGCCGACATCTACGGCCAACCCAACGAGAGCGGCATGCTGTGCTGCACGATCGAGGCCGTGAATGCCGGCGGCACCGACGTGTCGATCCAGGTCATGGCCGATTCGATCAATATCTCGCCCTATCCCTATCACGAGGAGCCGCTCACCCGTCTGGAGCTGAGCGGCGCCATGGAGGGTCTCGAGGAGATGGAACTCGAGCTGGTCGACTGGGACGCCAATGCCTTCGCCACCGTGGGCACCGCCGGCAACGAGCCCGTCGATATCGCGCGACTGGTCGACGAGACCTTCACCAAGGTGCTGGGCTGCGATGCCGCCTACGACCCCCGGGCCTCGACCGAGGACCTCGGTTAGCCGGTAGCGGCTGTGATACCCGGCTGTGATACACTGGCGCCATGTCCCTCCTGATCCTCGGTCTCGTCCTCTTCCTCGGCATCCACACGTTGACGACGTTTCGCGAGACCCGCGCGGCGATGATCGGCCGGCTGGGTGAAGGCGGCTACAAGGGCCTCTACTCCCTGGTCTCCGCTGCCGGTCTCGTGCTCATCGTCTGGGGCTTCGGCAGCTACCGCAGCGGCGGCTACATCCAGGTCTGGAACCCGCCGCAGGCGATCTTCCAGCCCATCGCCCTCGTCCTGCTGTGGTTCGCCTTCGTGGCGCTCGTCGCCGCCTATGCGCCGGCGGGCAAGATCAAATCGGTGCTGCGCCATCCCATGCTGGTGGCGGTCAAGGCCTGGGCACTCTCCCATCTGCTGGTGAACGGCGACCTGGGCTCGATGCTGCTGTTCGGCGGCCTGCTCGTCTGGGCGGTCTACGACCGTATCGCGCTCAAGCGCCGCGGCGACATGGGTGCGGCCCCGGTCGATGGCTTCAAGCTGAACGACGCCATCGTGGTCGCGATCGGCACCGTGGCCTACGTCGCGATGATGTGGCTGCACGACTCCCTGATCGGCGTGGCGGCGAACTAGCGTAGGCTTCTAGTGGGCGTGGCCGTGGCCATCGCCCTTGCCGTAATGGAAGTGCGCGCCGCCGAACCGGTCGATGTGCAGCGGCTGCTTGGCAAGACCAGGGCAGAAGGTGTTCACGATCTTCTCGAGCTTGTCGTAGAGCGCCTTGGCGGGCTTGCGGCCCTTCGCCAGCCGCTCCCTGGCCTGCTCCGCCTGCTTGGCGACCTTGGCGATGTCGATCAGCAGCAGCTTGCGGTTCTCCATCACCATGCGCCCGCCGATCATCACCGAGTGCACGCCCGAGCCGTCTTCGGTGTGCACGATCTGGTTGGTCGGATCGTTGAGCGGGATCCAGTTGATGTTGCCGAGGTCGAGAAAGACGATGTCGGCTTTGTAGCCCGCCTCGAGCTTGCCGATCCTGTCGCCCAGCCTCAGCGCGCGGGCGCTGCCGGCGGTGGCAGCATGCAGCACCTCCTCGGTCGTGATCCACAGCCTGTTGTCCGGTCCCTGCACCTTGGAGACCATCGAGGCCAGTCGCATGTTCTCGTACATGTTCTGGTTGTCCGAGCACGAGGCGCCGTCGGTGCCGATGCCGACGTTCACCTTGGCGTCGAGCATGCCGCGCATGTCGGCCATGCCGTTGCCCAGCACCATGTTGGAGCCGGGATTGTGCGAGACCGAGGCGCCCTTGTCGCCCAGCAGCTTCATGTCGTCGCCATCCAGCCAGACGCCGTGTGCCACGGTGAACTTCGGCCCCACCAAACCCAGCGAATCCATGTAGGCCGTGAGCGACGTGCCGTAGAGCCGGTAGCCCGCCACCACCTGCACCTTCGATTCCGAGACGTGGCTGTGCAGCCCGGTGTCGTAATCCTTGGCGAGTTTCAGGCAGGCCAGCAGGAACTCGCGGCTGCAATGGTGCGGGATGGTGGGGGCGACCGCGAGATGCACGCCGGCGCGGTCGAGCTTCCAGCCGTGTAGTGCCTTCTTCATCTGCGCCACGCTCGCTTTGTGGGGCGAGAAGCGATAGGCCTCGACCGCCTTCTGCAGCGGCGGCGGCAGCTGGTCCATCAGCCCGGGGATCGCTTGAAAGAAGCTGGTGTCGGCCACCATCGGCGCCAGCATCGCGCGCATGCCCACGTCGGCATAGGCTTGGCCGATCGCGGCCAGCCCCTCCGCCGTCGGCATCGGGAATTCAGCCGCCAGGTCGTAGGCCGCGGTGCAGCCCTTCATCACCATCTCGGCCGCACCGATCAGGCTGGAAAGGTACTTGTCCTCGAGCGTGCGCGCGCCGCTCATGTAAGGGCCCGCCGTCAGCAGGAGTTCCAGTGTGACGCCATCGACCATGCCCTTGGCCAGGTTGCCGTGGCTGTGGGTGTGGCCATTGATCAGGCCGGGATGCAGCAATTTTCCCTTGGCGTCGATCACCGTGGCCGAATCAGGCGCCGCCACCTTGGTGCCGATCTCCGCGATCGTGTCGTCCTTCACCAGGATGTCGGCCAGCGGCGCCGAATGGCCCTTGATGTCGACCACCCGTCCGCCACGGATCACAGTCATCGGCGATTTAGCCATTTCACGTCCTCGTTCTAGGAAGCCATCTCAGGAGGCGACGGCTGCATTGCCGCTCGACCAGGGGAAGAACACGCGTTCGGCGATCACTACGATCTGGAACAGCACGACGCCCATGATCGACAGTATTATGAGCGCCCCGAAGGCCACCGGCACCTTGAAGAAGGCGGTCGAGGTCACGATAAGAAAGCCGAGGCCTGCATCGGCGTTGACGAACTCCGCAACCACCGCACCCACCACGGCGAGCGAGATCGCGACCTTCAGGCCGGCGAAGATGAACGGGATCGCGTAGGGCAGACGTATCCGCCAAAGCTCGCTCCATTTCGAGGCGCGGCAGGCACGGCTGAGCTCGATCAGTTCAGGCGGCACCGACATCAGGCCGGTGGCGCTGGAGATCACCAGGGGGAAGAAGGCCACCAGCACCGTGATCACGATGCGCGGCAGTTCGTTGGACCCCAGCACCACGACCAGGATCGGCGCCAGCGCCACCTTGGGCACCGACTGCGTCCACACCAGGAATGGATAGATCGCCGAGGCGATCGCGGGCGACGCCGTCAACAGGACCGCCAGCGGCAGGCTGATGGCGATCGAGAACAG
>CANJHI010000195.1 GCA_947474005.1 Alphaproteobacteria bacterium | reverse complement strand
GTGCCGATGTTCAAGCTGATCGGGCTCGCGGTCATGCTGGGCGCCACCATGATGGTGACGACCGAGCGCGGTGCGTCGGTTCTCCTGCGCCAGCGCACGACGCTCTACTACATCGTCGCCTGGGTCGGGCGTTGGTCGATGGTCGACATTTTCATGGAATCGCTCCTGGGCGCGCTGGTCCAGTTCGGCCGGGTGGTGACCATCGAGCCTGGCTCGGGCGCGCTCGCCTTCTGCGCGGTGGTCTTCGTTACCATCGTTGCTGCCGAAGCCTTCGATCCGCGCCTGATGTGGGATGCCGCCGCCCGCAATGCGCATCGCCCTCTTGCGTTGCGGCAAGCCTATCGCGGCCGGATTGCTGCAGTGCGGTAGATCTTCTTCGGAACGCTTCTTGCTTTATGGCGAGAGCGATCCTGAAGGGGAGGACAACCGACGATGGCCAAGGAAATTCTTTGTGGCTTCGGCATCGATGTCGATGCCGTGGCGGGCTGGCTTGGCAGCTATGGCGGCGAGGATTCGCCCGACGACATTTCGCGCGGCCTGTTTGCGGGCGAAGTCGGTTCACCCCGACTGCTGAAGCTGTTCGAGCGACTGGGCATCAAGACCACCTGGTTCATTCCCGGCCACTCGATCGAAACCTTCCCGAAGGAGATGAAGGCGGTGGCCAAGGCCGGCCACGAGATTGGCATCCACGGCTATTCCCACGAGAATCCCATCGCCATGACGCGCGAGCAGGAGACGGAGATTCTCGACAAGTGCATCGCCCTCGTCACCAAGCTCGCGGGCAAGCGGCCGACGGGTTACGTGGCACCGTGGTGGGAATTCTCGCCCGTCACCAACGAACTGCTGCTGGAGCGCGGCATCAAGTACGACCACTCGCTGATGCACCACGACCACCAGCCCTACTATGTGCGGGTGGGCGATAGCTGGACCAAGATCGACTACAGCAAGAAGCCGTCCGCGTGGATGACCCCGCTCAAGCGCGGCAAGGAGACGGACCTCATCGAGATTCCGGCGAACTGGTATCTCGACGACCTGCCGCCGATGATGTTCATCAAGAAATCTCCCAACAGCCACGGCTTCGTCAATCCGCGCGACATCGAGCAGATGTGGCGAGATCAATTCGACTGGGTTTACCGGGAATACGACTACGCCGTGTTCCCGATGACCATCCATCCCGACGTGTCGGGTCGACCGCATGTGCTGATGATGCTGGAGCGCCTCTATCACCACATGATTGGCCATCCCGGCGTGCGCTTCGTCACCATGAATGAAATGGCTGACGACTTCGCCAGGCGTTTCCCGAGAAAAAAATAGAGACCCTCGAGGACGAGGAGGGAGGGACCGATCGATGTGCGCGCTGTGCGGTGTCCTGGGTGGGGCTGAGCATTGGACGGACGCGACAGTGCGCCCCGGCGTTTTTACACGCAACACCGATCCCGTTCAGCGCCGGCGCGAGCGCTTCAACCGCGTCGCCAACGCTGGCCGTGTGCTGAGGTTCTATGGCCTGACGCTCAGCGACTGGCAGAGTGCGTCGTTCCTGCTGTCGACTGCGACCGGAAAGACCGAGCTCGTCGACAATCTCGGCCATCTCTGGGTGGCGGCCGAGAAGCTGCTGGGCCGGCCCTGTGATCCTCTCGATCCGGCGTTCCTCGGCCGGCTGGAGGCCGGTGGTGACTGAGGCCGCGGACTTCACGCCGGTCAACCTCGTCACGGGCTTTCTCGGTTCGGGCAAGACGACCCTGCTGCAGCGCCTGCTGGCCGATCCGGCGCTTGGCGACACGGCGGTGCTGATCAACGAGTTCGGCGAGGTCGGCCTTGATCACCATCTGCTGGAGCGCATCGACGATACGATGGTGCTGCTGCAATCCGGTTGTCTCTGTTGCACCATCCGCGGTGAACTCAGCCAATCCATCAAGGACCTGCATTCCAAGCGTGAACGCGGACTGGTGCCGAACTTCCGCCGGCTGGTGATCGAAAGCACCGGGCTGGCCGATCCGTTTCCCATTCTCTCGACCGTGCAGGCCGATCCGGTGCTGAAGCACCATTTCCGCCTGGGCAACGTCATCACCACGGTCGACGCGGTCAACGGTGCGGTCCAGCTCGCCCGTCAGCCTGAATGCACCAAGCAGGTGGCCGTTGCCGACCGGCTGGTGCTCACCAAGACCGATCTTGCCGACAGCGAGACGGCGGACGCGCTCGTGGCGAGGTTGCGCCGGCTCAACCCTTCCGCGCCCCTGTGGCGGGCGGCTGAGGACAGGCTCGATGCCGAGGCACTCCTCTCCCATGACCTCTTCGCGCTGGGCGGCAAGAGCGTCCTCGCACAACGCTGGTTCGCCCAGGAGGTGGACGCTCATCCGCACGCCCACGACCGCAACCGGCACGGCGACAGCATTCGCGCCTTTTCGCTGGTCTTCGACGGGCCGCTCGACTGGACGCTGTTCGGCCTGTGGCTGACCATGCTTCTCCACCGCCACGGCAACGCCGTGCTGCGGGTCAAGGGCATCCTCAATGTCGAAGGCTCGCCCACGCCGGTCGCGGTGCACGGCGTGCAGCATCTCGTTCACCCACCGATTCATATGGCGGCGTGGCCCGATGGCGACCGCCGCTCGCGGCTGGTCTTCATCGTCGAGGGCCTCGAACGCCGCGTCATCGAACGCTCGCTGGCTGCATTCCTGGCGCTCGGCGCCCAGGCACCTACATCTGCCGTGGCCTGACGCCGGTACGGTGCGGGTGCGTGCGGGTTTGACGAACCTGCCGCCGCGACCCTAGATGTGTCGCGCCGAGGTCCGGGTCGTGAAGGAGTGCTGAACCGATGTCGCGAATCCCGATGCTTCTGGTCGCCGTGGTGTCCTTGGCGCTGCCGTTCGCGGTGCAGGCCCAGGAGAAACCATTCGGGGGCTATCCCAACGCCGACATGCAGTACTGCGCGAGGTTGAGCGACCTTTACGTCCGCTACGTCGGACGCGCCGAGGGTAGCCCCCGGACCCCCGTCACCCCCGATGCCGTCGGCGGCACGGCCGTTGCCCAATGCAAGCACGAAGGCACGGTCGCGCAGGCCATTCCGGTACTCGAGCGCAAGCTGCTCGATGCCAGGTTCACCCTGCCGCCGCGGACCTAGCGCGTCTCAGGGCTTCCAGCGCAGGAAGTTGGCGATCAGGCGCAGCCCGGTCGCCTGGCTTTTCTCCGGATGAAACTGCGTGCCTGCGAGATTGTCGCGGCCGACCATGGCGGTGACCGGCCCGCCGTAGTCGACGATCGCCAGCACCGTTTCGGGCCGGCTCGCCGCGAGCTGGAAGGAATGCACGAAGTAAGCGTGGTCGCGCTCGGCGATGCCTTCGAGCAGGGGATGCGGGCCGAGGTCGCGCAGCTCGTTCCAGCCCATGTGCGGGATTTTTAGATGATCCTTGCCAGGTTCGATGCGCACGACGTCGCCCTTGATCCAGTCGAGGCCGGCATGGATGCCGTACTCGACGCCGCGCGTGGCCATGAGCTGCATGCCGACGCAGATACCGAGGAATGGCTTTGCGCGCTCGATCACCTCACGCTGCAGCGCCTCGACCATTCCGGGCACGCCGTAGAGGCCGGCGCGGCAGTCGGCGAAGGCGCCGACACCGGGCAGCACGATGCGGTCGGCGTCGGCCACGTCGCGCGGGTTCGACGTCACCAGCACGCGCTCGTGCGTGCCCGCCTCGCGCGCGGCGCGCTCGAAGGCTTTGGCGGCGGAACGGAGATTCCCCGAGCCGTAATCGACGATGGCAACAGTCATGGGGCAACAGTCATGTGTTGCCGCCTAGAGGACGCCCTTGGTGCTGGGCACCGCCGTCGCCTGCCGCGGGTCGATCTCGACCGCCACACGGAGAGCCCGCGCAATGCCCTTGAAGCAGCTCTCGACGATGTGGTGGTTGTTGTCGCCGTAGTGGTTCCACACATGCAGCGTGAGGCCGCCGAGCTGGGCGAAGGCCTGGAACCACTCCTTGAACAACTCGGTGTCCATGGTGCCGAGCTTCGGCTTGGAGAAATTCACCTTCCAGATGAGGTGCGGCCGGTTGGACGCATCGAGCGCCACCTCGGTCAGCGTCTCGTCCATCGGGATCACGGCGCTGCCGTAGCGGCGGATGCCGGCGCGGTCGCCCAATGCCTTGGCCAGGCACTCGCCCAGCACGATGCCCGAATCCTCGGTCGTGTGGTGATAGTCGATGTGCAGGTCGCCTTCGGCGCGCAGCGTGATGTCGATCAGGCTGTGGCGGCTCAATTGCTCGAGCATATGGTCGAGGAAGCCGATGCCGGTCTTGATGTCGTACTTGCCGGTGCCGTCGAGGTTGATGGCGGCGGAAATCCGGGTTTCCTTGGTCGCGCGGTTGACGGACGCGCGCCGTCCGCCGCTGCCGGGGGTCGTCAGGGTTTCGAGTATCGAGGCCATGGGAAGGTCATACAGGAAGGCGGGCGGCGCGGTCGAGCGCGACGCGCGTCAGAATGACGCCCGCCAGCACGATCAGCCCGCCCAGCACCCGGGCTGCAGTCAGCGGATCGCCGAAAAACGCCGCCGACAGGCCCACGCCCGCCACCGGGATCAGGTACATGTAGACCATGACCCGGCTCACCCCCAGGCGATCGAGCCCGGCGGTGAGGCCAAGGAAGGCCACGCCCACGGGGAAGATGGCGGTGTAGAGCCAGAAGCCCAGCAGCCGGTCATTCAGCCGCCCGAACTCGTCCAGCGAGTCGAAGACCAGCGAAATGGGCAGCAGTACCAGCGAGCCCAGCAGGGTCGTCCAGGCCATCACCCGCAAGGCTCCCAGCCGAAGATTGTAGGGCGCGCACCGCTCGACATAGAGCGCCCAGGCGAAGGCCGAGAGCATCCACAGCAGCGTGCCGTCGAGGCTGCCGAAGGAGAGGGTGAAGGCCGAGAGCGAATTGTTCACCACCAGCACGACGCCGGCGAAGGCCAGCACGATGCCGCCCCAGCCCAGCGCCGGCAGGCGCCGACCGCCGAACCAGGCCAGGATGGCGGCAAAGGCCGTCGTCGTGGTCATCACGATCGAGCCGACGCTGGGCGCCGTTCGTGTCATGGCGAGACCCCAGCACGCCTGGAACAGCGCCACGCCGACCAGCGACAGCAGCAGCATCGGCACCCAGTCGCGCCGCGGCAGGCCCATCGGCTTGCGCATCAGCGCCATGACAGCGAACAGGAACAGGCTCGCCACCAGGTAGCGGGACGCGCTGTAGAGCAGGGGACTCATGACGGCGAGCACGTCCTTGGCGAAGGGATAGCTCGATCCCATCAGCATGGCCGTGCCGAACATCAGCATGTCGCCGGTGAACCGCGACCCCCTCACCCAACCTCTCCCCCTGAAGGGGGAGAGGAGGAAGAGCATGAGGCGTCTTCGCTTTCATGTTCCTCTCCCCCGCGAGGGGGAGAGGCTAGGTGAGGGGGTGACCCTCTCACTGCTTCGGTGCCGCCTTGGGTTCTGTGGACGCCTTCTGTGCGCCCCAGAAACCGAACAGCGTACCGGCGACGCGGCGGATCTGGATCTCCTCCGAGCCCTCGGTGATGCGGTAGCGGCGGTGGTGGCGGTAGATGTGCTCGAACGGCGTGTGGCGCGAATAGCCGATGCCGCCGTGGACCTGCATGGCGCGGTCGGCGGCGTCGCACACCAGGCGGTTGGCGCGGTAGTTCGACATCGCCACCCATTCGGAAACGCTCATGTGGTGCTCGCGGTCGAGATGCCATGCCGTCTTGCGCACCAGGCCGCGCGTCATCTCGGCCTCGGTGTGCAGCTCCGCCAGCGGAAACTGGATCGCCTGGTTGGTCGCCAGCGCCTTGCCGAACACCTTGCGGTTCTTGGCATAGGCCACCGACATGTCGATGCAGTATTGCGCCGCGCCCAGGCTCGACGCGGCCTGGCGGATGCGGTTCTCGTGCACGAAGGTCTGCGCCACGTCGAGGCCGCGGCCTTCCTCGCCCAGCATGGTCGAGCCCGGCACGGTCACATCGGTGAGCGAGACCTCGGCATGGTCCGACGGCATGTTGAAGGTCCACCACATGTATTCGATCTTGAAGCCGGGCGTCTTCACCGGCACCAGGAAGGCCGAGATGCCGCGCGGCTCGCCGACCTTGCCCGAGGTGCGCGCGAACACCAGGTCGACCGTGGCGGTGTGCATGCCGGTGTTGAACCGCTTCATGCCGTTGATCACCCAGTCGGAGCCCTTCTTGACCGCGGCCGTCTCCATGAAGGTGGCGTCGGAGCCGTGCAGCGGCTCGGTGAGGCCGAAGCCGATGCGCTCGGTGCCCCGGAACATGCCCTCGATGTAGCGGTCCTTCTGCTCCTGCGTGCCGAAGCGGTGCAGCAGCAGCGCCACCGGAAAATTGCCGACGATCGAGCTCTCGTTCTGCAGGTCGTTGTGCAGCCCCAGCCCCTTGTGCGCGAGATGCTCGCGGATCAGCGCCATGGCGAGGTTGGAGCCATCCTTGCCGCCCAGCGCCTTGGGCAGGCCGAAGCGCAGGTGGCCGGCCTTGTCGGCGCGGCGCTTCATCTCGGCCAAAAGCTCTTCCCATTCGTGGCGGGGCTGGCCGTCGTTGTCCCAGTCGGTCCGGGCATGCTCGCGGCGGTGGTCGAAGAAGCGGATGTTGTCGTCCTGCCGCTCCAGCGGCCGGATCTCGCGCTCGATGAAGGCGTCGAGCTCGACGATATAGGCCGCGATGTCGGCGGGAATGGTGAAATCCATGGGGTGCTTCCTCGGTAAACGGTTGTTCACCGGCGACAATAAAGCCCCCTCCGGCCTTCGGCCACCTTCCCTGAGACGTCCCCCGGCGGGATGAAGACGACCGGCAAAACTAAAGTTGCAGGTTCAGCAGAAAAATGCTATAAATTTTGATAGCATCGCGGAACGTCCGTCCGCACCCCAGCCCGTCCTCGTCGCGCTTCGTTCCGAAGCGCTGAGACGGGCTTTTTCATGCCCAAAAGAGCCAAAAATGCCTGCAAAATCAAAGCCCCGCCGCCGCGGTCGCCCCGCCGTGCCTGCGGCTGATCTCAAAACCTTCCTAGATCACCTGGGCGAAACCGCCTCGGTCGCCGGCGCCGCCGCCAAGGCCGTGATCCAGCGCTCCACCCTCTACCAGCTGCGCAAGCACGACGCTGAATTTGCCGCCCGCTGGGACGAGGCCCGGAAGCTCGGCATCGAGCGGCTGGAGGACGAGGCCATGCGGCGCACGCTCGACGGCGTGCAGAAGCCGGTGTTCTACGCCGGCCAGCAGATCGCCTCGGTCCAGCATTTCAACGACCGCTTGCTGCAGTTCCTGCTGAAGGCGCACAAGCCCGAGACCTACGACCGCCCGCGCCCCACGGCGGCAGCACCTCTGCCCTTCGATCTCGTGAAGCGCGTGATGGCGGCCGAGGCGCGCATGGATGCGCAGGGCGACCGCCTGCCGCCGCTCCCGAAGAAGGAGGCCCGCCGTGGAAAGCGTTAGCCTCGAAGGCGCCGAGACCCTGCGCGCCCGCCGTCTCGACCGCTATCGCCACGACCCGCTGGGCTTCGTCAAATGGGCCTTCCCCTGGAACGAGGAGGGCGGCCCGCTCAGCAACCACAAGGGCCCGGAGAAATGGCAGGCCGATGTCCTCGCCCAGATCGGCGACGGCCTCCGCGCCCGCAAAGGCCCGATAAAAATCGCCGTTGCCTCCGGCCACGGCGTCGGCAAGTCGGCGCTGGTCGCCTGGCTGCTGCTGTGGGCGATGGCCACCCAGCTGTCGACACGCGGTGTCGTCACCGCAAATACCGAAACCCAGTTGAAGACCAAGACCTGGGCCGAGCTCGGCAAGTGGCACCGTCTGGCGCTCTCCCACAACTGGTGCGAATTAGGCGCGTCGGCGCTCACCTCGGCCCTGCCGGAGACGGAAGAGGCCGGCCGCATCGACATGGTGCCGTGGGCCGCGCACAACCCCGAGGCCTTCGCCGGCCTGCACAACCAGGGCAGCCGCGTGCTGCTGGTGTTCGACGAGGCCTCTGCCATCGCTGACCCGATCTGGGAAACGGCGGAAGGCGCGCTCACCGATGCCGATACGGAAATCGTCTGGGTCGTGTTCGGCAACCCGACGCGCACCGCGGGCCGCTTCTTCGAATGTTTTAACCGCTTCCGCAAGCGCTGGCTCACCCAACAGGTCGATTCGCGCAAGGTCACGCTCACCGACAAGCAGCAGCTCGCGCGCTGGGTCGCCGACTACGGCGAGGACTCCGACTTCGTCCGCGTCCGCGTGCGCGGAAAATTCCCGCGCGCCGGCTCCATGCAGTTCATCGCCGCCGACCTCGTGGAGGCCGCCATGGCGCGCCAGCCCGACCCCGCTGCCGACCTGCACCAGCCGCTGGTGATGGGCGTCGACGTCGCCCGCTTCGGCGACGACCGCAGCGTGATCTTCCTGCGCAAGGGCCGCGACGCCCGCACCTGGCCGCCCGAGAAACACCAGGGCCTCGACCTGATGACGCTCGCCGGCCGCGTCGCCGAACGCGCGGCGGCCGAACGCGTGGCCGCCGTCTTCGTCGATGAAGGCGGTGTCGGTGCCGGCGTCGTCGATCGCCTGCGCCAGCTGGGCGTCCCGCGCGTCTTCGGCATCAACTTCGGCGGCGCCGCCGCGCGCTTCGACGACGAGGGCGCCAAGCCGCGCTACGCCAACAAGCGCGCCGAGATCTGGGGCAGCGTGAAGGACTGGCTGGAGCAGGGCAGCCTCGCCCCCGACCCCGAACTCGCCGCCGACCTCAGCGGGGTCGAATACGGCTTCAATGCCAAAGGCGAGATCCAGCTCGAGAAGAAGGACGACATGAAGAAGCGCGGCCTCGCCAGCCCCGACATCGCCGACGCGCTAGCGCTCACGTTTGCGCTACCGGTTACGCCGGGCTGGGACCTGCCGCCGGTGCAGGAATACTGCGTGACCGAGTACGACCTCTATCGCGACTTCACTGACGAGTATTGGGACGAGAAGGACGAGTTCGATGAGTAGTGAGTCTCCAAGACTGCGCTGTTGGCGACAATCATGGATACCTCTCCTGCTAGAATGGGTTGTATTTTTTGCCAGTACTGCTCAATTAATGTTGGACTATCCACAGAGGCTCTAACGGTGAGTGCGCTGTGCAGCTTTTCTGTATGCCCTTGAGGCCAGTATGACCGTCGTGCGCTACGAAAGGACGACTCTGAGGGGGTTCCTAAGGACCGGCTACGTCAGATCAGAGGCAGGGCCGGCACCCGGACATTTGATTACCCATTACGTCCTTACCTTGATCATAGTCTTACTATGACGACTGGCATGGTGAGTGGTGCGAAAGGCGGATCGGTCTGGATTTCTGCGCCTATACAAAAAGGAAATAGTGGCGGCCCCGTCTTCGATGCTTTCGGTAACATCCTTGGGCTAGTCAATAACCGCCTTTCAACGCCTGAGCTTTTTAAGTTGCTCGAACGACAAGGCATGGAGCCGAACGATCAAGATGGCTTGCCGCCCGCCAAAAACGCAGCCCTCCAGAGAGAAAATGCCGCCGCCGACAGATCTTGTGCGGCGCGGGCGAACTTCTTTGTCTTCCATTGCTCTTCGTACTCTTCGAAGAGCGCTAAGAGGTTCAAGGAACAAAGCTGATTTCGCGCACGAATCGAAATCGCCCATTGCAGGTGCAATTCTTGCTCTTTCGTGAGGACTACCATGGATTCTTGCTCGCTTTATCGTCGTCGGACCACAGTCCCTTTTCTAAACCGCAACTTAGAGTAGTGAATGAATTTTCAAAGTGTTTGTTTGATCAGGTCGCTATCTAAATTGACGAAAAACATATCGCCTCTCGCTGGATTGCGGTGTGCGATCACGGTTCTCCTTGCAATGCCTGGGGTGGCCTAGGAACTCGTAAACTTCTTTTTCATGCTGGCGCAGAGCCAGTATTTTTCGAGGTATACAGTATGCACTCCACAGAACTCCGCCGCCACTGCGAGCGGCGGCTGAACGCGCTCGACCGCGAGCGCGCCTCCTGGTTCGCGCACTGGCGCGAGCTCAGCACCTACATCCTGCCACGCCGCGGCGCCTTCCTGGGCGCGGCGCACCGCCCC
>CANJHI010000194.1 GCA_947474005.1 Alphaproteobacteria bacterium | reverse complement strand
CGTTGATCGGGAATTGGCAGGCCGCTTGGAAGAGGTGGAGAGGCGAGCCCATCGTCCCCTGGACGGCGAAAGTCTCTTTGTCGGTCCCATGATCGTGATCGGTGCTCACCTCGACGTAGAGGCTGGGTGCAGCGTCATAGGTCATGTCGTGGCTCCCGGAGGGGGGTATCTCGTGCGGCCCATAAACCGCGGTGCCCTTCGGAACCTCCATATAGAGGGTTACCGCTATCCCGTTGCTGTTCTTGAAGTTTATGGAAAGGCGCTCGTCAACGGCTCTCCTCGACTTCCGGGTGCTCGCCGCCTTTTTCGCGGCGGCCCGGCGCTTGCGCGTGACCACAGCTTTCTTCGCGGCGGCCCGGCGCTTGCGTGTATTGGCTGCCTTGACCGCTGGGCTTTCTTTCCTGGGCTTCGCCATCGTCAGCTCCCGTGTCCTTGGGAACAATATCAATGGCACGCGGGCTGGATCAACAGGTTGTAAAACCCAGGCACCGTTATCCTCGACCCGCCGGCCGCCTGGCCGATCCCGACGGGCTGAAGCTGGAGGTCGTCCACTTCACCGGGTGAGCGTGGTGAGGGAATCGATCCAGGCGTCGAGTTCGGCCTGCGTCGCGTGGCGTCCGGTCGTCACGTAGTCGCGCCAGGCAACCGTCGCCTCGTCACGGAACGATTGCCGCGCTTCTTCGCGGGTGGGGCGATGGGGAGCCGACCGAGGGGTTGGCGCCCAAGCTGGTCGAGCAGGTCGGCCGCCTGCTCGATGAAATCGCCCGGCGCGGCACGGCGATCCTCCTGGTCGAGCAGAAGCTCACCATCGCGCTCAAAATCTCCCATCGCCTCTACGTGATGGGTCACGGCCGGATCGTGTTCGCCGGTTCGCCCGCCGAACTGATGGCCAATACAGCCGTTCGCAAGGAGTGGCTGGAAGTCTGAGGCCTCGCGATCATCAGTCGAACAGGTTGGCCAACCGCTGCTTCATCTGATCGGCGATATAGAGCGCGACCGCCTGGATCGTCGATGTCGGGTTCACGCCGCCGCCGGTCACGAAGACGCTGCCGTCGACGATGAACAGGTTCTTCACGTCGTGGCTGCGGCCCCATTCGTTGACCACCGAGCGCTCGGGATCGGTGCCCATGCGCGCGGTGCCGAGCAGGTGGCCGGGATAGTTGAGCACGGTGCGCGAGGTGTGCACGCGCGTGGCGCCGGCGGCAGCCATGATCTCCTCGGCGCGGGCGATGCCATGCTCCATCATGCGGCGCGTGTTCTCGCTGATCGCATAGTCGATCCGGGGCGCCGGGATGCCGTTGGAATCCTTCAGCTCGGGGTCGAGCGTGACGCGGTTGTGCTCCTCGGGAAGGTCGTCGCAGGCCACGCCGATCGAGGCGCGAGGGTTCAGCAACTGGCGGTAGATGCCGTGATGGCCGCGTCCCCAGGGGAGATGCCCGGCCGCCGTGCTGCCGATCGCCTCGGTCACCGGGCCGGCGCCGCGGCCGAATTGCAGCGTGTAGCCCCGGACGAAGTCGCGCGCGGGATCGGTCTCGTAGAACTGCTTGCTCCACATCGAGGTGATGGGCGCGCGCGCGCCGTCCATTTCCTCCTCGACGTAGCCGGACACCACGGGCCAGGGATGCAGCATGAGGTTCCTGCCGACCAGGCCCGAGGAGTTGGCGAGCCCGTTGGGAAACCGCGCCGACGCGGAGTTCAATAGCAGGCGCGGCGTGCCGACGCCGTTGCAGGCCATGATCACCACCTCGGCGGGCTGGAAGTGCTCGCGGCCCTCGGCATCGTAGTAGATCGCGCCGGCCGCCATGCCGTGTTCGTCGGTGACGATCTCGCGCACCCGGCAACGCGTGCGCAGTTCCACGCCGGCGCGCAGCGCGAGCGGCCAGTAGGTGATGTCGGTGCTGGCCTTGGCCCCTTGCGCGCAGCCCGGCGTGCAGTGGCCGAGGTTGATGCACTGCGCCCGGCCGTCGTAGGGCGTCGTGGCAATGGTGGTGTCGGACGGCCACCAGTGCCAGCCCAGCCTGTTCATCGCCTGCGCATAGACGGCGCCGGTCCTGCCGAGGGGGATCGGCGGCATGGGCGGATGACGCGGCGGCACGCCGGGATCGCCCGGGAGGCCGGAGGCGCCCATCATGCGGTCGTTCTCTTCATAGAACCGTTCGAGCGCCCAGTAATCGATCGGCCAGTCGTCGGCGACCCCGTCCAGCGACTTCACCTTGAAGTCCGACGGGTGCAGGCGCGGCCAGTGCGCCGTGTAGATGATCGTGCCGCCGCCGACGCCGTTGAAGTTGGCGACCTTCATCAGCGAGTTGTCGTCGTTGACCGGATAGTCGGTGTCGCGGCCGCGCAGGTTCGGGCGGATCTCGAAGTCGCCGAAGCGGCGCGCCTCCCAGTCGCGGCCGTTGCTGGGAAAGTCGGTGGGCTTCACCCAATCCCCTTGCTCCAGGCAAAGGATCCGCATCTTGGTTTCGGCGAGGCTCCACGCCACCGCCGCCCCCGAGGCCCCCGAACCGATGATCAGGACATCGACCCGCTCATTGCCGGCCATCTCAGCGCTCTCCCGTTCCCGTCATGCGGTCGTCGCGCCAGAAAGGCGCGCGATGGCGCACCGCGTCGAGGAGGGACCAGTCGCGTGGCTCGACGACGTGGCCTTTCGGGAAGGGCGACCGCGCTTCCTGGCCGAGTGCCACCAGGACACGGTCGTCACGGTAGTAGGCGGCAAGGATCGCGCGGCCGAGGGCCTCGGCCGGGGCGCCGCCCCTTGCATGGTAGTCGTTGATCAGGGCTTCCTTCGCGTCCTGGTCCAGGCCCGCGAAGGCGCCGTTCGCCATCTTCAGGATCGCCGCGATCGCCTCGCGCACCAGAGCGAGGTCGCGACCGACCGATTTTGCGATGTCGTCCAGGATGACGGGATCGTCGGCGGCGGGCATGCGGAGGTCGGCGCTCGCGGGAATCATCGCGCCGGCAATTTCCCCGAGATGATCCATTTCTGCCGGCGAAAGCGTCGCACTCATTTCACTGCACCCACCGTGAGGCCCCAGACGATGTACTTCAGCACCATGAGACCGGGCAGCAATTGCGGCAAGGCGCAACGATCGTCGCCGCGGCCATCCGTACCCACAGCACCTGCTCAATCGCCGCTTCAGGGTTCTTCTCTGCCAGGAAGCGATGCAGGCCTTCGAGGTTGGCGATCGCGTTCGGCGAATAGACTACCTGGGCCATTCCGGCGCGGGCTTGGGGCGGCGCGTGCCGAGAGAATCGATCCAGCCATCGAGTTCGGCCTGCGCTGCGTGGCGACCGGTGTCCTTGTAGTCGCGCCAGGCCATTGCGGCCTCGTCTCGGAACGACTGCCGGGCCTCCTCGCGCGTCAGGTATTCGCGCACGGCCTCGCGCATGAGGTAGTGCGACGACCGCTTGCGCGCGACCGCCAGGGCGTTGAGACGGGCTCGTTCCTCGCCATCGAGTTTCAGTGAAACCGGCGAGGCAGAAGCGGCGGGGGAGCGCTTGGTAGCCATCGGTAGGGAAAGGTAAAACTGAAGACTACCAGGAGCAAGTTCGTCGTGTCGCTCTTCCGGACCGCGAGCATCCTGCTCGCTCTCAATTGTGCCGCGGCAGTCGGCCGTTCGACGCCTGGATCTGTCGCACCGCTTCGTCCCACACCGCCAGCTCTGCGCCGATGGTCAGCTCCGCCTCTCCCTGTTCGCCGGCTCGCCCGCCGACCTGATGGCCAATACAGCCGTTCGCTAGGAGTGGCTGGAGGTCTGAGGCCCGTGTGCAGATTGATCTACGGTCAAAACCCATAAAGCACGCCTCATCGCAATCGCATGCGGCCCGATTCCAGATAAGCGGCTTTCCAAAGAAGCCAAACCGGCTGAATGTTACCGCTGATTCCTATTCGCAATTTTCCACTAAGGCGGACGAAGTGCGCGTTCAACTCGGACTGGCTGACCTCACCGAATTAGATGCACTCTTCAATTATGCATACTGGCCGCGCGATGACGAAGAAGGCGAAGAAGGCGAAGAAGACGAGTAGCCCCCGGAAGTTTCAAGAGGCCTGTAATCGGTGCTGCCACCGCAAGCATCCCATGCCTCGTGGGGAAAACTGCATGCACTGCCAGCAAAAAATAGTTGGAAAATAATTTGACAGGTTCAGCAGGTTCTGGCAGTATTTTTGTATAGATTGGCGGAGTCCGCCTCCGGCAGAAGTCGGGTTTTCGGGCGGACTGGCCCTCCTCAGAGCGCCTGCCAGATCGTGCTGCGCACCTCGCCGAATTCGCGCGCGAGCTTGGTCCAGCTTTCGCCGCCGTCGGTCGAGCGGAAGGACTGGCCGAGGTTGGAGCAGACGAAGATCAGCTTCGGGTCTGAAGGGTGGGTGGCCACGGTCCACGGCGTCGAGTTCAGTGTGCCGGGGAGCTTGGCGTCTTCCCAGGTGGCGCCGTAGTCGCGGCTGCGCAGCAGGCGGCCGGTCGAGCCCGGCGGGCCGTTGCCGTTGGTTAAAAACACCGTCTGGTCGCCGTCGGCGCGCGCCTTGATGGTGCGGGTGTATTGCCAGGGCGAGTCGAGTTCCTGGAAAGCGAAGGTCTCGCCGTTGTCGCGGCTGACGTTCAGGCCGCGGTTGGTGGTGGCATAGACCAGCTTGCCGCCGTTTTGCACCACGGCGACGCCGTGGATGTCCTCGGAGTTGATGCCCTGGCCCACCTTCTTCCAGGTGCGGCCGCGGTCGGTCGAGCGGTGCACGCCGTCGATCTCGACGCCGGCCCACAGCGTGTCGCGGTCGATCGGGTCGAACAGGATCTGCGTCACGCGCGGCTTGCCCACGAAGATGCAGGCGTCGGCGAACGAGCCCTTGGTCGGCGCGAAGCTTTTGCCGCCGTCAGTCGAGACGAAAATGTTGGCGGGCTGCGTGCCGACCACGATGGTGTCGGGATCGTCGGGCGCCTGGGCCATCGACCAGATGTCGTAGTCGTCGAGCACCGACGGCAGGTGCGTCCATTTCTGGTCACCCTCGTGCCAGCGGTAGAGGCCCGAGTCCGTTCCGGCGAGGACTTCGCCGGGGCGTGACGGATGCGCGGAGAGTGCCCAGACGCGGGCTTCGAGATAGAGGCCCGATTCGATGTAGGGCCGGATCCAGGTCTCGCCATTGTCGCGGCTGAACCAGACGGACATGCCGGCGGTGCCGACGCAGAGCAGGTTGGACATTGTCTCCTCCCTCAAGGCGACAGGATTTTTATCAGCCTCTCATTGAATGCCTCGGCGGCCTCGTAGGCAACCCAGTGGCCGGCGCCGGGGATGACGTTCATTTCGAAATTTGGCTGGAGCGCGCGGAAAAGATCGATGCGCTCCTGAATGTGAGGATACGTGGTGGAATCGAACTCGCCCCAGATACCGGTGAACGGTGTTTTCACGCGCGGCAGCACTTCGCTGAGCTTGCCGGCGATGCCCATGTCCCTGCTGCGGGTCTTGGCCCGCGTGGTGTTCAGGATCTGCATGTGGATGGCCACGCCATCGACCTTGGCGGGATCGTGGAACATCAGGATTTCGAGGTTCCTGCGCGCTTCGGCGGCCAACGTCTCGGCCGGCATCTCGGCCAGGAGCTTGCGCAGCTTGGGGCCGGGCTTGCGCGTGGCCTTCAGGCCGCCCGCGCCTACGAAGACGAGTTTGCGCAATTGCTCCGGGAACAGCGTGGCGATGTGGCCGCCCACCATGCCGCCGAAGGAGAAGCCGGTGATGGCGAATTGCCTGTCCTTGGGCAGCAGTTCCTTCATCGCATGTTCGACGCAGTGCGTGACCGACCAGACATCGCGCACGTCGTCAGGCGGGTCGCTGTCGCCCAGGCCCGGCATGTCGGCGGCGTATATCGTGAAGTGTTTGGAGAGCGGCTGGACGTTCCGGATCCAGTGGATCCAAGAGCCCGAGCCGCCGTGAAACAGCAGCAGGATCGGCTTCTTGGCGCCGTCGTCCCAGACGTGCCAGGTCATGCGGCCACCGTTGCCCATCGGCACCCGCACAACTTCCGACGCAGTGCTTTCGATCGTCAGAATGTGTTCGGCGCCGGTGCGCCCGTCCGGCATTTTCGGCACGGCCGAGTAATCGAGGCTCATTGTTTGATCGCACCCAGCAGACGTTCGACGAAACCGGGCGCCTTCTTGCGATCGATCCAGCGCAGCACCGTGACGAGATCGTTGTCGGGATCGATCCAGACGATGTGGCTGCCCCAGCCCAGCGCGAAATAACTACGCTCGGAGGCTGCCGCAAACTGGCGCCGGTCGGTGTTGAGCCACCACATCAGCCCGTAGAACGGCGCGACAGGACAGGGTTTTACCAGCTCCGCTGTCCAGCCCTTGGGCAGGATCTGCTTGCCCTCCCACACGCCCGCGTTGGCAACGAGCCTTCCCATCAGGGAAAGATCGCGCGCCGAGATGACGATGCCGCCGCCCCAATGCCCGCCGCCCGGCACCGACAGCATCTGCTTGCCGTCGATGGTGACGTTGGAAGTTTTATAGCCATCCCACTTCCAGCCGTTGGACGCGCCGATCGGGTCCATGATGCGGCGTTTCAGGACCTGTGGCAGCGGCTCCTTGAAAACCTGCAGCAGCGAGTAGCTGAGCCGGTTCACGCGCACGTCGTTGTATTCGTAGAACGTGCCCGGCTTCTTCATCGCGCGGCGCGTGCCCTTGGGCGCGTCGGCCACGGTGACGCCGACCACGCGGTTGTGGTCGATGCGGTCTTCCTTGCCGAACACGCTGCCCGACCATTCGCTGGTCTGGGTCAGCAAGTGGCGCCAGGTGATGTCCTTGTTCTGCTCGCTCTTGAAACCGTCATCGAGGGCGTAGTCGCCCGCCTTGTCGTCGAGGCTTTTGATCAACCCGTCGCCCAGCGCCAGGCCGGCGAGGAGCGCGAGGTAGCTTTTGGCGACGCTAAAGGTCATGTCGGCGTTGCCGACGTCGCCCCATTCGGCGAGCTTCTTGTCGCCCTGGTAGACGATGCCGGCGCAGCCGCCGCGCGGCGTCACCGGGCCAAGGACCTCGTTGTCCGGGGCCTTTTCGCCGGAATCGTAGGTCATCACGAATTGGCCGTCCGGCATTTGCATGCTTCTGGGCCAGTGGGATTCGGCGGATTTGGCCCAATCGATAGCGTCGTTCATCGTGTTCGTCTTGTTCATGCCCGCAATCAACATTGGAGCCTGCCCGGGAGCAAGCTAGAAAGCGCCTTATGCCCATGCCCTCAACGCTTACCATCCGCCGCCCCGACGACTGGCACGTCCATCTGCGCGACGGCGCCATGCTGGCCGCCTGCGCCGTCCACACCGCCCGCCAGTTCGCCCGCGCCATCATCATGCCGAACCTGGTCCCGCCTGTGACCAAGGTGGCCGAGGCGGTGGCCTATCGGGACCGCATCCGCAGGGCGGTCCCGGCCGATCTCAAATTCGAGCCGCTGATGACCTGCTACCTCACCGACGGCGCCGATCCCACCGAGCTCACGCGCGGCAAGGAAGAGGGCGTCTGGGTCGCCGCAAAACTCTATCCCGCGCACGCCACCACCAATTCCGCGCACGGCGTCACCTCGATGGACCGCGTCGCGAAAGGCTTAGAGGCCATGGAAAAGGCCGGCATGCCGCTTCTCGTCCATGGCGAAGTGACCGACCCCGAGGTCGATATCTTCGACCGCGAGGCGGTGTTTTTGAACAAGATCCTGGCCCCGCTCCTGAAGCGCCACCCCGGCCTGAAAATCGTGCTCGAACACATCACCACCCGCGAAGGCGTGGCCTTCGTCGAAGCCAATCCCGGCCGCCTGGGCGGCACGATCACGCCGCATCATCTCAGCTACAACCGCAATGCGATCTTCAAGGGCGGCATCCGTCCGCACTTCTATTGCCTGCCGATCGCCAAGCGCGAGGAGCATCGTCTCGCTCTGCGGCGTGCCGCGACCTCGGGCGGGGCGCAATTCTTCCTCGGCACCGATACCGCGCCGCACACCGCCGACACCAAGGAATGCGCCTGCGGCTGCGCCGGTATTTTCAACGCCCCGGTGGCCATGCAGGTCTACGCCCAAGTCTTCGCCGAGGAAGGCAAGCTCGACAATCTCGAAGCCTTCGCCTCGCTGAACGGCCCGCGCTTCTACGGCCTGCCGGCCAATGAGGAGCGGGTGACGCTCCGCGCTGCCACACTCGAGGCGCCGGAAAGCGTCGACGTGCCGGGCCTTGCCGTGGGATTGATCAAGACCATCACCGTGTTTCGCCCCGATACGCCCGTCGGCTGGTCGTTCTAGGACGTCTGGTCTATCGTGGCGGCATGAGCAAAAAAACCATACCCGCCGGCGCCGTCGTGCGCGGCACCGACAAGGGCTACATCCACGGCGATCTGAAACCCGGCAGCGAACGTCCGGTCGAGCAGGTCGAGAAGACCTACCCCTACATGCGGCCGCGCGATGCCGCGACGCTGATCCTCGTCCGCATGAAGGGCAAGACGCCCGAAGTGCTGATGGGCTGCCGTGCCGCCGCGCACGCCTTCATGCCCAACCGCTACGTGTTCCCCGGCGGTCGCGTCGATCGCGCCGACGCCCACGTCCCGATCGCCACGCCACTCGACCGCTACGTGAACGCCCGCCTGCAGAAGGCGGCAACTGCGTTGCGCGCCCGCGCGCTGGCAGTCGCTGCCGTGCGTGAGACCTTCGAGGAGAGTGGCCTGATGCTGGGCAAGCCGCTGAAGGGCGGCGCGCCGGACAAGGACTATGGCGAGCATTGGAAGGGTTTCCTCGACACGGGCATGGCCCCGGCACTCGACTGCCTCGACCTGATCGCCCGCGCGGTGACGCCGCCCGGCCGGCCGCGCCGTTTCAACGCCCGCTTCTTCATGGCCCGCGCCGAGGATGCGAGCGGCGAGATTCGGCATTCGAGCGAGATGGGCGACATCCGCTGGGTCCGCCTCGACGAGGCCCGCGAGCTGCCGCTGCCGACCATCACGGGCTTGATCCTGGGCGAAATCGGCCGGCTGGTGAAAGAGCCACCCGACCGCAAGAAGCAGCGCAAGATCCCGCTGTTCACGACGGTCCACCGCAAACACCTGATGATCGAGGAGTGATCCGGTGACGGTGCGCGCCGAGATCACCTCGTCGCCCACCGGTCCTGGGTCCGGAAAAGCCGGGGCAGCGCCCGGCCTGCCACCGCGCGGCGGCGTTCGCCTGCGCATCCTGGTGCTGATCCGCTGGGCCGCCGTCGCCGGGCAGTTCTTCACCGCCGCGATCGTGCAATGGGGTTTGGGTTTCGGCCTGCCGGTGCTGGCGGTCTGCGGCACTATCGCGCTCTCGGCATTGCTCAATCTCACGGTCAGCCTCGGCCGGCCGGCATCGGCGCGCATCGACGATCGCGAAGCGACGATCTTCCTCGCCTTCGACGTTCTGCAACTCGGCGTGCTGCTCTACCTGACCGGCGGTTTGCTCAATCCGTTCGCGCTGCTCCTGCTGGCGCCCGTCGCCATCGGCGCCACCATCCTGTCGCTTGCCAGCAATATCGCGCTGTCGTTGCTGACGATCGTCATCATCGCGGTCCTGGGCGTCTTTCATCAACCGCTGCCGTGGCGGGGACCGCCCCTGGAGTTGCCCGAGATCTATCAGGCTGGCGCCTGGGCGGGTCTCACGCTGACGACCCTGCTGATCACGCTCTACGGCTGGCGGCTGGCCGAGGAGGCGCGGCAGATGAGCGACGCCC
Organism: Alphaproteobacteria bacterium; assembly: GCA_947474005.1. Taxonomy (GTDB): domain Bacteria; phylum Pseudomonadota; class Alphaproteobacteria; order Reyranellales; family Reyranellaceae; genus Reyranella. Next base: position 442 of record CANJHI010000194.1, on the reverse strand, counting down.
TGGGTGCAGCGCAGGCGGCCTTGGCGCGCGAGCAACGCATGTCGGCATTGGGCGCGCTCGCCGCAGCTGCCGCACACGAGCTCGGCTCGCCACTCTCCACCATCGCGGTGATCGCCAAGGAGATGCAGCGCGAGGTCGAGGCCGACGATCCCTTGCGCGAAGACGTCGATCTGCTGTCGGCCGAATCGGACCGCTGCCGCTCGATCCTGGCGCGCCTGTCGGTCGACCCGGCCGGTGATGTCTCCGACGCCTATACGTTGGTCCCGCTGCCGGCGCTTGTCGAGGCGACCTCGCAGACCTATCGGCGCGACGGCGTCATCATCACCTTTGCCGCGGGCCCGGCGGCGGAAGGTGCATCGAGCGCCGCCCCCATCCAGGAGCGCAGCCCGGAGTTCATGCAGGGCATGGCCAACATCGTGCAGAACGCCGTGTCCTTCGCCCG
>CANJHI010000193.1 GCA_947474005.1 Alphaproteobacteria bacterium | reverse complement strand
TGTCTGCCGCAAATGCCTCTTCGACAAAGCGCGCATCAGACTCGATCGTTCGCGCTCAGATGCGCTCATCGCCAAAAGCCCCTCTTCCACGAAATGCCACCTCCCCCTAAGTCGACAGAGGGGACATTCTCACGTTGCTAAAAGGGGACGTTCTCACGTTGCGCTGACAGTGCGCGACGATATTCCCGCTGAACCAGGAAGCCGAAAGCCAGCTGAAATCTCGTTTCGAGATCCTTGGGATCGAGACCGACGAGGGTTTGAAGCAGTTCCGACGCGCTCCCGTAGTCTCCAATCATGTGCAGCAAGTTGGCCGCACGCGCCAGCACGCGCACATCCGAAGGGTTCAGCTCGACCGCACGCTTGGCGATATTGCCGGCTTCCGCCTCGCTTCCCGCGGCTCTCAATCGTTCCGCGACAACGACGAGCCCATAGGCGTTGGCCGGATCGGCCGCCGCTGCAGATAGCGCCAGCTCCAGTTCTTCTTCCAGCCCGTGCGATGAGGTCATGAATCGAGCTCCAGCCTCGGCGAATTCTGTTTGCTAAGTCATGCACTCGAGACGTCCTTGGCGATTACTCCCCGCCGGTAACGCCTTCGTTCGCAACGAATCCCAGCTTTTCGAGATGCAGGGCCACATTGGTTTGCAGGTTGTACTTGGCAAGTACGCGGTCGCGCTCCACTTCGTATCGATTTCCCCCGCGCACGATTTTCTGTGCCAGTTCGACGTAGTTGCCAATGTCGAACGAAACAAACGCCTCGCCATAGTATCGCGTTACTTCGGCGAACGACTTATTGCGCGCGCAAAAGAGATTGGCGCCGCACTCGATCGCAAGGGCGATGACGCCCGACATGCTTTGCCCACCCTGCACGACTCCCGCGACCGTCCCGTGCTTCACCTCGGCGCCCAGCGCTTCGGCCGCACGCATCAAACCCGCGGTGAAGGCGCGCGGCTCGACGATCGCGGTCGTCTGTGGTCCGCCGATCTGGCCCGTGATCGCGACACTGTCGCTCAGCCACGGCAACCGCGCCGCGCCGCGCGTGGTCCTGCCCTCGGTGGCATGACCGCTGTAGGTCGAGAGCCGTCGATAGCCCCACGGATTGCCGAGCGCGTCGGCGAGTTCGGCATGCAGTCCAAAACTCCGCCGCGCGAGCCGATCGAGCGGGCTGCTGCGGCACCAGTCGAGCGCCAGAAAGCCGCCCGACTTGCCCGAGGCGGCGCCCGCGATCTCGTGGCGTTCGATCACGACCGGCCGCGCGCCACGCCGGCTGAGATAGTAGGCGATGGCGGCGCCGATCACGCCGCCGCCGCAGATCACGATGCGTCGGGCCCGATCCATGCGACGAAAGACTAGCGGAAAAGGCGCCGCACTGCGCTTGCTGGATTCACACGCCCTGAACTAGTGTCTCGTCCGAAGACGAAGACCGCTGCAAGGTCTCGCAGAGCAAAAAGGGAGGCGAACTTGAATCCGACACGGCGCCGCATCATCGCGGCTGGCGCAGGCATCCTGGCGACGCCCGCCTTGTTCACCGCCGCCACGGCGCAGGGCACGTTCCCGTCGAAGCCGATCCGCATCGTCGTGCCCTATCCGGCCGGCGGCCAGACCGACGGCATCGCACGCTCCTTCGGCGACTTCCTCTCGCGCAAGCTTGGCCAGTCGGTCGTGGTCGAGAACAAGGGCGGCGCCGGCGGCACGATCGGCGTCACCGAGGTCAAGCGCGCCGCGCCCGACGGCACCACCATCCTCTGCACCATCTCCTCGTCGCTGATCCAGAACCGCATCACGGTGAAGGACCTGCCCTACGACCCGGAGAAGGATTTCACCTACCTCACCATGACAACCAGCACCGGCGGGCCGGTGGTGGCGGCGGAGAAGACGGGCGCCAAAAACCTCGCCGAGTTCATCGCCTACGCCCGCAAAGTCGACAAGGTGAACTGGGGCGCCTACGGCCCCGGCTCGACGCCGCACGTGCTGATCGAGAGCATGGCCAAGCAGTACGGCTTCAAGGTCGAGGTCGTGCAGTACCGCGGCGAAGCGGCGATGTTCGCCGACGTGACCGCCCAGCAGCTCGACGGCGCCTCGGGCAGCCCCGCCGCGTCGGCACCCGTGATCGCCTCCGGCAAGGGCCGCGCGATCGCCATCATCGGCGATCGCCTCGCGGCCTGGCCCGACGTGGCGACCATGACGGAGCAGGGCGCGACCGGCGGCTTCTACGAGACGCGCGCCTTCGCCGTGTTCGCCGTCCCGGCCGCGACGCCGAAGGACATCGTGAAGAAACTCAGCGACACGCTGATCGAGGCCGGCACCGACGAGAAGGTGAAGGCGCTTATGGCCAACTACCTGATCGTGGGCCCGCTCAGCTTCGAAGCCACCAACGCCCGCGTCATGCGCGACACCGAGGTGATGCTGGCCGTGCTGAAGGAGATCGGCCTCAAGCCGGAGTAGGGGCCGAGCGAAGCTCGGCCCACCGTCAGTACGGCTTCACAGGATGTCGAAGTCGCTGGCGTGCAGGCTCGAGAGCGCGACACCCTGGAGCGTGATGGTGTTGGCGGCATCATGGGTGATGACCGTGTTCGCGCCGGACTGCGCGGCATGTGCCTGGATATCGGCGAAGTTCGCGAACAGGCCGTGGGCGAACTGGATCTCGTCGTTGCCGAAATCGGTAATCGTGTCGTGCCCGAAGCCCGCGGCGAACACGAAGGTGTCGGCGCCGTTGCCGCCGGTCAGGATGTCATTGCCGGCCCCACCGGTCAGCGTGTCCTTGCCATTGCCGCCCGAGATGGTGTCGTTGCCACCGCCGCCGTTGATCGTGTCCTTGCCGTTGCCGCCGGTCAGCGTGTCTTCCTCGCCCGTCCCGGTATGGTTCTGGCCGCCGTTGCCGCCGGTCCAGGTTTCGCCGGCCTGGTTGGTGACCGTGACGGTGAGCGCCTGCGTGTCAATCCCGCCGGCACCGTCCGAGACCTGGACCTCGACGGCGTAGCTGTTGTTGGCGCCGGCGTCGGTCGGCGCTTCGAAGTTCGGCGCCACGACGAAGGCGAGCGCGCCTGTGACAGAGTTGATCGTGAAGGCCGACATGTCGTCACCGCCCACGAGGCTGTAGGCCAGCGTCTGCCCGGCGTTCAGGTCGGTGGCGGCGATCGTCATGACCGCCGTCCCGTTCTCGGCGATCGAGATCGCCGCGGTGGCGCCGCCGCCACCGGAGGTGATGGTCGGCGCGGTGTTGGTCGGGGTGGCCAGGAAGCCATGGCCGCCGGCGGCATAATTACCGACGACCTGTCCCGCGTCGTTGAGGCCGATGGCGGAGGTGGAGCCGCCGGGCGCGTCGATCGTCGTGAAGATTCCGCCGCTGTAGAGATAGCCGTGCACGCCGCCGCCGCTGTCGACATAGAGGCCGGTGACGTCGCCTGCGTTGTTGATGTCGCCGATCGTCGTGTAGTTCGCGCCCAGGGGATTGATGATCGTCGTCCAGATGCCGCTGCTGTAGATGAAGCCATGGCTGCCGCCGCCGTCGATGAAAACCCCGGCGATCTGGCCCAGGTCGTTGATACCGTAGGCCAGCGTGCCGCCCGTCGCCGCCGGATTGTCGAGCGTGGTCCAGGTGCCGGCGTCGTAGAAAAAGCTGTGGACGCCGCTGCCGTTGGAGAAATTGCCGACGATCTGGCCGGCGTTGTTGATGCCTTCGGCTGCCGTGCTGCCGCCGTTGGGATCGTCGAGCGTGGTGTAGACGCCATTGCTGTAGAGGAAGGCGTGTCCGCCGGTGTTGTAGTTGCCGACGACCTGGCCCGAATCGTTGATGGCGGCGGCATAGGTGAAGTTGTTAGTCGTCGAGGGGTCGTCGAGCGTGGTGTAGACGCCGTTGCTGTAGATGAAGCCGTGCGTGCCGCTCGCGTCGGAAAAATACCCGACCATCTGGCCCTGGTTGTTGATGTCGTTGATCGACCGGCCGAGCGTCGCATCGGGATCGTCGAGGGTCGTAAAGGTATAGGCGGGCATGAGGTGCTCCGGTGGTTGTCTCAGGGGTGATTGTCGTTGGAATGTGGCGAGGAACGGTTGGGCGACTGACGACGCAGGTTCAGCTTGTTCTGAACAACGCACGCAACAACGCATCTCGACGTCTGCCACCGCTCGGCCATGAACACTGCAGGTGAATGGCAACGCACCGTAACAAGGCACGCAAGAGTTACAGTCACCTGGACAATATGCAACCGGGATCGTCGGCGCTCAGGTCGAATTCTGTGCGCCGGACACCGCCCGATGGAAGTGCACACCGGATGAACGAAGGGGCCGCGGACCTTCATGGCCCGTGAACCGTTGGTGACCCTGTGGAACCGACCCCGACCCCACGCGTTCTCCCCATGCCCCCCAATCGTCGCGATGCCGCGACCGTGTGGGCAAAGGAACAACGTCATGCGAACGGGTTCGATCGTCCTCCTGTCCCTGCTGTGCGCGGCGCTGGCGTCGCCGGCATGGGCCGACAACGACAAGAACAAGGGCAACCAGGGCGGCGGCAAGGGGGACAAGGCTGACAAGTCCGACAAGCACGACAACGACAATAAAGGCCGCGGCAACAGCGGCGTGGTCATCGAACAACGCGCCGTCGCCGGGCCCATCGTCGTCATCCCCTATCAGCAGGTCGTCGTCGTCGACCGCGATCGCACGCTTGTGCGCACCTATTACCGCAACGAATACGCCGCCGGCCGTTGCCCGCCCGGCCTCGCCAAGAAGAACAACGGCTGCCTGCCGCCCGGCCAGGCCAGGAAGATGTGGAGCGTCGGCCAGCCCTTGCCGCCCCAGGTCGTCTACTACCCGATCCAGCGCGAGCTGTGGACGCAGCTCACCCCGCCGCCGTACGGCTATGAATATGTGCAGGTGGATGACGATATCGTGCTGATGCTGACCGCCACGCGGGTGATCGCCACCCTGGTCGGCAATATCGGCAGCTTCGATTAGCCCCGCACCAGAAAGAGAATCCCATGTCTGCAAACATGTCGCTCACGCGCTTGATAACGCCGGCCGCGCTCGCGGTCAGTCTCGTGGCGAGCCTCGGCGCCTGCACCCAGACCGGCGGCGCGACGCAGCCGGGCTACGTCAACACCTCCGCGGCCAACAGCTACAACAGCGGCTACAACGGCGCGCAGGGCCGCGTGATGTCGATCCGCGAAGTCCCCTTGCGCGGCGGCCAGGGCATGAACGACGGCACGCTGGTCGGCGGCGGTGTCGGTGCAGCGGGCGGTGCGGCGATCGGTGCCGCCACGACCCACTCGGTGGGCGGCGCGGTGGTCGGCGGCCTGCTGGGCGCGGTGGGCGGCGCGATTGCCGGCAACATCGTCGGCCGCAACGGATCCAGCCAGCGCGGCATCGAGGTCACGGTGCAGCAGGACGACGGCCAGACCGTCACCATCGCCCAGGCCGACAACGGCGACGTCCAGATGGGCGACCGCGTCAGGATCGTCCAGGACCGCAACGGCGTGCCCGTCGCGGTGCGCGACCAGAGCAGACGCGACCTGTAGGCCAGGCTTCGCCTGGCCTACAGGTCGCGCGATGAGCGACAAGACATTGCGCAGCAATGTCTGAGAGCGCCGCGAGATCTCCCAACCCGCCTCGACGACGAACGCCTCGCCCCTAGGGCAAGACAGCGTCCGCCTCGATCTCGACCTTGGCGTTGGGATCGATCAGGGCCGAGACCTGGACCAGCGTCATCGCCGGGAAGTGCTTGCCCAGCGTCGCCCCCCAGGCCGCCCCGATGGCGGGGCCGGCGGCGTTGAACTCGGCGATGTCGGTCACGTAGGCGCGCAGCGCCACCAGGTGCCCGGGCTCGCCGCCCGCCGCCTTCAGCACCGCCACGACATTGCCCAGAGCCACGCGCCACTGCGCGCCGGCGTCCGTGCCGGCGGCGATATAGGCGTCGCCGGGTGCACGGCCGATCTGGCCCGCGATGCGCACGCTCCGCGTGCCGGTGGCCACGACGGCATGGGAGAAGCCGCGCGGCCGCGGCCAGCCTTCGGGCAGGATCGGCGTGTAGGCGATGTCGGATGCGGGCATTTCTCGGTCTCCTCCAAATAGGCGCTGGCCGCCAGTGTAAGGGGTCGTGCTAGCCTCCGGCAAAGCCACCCCCGGAGGAACACCATGGAATTCGACGTCATGACGCGGGCCACCACCTGGGACCAGGCGGCGGCCCTCGCGCGCCGCGCCGAGGCGGCGGGCTTTTCCGGCATGCTGTTCACCGAAGGCCACCAGGTGCCGTGGATGAACATCGCCGCCGCCGCGATGGCGGCACCCGCGCTCCACTTCTCGACCGGCATCGCCATCGCCTTTGCCCGCAGCCCGATGGTGAGCGCCGAAATCGCCTGGGAGCTGGCGCACAACACCAAGGGCAAGTTCCGCCTCGGCCTCGGCAGCCAGGTGAAGGCCCACATCGTCAGGCGCTACGCCGGCACCTTCGACAAGCCCGCGCCGCAGATGAAGGACTATGTGCTGGCGGTGAAAGCCTGCCTGAAAGCCTTCCGCCGCGAGGGCCCGCTGCAGCATGACGGGCCGTACTACAAGCTCAGCCTGCTCACCGAGCAATGGACGCCGGCGCGGCACGACTGGGAGGACATCAAGGTCGACATCTCCGCCGTCGGCCCGATCATGGTGCGTGTCGCGGGCGAGGTCGCCGACGGCGTGCACGTCCACCCCATGCATTCCATGCACTACATAAAAAACCGCCTGCTGCCGGGCCTGGCCGAGGGCGCGGCGCGGGCCGGCCGCGATCCCGCGACGATCGACAAGATCATCCCGGTCATCGTGGCGGCGGGCGACACGCCCGAGGAGCGGGCGCTGCCGATCCAGGAGGCCAAGACCACGCTCGCCTTCTATGGCGCCACGCCGAACTACGCCTTCCAGTTCGACGATCTCGGCCACACCGGCCTGCGCGACAAGCTCCGCGACTGCCTGCGCTCGGGCGACGAGGCGGCGAGCCAGGCCCTGATCACCGAGGAGATCCTCGACCAGTTTGCCGTCGTCGCGCGCTGGGACGACGTCGCCCAGCGCCTGATCGATCGCTACCAGGGCATCGCCGCCCGCCTCGTCATCTACCTCGCCTCGCACTGGCGCGACGTCGATCCGAAGATGCTCGACCGCTGGGGTGAGGTGGCACGGGCAGTAAGGAAGGCGGGGTGAGAGTCAGAGGAGCCTGAGAGTGAGAAGAGCATGATTCAGAAGTCCTCTCCGCCGCGAAGCGGGGGAGAGGAAGGGGACCCATGCGAAGCATGGGGGAGGTGAGGTGGTGTCGAGGAGAGCGGTGATGATTCGATCGGAGGCGGCGTAGACTCCTAAAAATACAACCATAGGTATATTGGCCCACACGGTGGACACCATAAGATCGCCGTTTCCGCGTCGACCTTTGGAGGAACCGTGCAATGGCCAAGATGATCTCGGTCTACCTGCCAGTCGAAGACCTCGAAGCGTCGATGCAATTCTACCTGGCATTGGGATGCAGCATGATCAGGCGAGGAAACATCGACGATATATCAATCATGGTCTGGTCCGAGACGATCACCTTCCAGCTGGTGACGCGCTCCCGCTTCGCCACCTTGACGCCGAAGACGACCGCCGACACGAAGAAGTTCAGCGAGATGGTGATCATGCTGACAGTCGACAGTCGCAACGAAGTGGACGCCGTCGCCGAGACGGCCGCCAGCTACGGCGGCAAGGCCGATAACCGCACGCCCACGGACACGTCCGGGATCTACAGTCGCGCCTTCGAGGATCCCGACGGTCATATGTTCAACGTGATATGGATGGACGTCGGAAAGGCGGTCTAGGCCGTGGACAGGCCCGTCGCGGGGGCGAGCAACGCCCGGCCGCGCTTTGGCTTCCGCGGTGGAAGCCCTATATTGGCGGCCCGGCAAAGGAACCAAGGCATGACGAAGATCCAGATCGAGCTGGCCGATGCGACGGCCAAGGCCGCGCGGGAGGCGGGCCTGCTCACGCCGCGCGCGCTCGGCCGGCTCGTGAGCGAAGCCGTCAGGCGCCGGCGCGCGGCGGACTCGCTGCTTGCGATCGCCGATCGCGTTGCCAAGGCGGGCATACCGCCGATGTCCCTGCAGGAGATCGATGCGGAGGTGAAAGCCGTCCGCGCGGGACGCCGGCGGCGTGCGGGCCGTCATTGATACCAACGTGCTGGTCTCGGGCCTGCTCTGGCGCGGGACCCCGCACGCCCTGATCGAGGAAGCCCAGGCCGGCTCTTTCACGATTGTCAGTTCTCCGGCTTTGCTCGGAGAGCTTTCCGCGGTCCTCCGTCGCCGGAAGTTCCGCGCGATCCTCTCGCGCTCGCGCACCGACCCTGACCGGCTGCTGGGCAATCTCCGACGCCTGGCCGAGATGGTCGATCCGCCGCCGCTGGTGGACCCGGTCAGCCGCGACCCCGACGACGACAAGGTGCTGGCGGCAGCCATTGCCGCCCGGGCCGATCTGATCGTATCGGGCGATGCCGACCTGCTGACGCTTCGCCGCCACGAAGGCATCCGTATCGTCGATCCAGCCACCGCCCTCGCGCGCCTCCGCAGGCAGGCCGGGCGAAGCCCGGCCGGTTAGCGTCAGGAGGCCGAGCGAAGCTCGGCCCGTGAGCGTCAGGACATTGCGCAGCAATGTCCGGGAGCGTCGCGAGGTGCTGCCGCACCGGGAGCGTCGAAGGCCCTCTCGACCGCCCCGGCCCTCTCCCCTAGAGAGAACCCCAGGAACCAGGAGACCCCCCCCATGAGCGGACAAACCGTGCTCGTCACCGGCGGCTCCGGCTACATCGGCAGCTGGTGCGTGATCGGCCTCTTGCAGCAGGGCTACACCGTGCGCACGACCGTGCGGAACCTCGCGCGCGAAGCAGCCGTCCGCGCCGCGATCGGCACTGTCGTGGACGCGCAGGACCGCCTCAGCTTCCACGCCGCCGACCTCACGTCGGACGCCGGCTGGGACGCGGCCGTGCGCGGCTGCGACTACCTTCTCCATGTCGCGTCGCCGATTTCCATCTCCCCGCCGAAGAACCCCGACGAGCTCATCGTTCCCGCCCGCGACGGCACACGGCGCGCCGTGGGCGCCGCGCTCCGGGCCGGCGTGAAGCGCGTGGTGCTCACCTCGTCCGTGGCGGCGGCCAGCCCGCGCGGCAGCGCCCGCGAGAGCGCGAGCGACGAGGCGACGTGGACCGATCTCGACGATCCCGCGGTGAATGCCTACGCCCGCTCCAAGACCGTGGCCGAGCGCGCCGCCTGGGATCTGATCGAGGCCGCCTCGAGAGGCACGACCGGCACCATGACGCTCGCCACCGTCAATCCCTCCGTGGTGCTCGGCCCGGTCCTCAGCCGCGACTTTTCCGATTCGGTCCAGGTCGTGCAGCGCCTGCTGTCCGGCAGGATGCCCGGCCTGCCGCGCCTGGGCTTCAGCTTCGTCGATGTGCGCGACGTGGCCGACCTGCATATCCGCGCGATGACCGCGCCGGAGGCGGCGGGCCAGCGCTTCATCGCCGCCGGCGACTTCGCCTGGATGGAAGAGGTGGCGGCCCTGCTGAAGGCCCATCTCGGCGAGGGGGCCCGCAAGGTGCCGACGCGCCGGGTCCCGGACCTGGTCCTGAGGCTGGTGGCGCTGTTCGACAGGAGCGTGGCGGGCGTGGTGCCGCGCCTCGGGGAAAGGCGCACGTTCATCTCGGCGAAGGCGCAGAAGATGCTCGGCTGGCGGCCGCGTCCGTTGAAAGAGACCGTGCTGGATTGCGCCAGGAGTCTGATCGCTTCAGGCGCGGTTTAAGGGGCAGGCCGAGCGAGGGCCGAGCGAAGCTCGGCCGGTTAGCGTCAGGACATTGCGCAGCAATGTCCGGGAGCGTCGAAGGCTCTTAACCCCTGTCGGATAACACCGTCCCACGGGCGCGCCTAGATCGAGCAGATCATGCAGCCGTCTCGCAGACCGACTTCGTCCTCGTCGATTAGGCCCCCGAGTGTTTGAACGAGTGGAACGTTCGTGCGTTTGGCACGCTTTTGAGCCTGGCTAGCTTCCCAATTGCTCTTGATTGCAGCAATCCGCTCTGGGGCCTCCAACTCAGCAAGAGACTCGTTCTTGCACCAATAGAACTTCTCGCCGTGGAGCACGTTCTGTTCTTCGTACTTCTTCGCAAGTTCAAAGAGATCCGGGTGCATTTCGCGCAGCCGTACCCATTCGATCTTCTGCTGGTAAAAGCAGAAATAGCATCCGGAACGGGAGCGCCCCCATGCCATGTAGGGCGGTAACCCAATGCCTGAGTCTTCAAGTATTCGAATGATGTCGCTTCTGACAAGCCCATCCTCTTGGAATGGATAAACTGCCTTGATGTTCGGCTTCGTACTGA
>CANJHI010000192.1 GCA_947474005.1 Alphaproteobacteria bacterium | reverse complement strand
CGGCCGGCGAGGAATTTTCCCCCGACGATCGCACTCCCGATGAGCGTGACCCGAATGGCGCAGCCGAAAATGGCCATGACCAGCCGCCCCGTGATCGGCAGGCGGGTGACGAACAGGACGGCGAAGCGGCCGAGGGCGAAGGCGCCCGCGCCGACGGTGAACTTCGCCCCGCTGGTGATCGGGCGGCCGGTGATCGTGGCGAAGCTGACGGCGATCGCCGTCGTCGCCGTGGCCGCCGCGGCGGTCGTCGTCGGCGTCGCGAGCCCGGCGAGGGCGAGCCCAATGGCGAGCACGCGCCGCGCGAACACGACTACACGTCGGAGGAGTTCGCCTCCGATGCCCCCGCGCGGCATGAGAACGGCGCCGAGTCGCGGCACGAGTCACAATCCGAGCCGCGGCACGAGCCGGTGTCAGTACCGCGCGAACACGCGCCGTTCGATCCCGGTCCTCCGGTGAATGTGGAGGCGGCCCCGCCGCCCCCGCCACCGGCGCCGCCCCCGGTACCCGCCTACGTGCCAGCCCCGGCACCCGAGCCTGCCGTCATGCAGGCACCGGAACCGCCGCCTCAGGCCGTCCCGGTGATCCCGGACGTTCCGCCGGAGAAGCCCAAGCGCGGCTGGTGGCGGCGCTGACTTAGGACTTCGCGTCCTTGAAATAGAAAGAGCGCCTCCGCGGAGGCGCTCTTTTCGTTTCAGTCCCGGTCGTTGGTCGAACTCAGGCCTTCACCTGCTCGCCGAGCCAGTCGATCGCCGCCTGCGCGCCGCCCTTGCCGTGCGGGATGCTGAGCGCGTTGAGGCTCATCTCGATCACGCTGAGCGTGCCCAGCACCATCGGGGCGTTGACGTGGCCCATGTGTGCCACGCGAAACGCCTTGCCGGAGAGATCGCCGATGCCGTGGCCCAGGATCACGCCGCACTGCTTGTTGCAATAGGCGCGCAGCGCCTCGGGGTCGTGGCCGTTGGTCAGCACGCAGGTGACCGAGTCGGAACGCTCGGCCTGCTCGATGATGTTGAAGCCGATCGCCTGGCCCTCCGACCAGACGCCGACGGCGCGACGCACCGCCTCGGCCAGCAGCCGGTGGCGCAGGTGCACGTTGTCGAGGCCCTCCTCGAACAGCATGTCGAGGGCCGCGCGCAGGCCGAACAGCAGGTGCTCGGGCGGCGTGCCGGCATATTTCTGGTAGTGCTGCGCGCCTTCGCGCTCGGTCCAGTCCCAGTAGGGCGTGCGCAGTTCCGCCTTCTTGTGGACTTCGCGCGCGCGATCGTTGGCCACGACGAAGCCCAGGCCCGGCGGCGTCATCATGCCCTTCTGCGAGCCCGACATCGCCACGTCGACGCCCCAGGCGTCCATCTCGAACGGCATGCAGCCGAGCGACGCCACCGCGTCGACCATCAGCAGTGCCTCGTGCTTGGCCGCGCGCATCGCCTTGCCGATCGCCTCGATGTCGTTCACCACGCCCGAGGCGGTGTCGATCTGCGCCACCAGCACGGCCTTGATGGTGCCGTCCTTGTCCGCCCTGAGGCGCGCCTCGACTTCGGCCGGCCGCACGGCGCGGCGCATGTCGCCCTTCAGCACCTCGACCTCGACGCCCATGCGGCGGGCGTTGTCGCCCCAGCCGATCGCGAAGCGGCCGCTCTCCAGCACGAGGATCTTGTCGCCCTTGCTGAGCACGTTGGTGAGCGTGGCCTCCCAGGCACCGTGACCGTTGGCGATGTAGATGTAGGCGTGGCCCTTGGTGTTGAACACGCGGGCGACGTCGCGCAGCAGGCTGTCGGTCAGCGCCAGCAACGGACCGGAATAGATGTCGACCGCCGGGCGATGCATTGCCCGCAGCACTTCGTCCGGCACCGTCGTCGGCCCCGGAATCGCCAGGAATTCACGTCCCGCACGCACGCTCATCTCGTACTGCCCTCCGAAATTGTTGCGCGCACACTAGCATGTCACCCGGGGGCGGAAACCGGCTACAATGCCGTGATGCTCAATCGTCGCTCGATTCTCGCCGCATCAGTTGGTTTGCCCCTAGCCAATGTCGTGCGCGCCGACAGTTTCCCTAATGGCCCGTTCCGCATCCTCGTGCCGTTCGGCCCGGGCTCGGCCACCGACCAGAGTGCGCGCAACATCGCCGAGGGACTGACCCGGATCTTCGGCGTCCCCGCCGTGGTCGAGAACAAGCCCGGCGCGAACGGTGCCATTGCGGCCGACATCGCCGCCAAGGCGAAGCCCGACGGCCAGACGATCTTCGTCTGCTCCAACACCGCGGCGGCGTCGAACGTCGCGCTGATGAAGTCCCTGCCCTACGATCCGCTGAAAGACTTCGACCCGATGACGATCATCGGCCGCGCGCCGGTGTTCATGATCGTGAACCCCAAGGTCGAAGCCAACACGGCACAGGAATTCGTGGCGCTGTGTAAGCGCCAGCCCGGCAAGATCAACTTCGGCTCGGGCAGCGCTTCCACGCGCATCTCGGGCGAGCTGCTGAAGGCCAAGGCCGGCATCGACATGGTGCACGTGCCTTACAAGAGCACGCCGCTTGCGCTCACCGACACCATGTCCGGCCATGTCCAGATGTGCTTCGCCGATCCGGTGACCAGCCTGCCGCAGGTCAAGGCAGGCACCGTGCGCTGCCTCGGCGTCGGCAGCCGCGGCCGCTACAAGCTCACGCCCGACATCCCGACCCTGATCGAGCAGGGCATTCCCGATTTCGAGCTGATGACCTGGACCGGCGTGCTGATGCCCAAGGGTGTGCCGCCGGCCACCTTCAGCCGGCTGCGCGACGCTGTCGTCAAGACGATCACCGAACCCGCCTATGTCGAACGCCAGGCCCAGGGTGGCTCGGAGATTACCCCGACAACGCCTGAGGAGATGCGGCAGATCCAGATTGCCGAGATTCAACTCTATCGGGATATGATGAAAATCGCCGGCATCGAGCCGGAATAGACCTGCAGACGGCGTTAACTATACCTTCTTTGCACGATATATCTGATCGTATATAACGAAGGCCACAGACGAGGCGGACGGGCAAATCGCCACGCGCCACCGTATTAACGTCCGTTTCAACACGAGGACTCTTTGTCATGACGCACGAGCAGCAATTCTACATCGACGGCCAGTGGGTCGACCCGATCAAGCCGCGCCTGCTCGACGTGATCGATCCCTCGACCGAGGAGGCCTATACCCAGATCTCGATCGGCAGCGCCGCCGACGTCGACAAGGCCGTCGCCGCCGCCCAAAGGGCGCTGGTGAGCTTCGGCCGCTCGACCCGCCAGGAGCGCATCGATCTGCTGCAGTCGATCCTCGCCGAGTACAACAAGCGCCGGAATGACGTGGGCGACGCCATCTCGCGCGAGATGGGCGCCCCGGTGCAGTTCGCCCGCGACATCCAGGCCGGCCGCGGCACGGCCCATCTCGAGCGCATGATCGAGGTGCTGAAAACCTATCCGTTCGAAACGGTCGAGGGCACGACGCTCATTGCACGCGAGCCGATCGGCGTCTGCGGCCTGATCACGCCGTGGAACTGGCCGGTCAACCAGATCGCCTGCAAGGTCGTCCCCGCCATCGCCGCCGGCTGCACCATGATCCTGAAGCCGTCCGAGGAAGCACCGATCGACGCCATCATCTGGTCCGAGATCATGCACGCGGCCGGCACGCCCAAGGGCGTCTACAACATGATCCAGGGGACCGGCGCCGAGGTCGGCGAAGCCATGTCCTCGCACCCCGGCATCGACATGATGTCCTTCACCGGCTCGACCCGCGCCGGCATTCGCGTGGCCCAGGCCGCGGCCACCACGGTCAAGCGCGTCGCCCAGGAGCTGGGCGGCAAGTCGGCCAATATCCTGCTGCCCGACGTCGACTTCCAGACCGCCGTCACCAAGGGCATCAACTCGATGATGGTGAACAGCGGCCAGTCGTGCACCGCGCCCAGCCGCATGTTCGTTCCGGCCGACAGGCAGGACGAAGTGAAGGCCATCGCCAAGGCGGCGGCCGAGAAGTTCGTCGTCGGCAATCCTCAGGATCCCAAGACGCGCCTCGGCCCTGTCGTCAACGAAGCGCAGTTCAACAAGATCCAGGGCCTGATCCAGAAGGGCATCGACGAAGGCGCCGAGCTGGTGACCGGCGGCGTCGGCCGTCCGGAGAACCTCAACCGCGGCTATTACGTGCGGCCTACGGTGTTCGCCAACGTCCGCAACGACATGACCATCGCCCGCGAGGAGATCTTCGGGCCGGTGATCGTGATCCTGCCGTACAAGGACGAGGCCGAGGTGATCCAGCAGGCCAACGACACGGTCTACGGGCTCGCGGCCTACGTGCAGTCATCCGATCTCGAGTACGCCCGCAAGGTCGCCTCGCAGATGCGGGCCGGCAACGTCCACATCAACTATCCGATGGGCGACACCGCCGCCCCGTTCGGCGGCTACAAGCAGTCCGGCAACGGCCGCGAGTACGGCAAGTGGGGCATGGAAGAGTTCCTCGAGACCAAGGCCGTCATCGGCTACAAGGCCGCGTGATCTCGGCGACCTGACAAAGTACCGCGGAGGCGCTCGCTGGCATCGCCAGCCGAGCGCCTCCATACTCGCCGCATGATGAGGCCTGCCGACGAGCTCCCTGCCGACATCGCGATCGTCGGCGGCGGCGCCAGCGGCGTGTTGCTCGCCGCCCTGCTCGCCCGCAAGAGCGGACTTCGCATCGTGCTCATCGAGCACACGAGCAAGCCGGCGCTGGGCGTCGCCTACTCGACGCGCTGTCGAGGCCATCTTCTGAACGTCCGCGCCAGCGACATGAGTGCCCTGGCCGACGAGCCCGACCATTTCGTGAATTGGCTGGCCCGCGACGGGGGCGGCCTCGGCCGCGACGACTTCGCGCCGCGTGCCGACTACGGCCGCTACCTGCAGGACCTGCTGGCGGACTCGGTGCAGCGATCGGAAGGGCGCCTTCGGGTCGTCACCGGCGAGGTCACTGCCATCCATGACAAGGCTCACGGCGTCGAACTCGATATCGACGGCACCCGCACGCTTCACGCGCACCGCGCCGTGCTGGCGACGGGCCACCGTCCGCCCTCCGCCGATCACGGCGCCTACCACGGCAATCCGTGGCGCGAGGACGCCATCGAAGGCCTGGCGCCCGAGGCATCGATCCTGCTGATCGGCACCAGCCTCACCATGATCGACGTTCTGGTCTCGCTGATGGAGCGCGGCCACACCGGCCCGATCGTCGCCCTCTCTCGGCGTGGCCTGGTCCCGCGGTTCCATCCCCCGGCACCGATCCCCTCGCCCGACGTCGACACGCGGGACCTCTTTGCCGGCAGCCTGTCGCAGCGCGCCTCCCGCTTCCGCTCGAGGGTGCGGAACGGACTGGGCTGGGCCGGCCTCATGCAGGTCCTGCGACCCCACAACAACGAGCTCTGGCATGGGCTCGACCTCGACCAGCGGCGGCGCTTCCTGCGCCACCTGCGGCCGTGGTGGGACATCCATCGTCATCGCGTCGCGCCGCACATCGGCGAAATCATCGAGGGCGCCAAGGCACGCGGTCAGCTTTCCATCGTCGCCGCGAAAATCGAGATCGGCCACACCACCGACCGAAAGGTCGACGTCACGATCGTCCGGCGTGGCTCAAGCACACGAGAGCAGTGCAGCTTCGACCGCGTCATCGACTGCCGCGGCCCGCGCAACGAGGTCGACGAGCGTTTGCCGCTGCATGCGCAAATGGTGACGGACGGCTTGCTGCGCGCCGATCCGCTCGGCCAGGGCCTCGATGTCAGCGACAAGGAAGCGTTGATGGGCCGCAGCGGCAAGCCCTCGCGCCATCTCTATGTGCTCGGCCCGCCGACCCGCGGACGCTACACGGAGATCGTGGCGATTCCCGATATCCGCCTCCAGGCCGCGGAAGTGGCCGAACATCTGGTCGCGCAACTGCTGCAGTCATCTGGTCTTGTCGGCGGACACACCGCATAATCGAGACATGGGACCCGGACCTGCCAAGTCGTCGGCCAAGCCATCGGCCAAACTATCGGCCAAGCCGGTCGACAAGACCTCGCTGCACCTCCGGATCGACTTCGGCGGTGAACGCTCGATCGGGCCGGGCAAGATTCGCCTGCTCGAACTGATCATCGAGACCGGCTCGATCTCGGCCGCCGGACGGGCGCTCGCGATGTCGTATCGCCAGGCATGGCTGCTGGTCGATGAACTCAATCGTATGTTCAAGGAGCCCGTCGTCAGCGCCCAGACGGGCGGCGGCGGCGGCGGCGGCACGGCGGTAACGGACACCGGCAAGACCGTCGTACGGCTCTATCGTGACATGGAGCGTCGGACCTCCAAGGCGTCCAGTCCGGACGTCCGGGCGCTGTCGCGGTTGCTCAGTCCTTCCGCCAAATAGCGCCGAGCGTTACTTCAGGACGGCGAAGCCCTGCTTCTCGAAGAACGCCTGGGCAGCGGGCGACTTCAGGTAGGTCACGAAAGCCTTGGCGTCGGGATTGGTGGAACTGGCCAGCAAGGCCATCGGATAGATGATGGGCGGATGGCTGCCAGCCGGGAACGTGCCAACGATCTTCACGTTGGGATCGGCGGCGGCGTCGGTGCGATAGACAATCCCCAGCGGAGCCTCGCCGCGCGACACCAGCGTCATCGCCATGCGGACGTTCTCGGCCTGGGCGACGCGATCGGCGACCGACGGCCAGACGCCCAGCGACTCGAGCGAGGCCTTGCCGTACTTGCCGGCCGGCACGGCATCGATATTGGCCATCGCCAGACGGCCTTCGCCCAGGGCCGCACGCAGCGGAAAGCCCTTGTCGATCTTGAGATCGATCTTCGAGTCCTTGCCCGCGATCAGCACGATCTCGTTGCCGAGGAAGTCGAACCGGCTCGCCGGCTTGATCAGCTTGCGCTCGGCCACGTAATCCACCCAGGGGACGTCGGCGGAGATGAACAGGTCGGCGGGAATCCCCGCCTCGATCTGCTTGGCCAGCGCCGAACTCGCGGCATAAGCGATCTTGGTCGCCTTGCCGGTCTGCTTGGTCCAGGCTGCCGAAGCGTCATCGAGCGCATTTTTCAGGCTCGCCGCCGCCAGGATCACGACATCCTTCGGCTGGGCCGTCGATTGGGCCAGGGCTGGCGCGACCGGCGCCAGAAAGAAAGCTGCCGTCACGGCGAGCAAGGTGTAGCGTCGACTTTGCATCGTAACTCTTCTTTGACTGCGCGATATATCCATATGGATATATCGCCTCCCGATCAACGGCAATCAGGCACACCTCATGAAAACAAGCATTGCTGTAGCCCTTGTCTTTGCGACCCTGGTCGCCGGTGCGTCGGCGCAAGTGCAACATCCCTACGCCGGGATGCAGGCGCGGCCGGTCAAGGCGCTCTCCGATCAGCAGATTTCCGATCTCAAGAGCGGGCGCGGCATGGGGCTGGCCCTGGCGGCAGAACTGAATGGATATCCCGGGCCCAGCCATCTTCTGGAATTGGCCGACCAATTGGCGCTGACGGCCGATCAGCGCGCCATCGTGAAGGGCATGTTCGAGGCCATGAAGGCCGAGGCGATCCCGCTGGGAGAAAGCCTGATTGCGCAGGAGACTGCCCTGGACCGGTTGTTCGCCGGCCGCACCGTCACGCCCGAGAGCCTCCAGGCCGCAACGGCAGCCATCGGCGAGACGCAAGCCAGGCTCCGTGACACTCACTTGAAGTATCACCTTTCGACAGCCGAGATCCTTCAGCCGCAGCAGCTGCAGCGGTATGCCGAG
Organism: Alphaproteobacteria bacterium; assembly: GCA_947474005.1. Taxonomy (GTDB): domain Bacteria; phylum Pseudomonadota; class Alphaproteobacteria; order Reyranellales; family Reyranellaceae; genus Reyranella. The sequence continues at coordinate 2,772 of CANJHI010000192.1, read as the reverse complement.
TTGCGGGGTTACACGGGGGCAGCCTCCCCTCACGATCACAAGATGCATAAGCCCAGTTCAAACTGACGCGACACCGGTTTTGCCTACTGCCTGAAGCGGCGCGTGAGTTTCATGGATAGCGCCTTGGCCATTGCGATCCTGCTGATGGCGGTATCGCTCGTCTATTCGACGGTAGGACAGGCTGGCGGCACCGCCTTTTTGGCGATCATGGCTGTGATGGGTCTGCCGGCGGCCGAGCTGCGCCCGACCGCCTTGACCCTCAACGTGGTCGCTGCCGGATACGCGACATGGCGATTGAACGCGGCTCAAGTGATCGACTGGCGCTTGCTCGCATGCGTTGGCCTTCCTGCCCTGCCCCTGTCATTTCTTGGCGGCATGATTGCGCTCGACAGCGGCGTCTACTTCATGCTGACCGGCTGCGTCCTGCTCTTTGCCGCCGCCATGATGGTGGCGAAATGGAAAACCCGTGCCGGCAATTCACCCGGCATTGCTCCTGCAGCACTCGTCGGAGGCGTTGCCGGATTCGCTTCCGGAATTACGGGCGTCGGTGGCGGCGTATTTCTGGCCCCCGCAGTGGTCGCACTGGGATGGGGAACGGCACGGCAAGCCGCCAACCTGTCCGCACCTTTCATTCTCGGCAACTCGATCACCGGTCTTGCCGGTGTCTTGGTTGCTGGGCAGCGGCCGACGGCCGATGTCGTGCCCTATGCGTTGGCGGCCCTGGCTGGTGCGATCGTGGGCACGATGATCGGTCAACGGTTCATGTCGGAGCGGATGACTCGATATGCATTGGCGGCGATCTTGCTGATCGCCGGCCTGCGGCTCTTGGGGCGTTAGCAGCCAGCATCAGGCAGCACCGTGCCAGTAAGGTCGGGCGGAGCGAACCACGGTAATAATTCACAAAAGCAAGCCGTGATAAATTTCGCATTATTTGGCAAAAGAGCGCTCCTCCGGAGATATCGCACACGGTAAAAAGATTGGCAGCCAGCTCGCCAGCACCGCGTTCAGCGTTTCCAGGTGGCGAGTCTCTCGGACGCCGACTTCCTGTTTGTCTAGGCCGTCTCGTGTACGACCAATTCTAGCTGGCTGGCCGGCGGATCGACTGGCTGAACCGAATTGCAGGCGTTGTGGTCCCGCCGTCGTTGGTGGAGACGCCAGTACGTCGCGCTTGCCACTTGTCGCTGGTCGTGGTCGTGGTCAACGTGGGCGCCGTTACCCCATAAATCTGAGAAACCAGGGTTGATCTCGACATGTCCAAGGGCACGACTCTCGAACCGGCGCCAAGCACCGCCGACGACGCAAAGACAGAGGCATTCGCGCTCACGACCTCGCGGCAGTTCCCGGACTGGCTGGCGGACTCAGGCGCCAGCCTTGCGTTGACGACCTACCAGAGCGGCAAGGTCATCCTGGTCGGCACCAACAAGGAGTCGGGACGGCTTTCCATTTTCGAGCGGACGCTGGAGCGTCCGATGGGGATGGCGTTCGAGGGCAAGCGGCTGGCGATCGCCACGATCGTGTCGATCACTGTTTTCGTCGACGCCGCCGAAGGGGCCGCCACGGCGGACGGTCATGATGCGGTGTTCGTGCCGCAATCCGCCTCCTACACCGCCGATATCGACACGCACGACCTGGCGTATGCCGAGAACGGCGTACTGGTGTTCGCCAACACGCTGTTTTCCTGCCTTGCCGCCACCAGCCCGACCCACAGTTTCCGTCCGGTCTGGAAGCCGCCGTTTATTTCCCGCCTGGCGGCCGAGGACCGGTGCCACCTCAACGGGCTCGCCCTGCGCGACGGCCGGCCGGCCTATGTCACCTGCGTGAGTGAGACCGACATCGCCGACGGCTGGCGCGACAATCGCACCGGCGGCGGCGTGGTGGTCGATATAGCCTCGAACGAGATCGTCTGCCGCGGCCTGTCGATGCCGCACTCGCCGCGCCTCCACAATGGAAGGCTGTGGGTCCTCAACTCGGGCGCGGGCGAAATCGGCACCGTCGATCTCGCGCGCGGGAAGTTCGAGCCGGTCGCCTTCTGTCCGGGCTACCTGCGCGGTCTCAGTTTCCTGGGCCCCTATGCGGTGGTCGGGCTGTCGGAGCCGCGCGAAAACCGCACCTTCGCCGGATTGCCGCTGCAGGATCGGCTGGCGGCCGAAAATGTCGGCCCGCGCTGCGGGATCTACGTGATCGACACGCGGACCGGCGATGTCGCCCACTGGCTGCGGATCGAGGGCGTTGTGAAGGAACTGTACGATGTGCTGGCCCTGCCCGGCATCGTCCGGCCCGCGATGATCGGCTTCCGCAACCAGGAGATCCGTCGCACGGTCTCGATCGAGGCGTGAGCAAGCCAGCAGCCCGGCAAAATTCGCATGGCAGGATTGAAATAGGACAGTTGCAGGTTTTGCCGATTCCGTCCTATAAATCCGCTATCCTCGCACGAGGCCTGTCTTCAAAGGTCGAGCCGTCCGGTCACTTGATCGGGATGGCTCCTTGTCGTGCACTTTTCCTGTCATCCCGAGCGTAGCGAGGGATCTTTACGGTCACGCAAAGATCCCTCGCTACGCTCGGGATCACTGCTGTCCGGCAATTATCGAAACAGATTCAATTGGTTAGAATTTTCGTCGTCGAGGGTTTGCAGCGCCCTGTCACTAATACCAACCGTCTGAACCGATGACTCTTATGTGATTTGCGCTGGAGGTCGGGGCTCGATTCTTTGAAGCGACAGTGTCGTTGAGGAGGTCGGGATGTCGTTGGCGATCACGCGGAGGGATTTATCGG
>CANJHI010000191.1 GCA_947474005.1 Alphaproteobacteria bacterium | reverse complement strand
TATTCTCGCTCACGCTTTTCGAGAAGATGCCCTTGCAACAAGCCTTTTCAGCCAATCATCCCAGCTCCGATGACGTCGCCATCGGCAACCAATTGAATCTGTTCTCTTTTTAACCGGACAGCAGTGTCTCAAGGTGCTGTTCTACTCCGTCGTCATCATTACAGGCCTGCTGGTGATGCGGCCGTCAACCGACGCCGTCTTTCGCACCTCGCTCGTCTTCTCGTTCGCCATGTCGGTCTTCGCCAACGTGCTCATCGAGATGGGCGGATTGCTGGGCTACGGCACCCTGAAGGGCCTGCTGACCGGCCGCTACGTGCAGCCCAAACGCGAGCAGCGGGTGTTCCTGCTGATCGACATGAAGGATTCGACCGGCCTGGCCGAGCGGCTGGGACCGATCCGCTTCCACGAGCTGCTGAACGAGTTCTTCCGCAACGTGTCAGATGCGGCCTTGGAGACAAGGGCGGAAATCCACAAATACGTGGGCGACGAGGCGATCCTGACCTGGACGATAGGCCCCGCCCTCGCCAACGGCGACTGCCTCGCCTGCCCCTTCATCGCCCGCGATATGATCGCCGGCAACGGCGAACGCTACCGTAAGCGCTTCGGGGCCGTGCCTGCGTTCCGGGCCTCGCTTCATTGCGGCGAGATCGTCGCCGGCGAAATCGGCGACGGACGGCGCGAGATCGCCTATGTCGGCGACACGCTGAACGTGGCAGCACGGTTGCTCGACGCTGCGAAGACAACAGGCCGCGACGTCCTCGTCTCCGCCGACCTGCTCAAGTCGATGGCCCTGCCGTCCGACCTTCGCGCCGAGCCGCTCCCCACGCTCACGGTTCGCGGCCGCAAAGCGCCGCTGGAAATCTTCGCCCTATCGCGCGTCAGCTAGGATCAGGTCGGCGGCCTTTTCGCCGATCATCATGCAGGCGGCGTTGGTGTTGCCGGACACCAGGGTCGGCATGATCGAGGCATCGACGACACGCAGCCCGGCGATGCCATGGACGCGCAGGCGGGCATCGACCACGGCTCCGGCGTCTCCTCCCATGCGGCAGGTACCGACCGGATGGTAGGCCGACTGCCCCTCCTTGCGGGCATGGGCGAGGAAATCCTGGTCGTTGGAGATTTCGGCGCCGGGAAAGAGTTCGCCGGTGACAATGCGGCTGAGCGCGTTCGTCCGGGCGAGCAGCCGCGCAAACTTGACCGCCGCCACCGTCATCGCGCGGTCGTAATCGGTCGACAGGTAGTTGGCCACGATCGCCGGCCGGGCAGCGGGATCCCGGGAGGCGATGCGAACATGCCCGCGGCTTTCCGGCCGCGACTGGTTGGCGAGGATCGTGAAGCCCGAAAACCGGTGAAGGCCGCGGTCGATGCGATCGGTCGACCACGGGAAAAAATGGATCTGGGCATCCGGCTCGTTCGACTGCGGCATCAGTCGCACGAAGGCGCCAGCGAAGGCAGGATTGGCGGTCAAGGGCCCGGCGCGCAGAAGCGCATACACGGCCGCGGCACTCAGTTGGCCGTGCGGCCACTTGAGGTCGTCGTTCACGGAGAGACGCCACCACGTCGTGTAGGTCGAAAACACACAAAAATGATCCTGCAGGTTCTCACCGACGCCCGGCAGATCGCGGACGACCGGAATGCCGAGGCCGCCCAGAAGTGCTGCCGGACCGATGCCGGAAAGCTGCAGCAGCTGCGGCGAGCCGACGGTGCCGGCGGAAACGATCACCTCGCATCGCGCCCGCACGGTCACGCTTCGGCCGCCCTTGCGGTAGGTGACGCCGGTCGCGCGTCCGTCCACGACCTCGATGCGCTCGACCAGCGCCCCCGTCTCGACGCGACAGTTGGCGCGGCGACGCGCCGGCGCGACATAGGCTTGGCCGGTCGACACGCGGCGGCCATTGCTCACGGTCGCATGATAGAAACCCGCGCCCTCGTGTGCGGTGCCGTTGAAGTCGGTGCTCGGCGGCAGCCCGACCTCGGCACAGGCCTCCAGGAAGGTCGAACCCATTGCGTTGCGATATTCGCCCTGGGTGATCCTGACCGGGCCGTCGCCGCCGTGGAGGTCTGACGCCCCGCCGGGATAGGCTTCGAGGCGCTTGAAATAGGGCAGGCAGTCGTCGAACGACCATCCCTCGTTGCCCATCTGCCGCCAGCCATCGTAGTCGGACGGCAGCCCCCTGACATAGACCATGCCGTTGATGGCGCTGCTGCCGCCAATGACCTTGCCGCGCGGCCAATAGATCCGGCGCCCGTCGAGCTCGGCTTCCGGCTCGGTGGCGCATTTCCAGTTCACCTTGGGGTCGCGGAAGGTCTTGGCGAAGCCGAGCGGAATGGAAAGCCACCAACTGGTGTCATCCGGCCCGGCCTCCAGCAAAAGGACGCGATAGCGCCCCGCCGCTGTCAGCCGGTCGACGACGGGGCCCCCCGAGGAGCCAGCCCCGACGACGACGAAATCGAACTCTTCCATCTATCGCTTGCTAGACGGCTTTATGCGCTCCAGCAAGCTGCCAAGGATACCCTTGGGGAGAAAGATGATGAACACGACCAGCAGGACGCCGTAGACGAGGTTGTCGTAGCCCACGGCCTTGGTGCCGAAGCCGATGCGCAGTCCCTCGGCCAGCATTATGGTGATGATGGCGCCGACGGTCGGCCCCAGCGCCACATAGATGCCACCGACGACGACGGCGAACACCATCTGCAGCGACACCGCGATGCCGCTCACCGTGTCGGGCGAGATGAACATCTGGTACTGGCAGTAGAGCGCGCCGGCGAGCGCGGTCATGAGCGCGCTGATCACCGTGATCTTGAGTTTCTCGAAGGTGACGTTGACGCCGGCCGCGGCGGCGGCGTCCTCGTCCTCCGAAATCGCTTCCAGCGCATAGCGGTCCATGCTGCGGTCGACCCAGCGCCAGATCAGCAGGCCCACGCCCCAGACGCCCAAGGCGATCAGGTACCAGGTCGTCTTGTCGTCGAACTGCAGGGCCGCCAGATGGCTGCCCTTGGTCCGGTCGGGCGTGTAGCCGAGCGAGCCGCCGGTGTAGTCGCGCGTCGCGGTGATGATCTGCAGCACGATGCCGGAGAGCGCCAGCGTGACCAGCGCAAAATAATGCCCGGTGATACGGAAACGGAAGCAGGGATACGCCACGATCAGCGCCAGCGCACCGGCGCAGACCATGGCGATCGGGATGCCGATCCACGGCAATACGCCGAGGTGGTTCCACAGCAGCGCGGTCACGTAGGCGCCGACCCCCATGAAGCCGCCGTGGCCCAGCGAAACCAGGCCGAACCGCCCCATCATCGACCACGAGGTGTAGGCGAACGACCATATCAGGATCAGGACGAGGATGTGCAGGTGATAGGGATCGCGATAGACGAACGGCAGCGCGATCAACATCGCGCCGACGATCCAGGGAACGACCTGACGAAAAGCCACGAGGGACATCACTGGCGCCTCGCCAGCAGCCCGCCGGGCCGGATGAACATCATGACGATGAAGAAGGCGAAGGCCAGCACGTAGCCCCATTCGAGGTCGGAGAACAGGCCGCCCAGCGAGATGATCTCGGCGAACAGGAACGCCGCCACGAAGCCTCCGACGAAGTTGCCGAGGCCACCCAGCACGCAGATCAGGAAGGTGATCGGCCCGAACGACAGGCCGACGAAGGGATGGACGTCGTACTGCAGCACCAGCAGGCAGGCCGCGAGGCCGGCGAGCGCTCCGCCCAGCGCCGAGGTCACGAGATAGATCTTCTTCGTGTCGACGCCCATCAGCGCCATGATCTGGCGGTCCTGGGCGATCGCGCGGATGGCGGTGCCGGTGTAGGTCCGCGTCATGAAGAGGTAGATCACCACCATGCCGACCAGGGCCGCCCCGAACGACAGCAGGCGCGAGTAGCTGAAATGCATGTCGGCGAACTGCAGCACCGGCAGGCGGATGCCGAGATTGCGGAAGTCGATGCCGAAGGCCACCGTGGCGAAGCTCTGCAGGACGAACAGCACGCCGCCGGTTGCAAGCAGCTGGTTGATCGGCGGCGCGCCCAGCAGCGGCGCGATCACCAGCCAGTGCAGAAGTGCACCCAGCGCCGCCACCAGCAGGATCGTGAGCGGCGCGGCCAGGTAATACGACAGGCCGTAGTACTGCACGAGGTAGTACATCCCGTACATGCCGATCATCACCAGCTCGGCGTAGCAGATCCAGGTCACGTCGATGACGCCGAAGATCAGATTGAGGCCGAGCGCCAGGAGTGCCAGCACGCCGCCCAGCAGGATGCCATTGACCATGGCTTCCAGCAGGTAGATGTCGAAAATCTCGAGGAATGACCCCATCGCTAAAGTCTCCCCGTCACTGACCTAAACACCGAGATAGGCCTGTTTGATCGTATCGTTCGCCAGCATCTCGGCCGAGCTGCCCGACGCGCGGATGGTGCCGGCCTCGAGCAGGTAGGCGCGATCGACGACGCGCAGCACCTGCTGGACGTTCTGCTCGACGATCAGCACCGTGAGCCCGCCGCCGCGAATGCGCTTCACCAGCTCGAAGACCTGCTGGACCACCACGGGCGCCAGGCCGGCCGACGGCTCGTCGAGCAACAGCAGCTTAGGATCGGACATCAGCGCGCGGCCGATCGCGCACATCTGCTGCTCGCCGCCCGACATGGTGCCCGCGAGTTGGCTGCGGCGCTCTTTCATGCGCGGGAAGAGGTCGAACACAAATTCCAGCCGCTCTGCGTACTTGGCGCGCGCCTCGGGCATGAAGGCGCCCATTTTCAGATTGTCCTCGACCGTCAGTCGCGGGAAGAGCCGGCGGTTTTCCGGCACATGGGCGATGCCGAGGCCGACGATGCGGTGCGGCGGCGTCGCCAGCACGTCGGTGCCCTCCATCGCGATCGAGCCCTTGGTCGGGCGGATCAGGCCGGAGATCACGCGCATCAGCGTCGTCTTGCCGGCGCCGTTGGGGCCGATCACGCCCACCGCTTCGCCGGCGTGCACGTGGAGGTTGACCCCGAACAGCGCCTGGAAGGCGCCGTAGCCCGCGTCGATGGACTTGAGTTCGAGCATGTGCTGCGTGTCGTTCATCGGCCCCTCAGCGCCGCGCTTCCGCCGCGGCGGCCTGGGTCGCATGCGCGTCGGTGCCGAGATAGACCTCGACGACACGCGGATCGCTCGACACAGCGCTCGGCAGGCCCTCGGAAATCTTCTCGCCGTGATCGAGCACCATGACGCGGTCGACCACGCGCATCAGCACGCCCATGATGTGCTCGACCCAGATGATGGTGATGCCGAGCTCGTCGCGGATCTTGCGCAGCATGTCGGCGGCCTGGTCCATCTCGGTCTCGTCGAGGCCGCCCAGGCTCTCGTCGGCCAGCAACAGCTTCGGCCCGGTGGCGATCGCCTTGGCAAGTTCCAGTTTTTTCAGGCCGGCGGCACCCAGGCCATCGACGCTGGCCTGCCGATCGGTCGGAAGCCCCACCATGGTGAGCGCCTTCTCGGCCGCGTCGTTGGCCTTGGCCAGGCTATGGCTTCCCTGGCCGTAATAGCCCGCCAGCGCCACGTTCTCGAAGATCGTGAGCCGGCGGAATGGCCGCGGGATCTGGAAGGTGCGGCCGATGCCGCGGTTGATGATCTTGTGCGGCGGCAGGCCCGCGATCTCGCTGCCGTCGAAGGTGATCGTTCCCGCCGACGGCGGGAACGTGCCCGACAGCATGTTGAAGATCGTGCTCTTGCCCGAGCCGTTGGGGCCGATCAGGCCGAGAATCTCGCCCTGCTCGACCTCGAACGACACGTTGTTCACGGCGGTGAAGCCGCCGAAGCGCTTCACCAGCCCATTGACCACCAGCACCGCTGCTACTCCACGCTACCCGACCGAGGCCTATTGGTTGCTGTAGGTCGTGCCCTTCGGCAGCGGCAACACGGCCTCGCGCATCGCCTGGCTCTTCGGCCACACCACGTACGACTTGTCGTCGACGTACTGGATGACGACCGGGAACGAGCGCTCGTTCTGGCCGGCCATCTGGGAACCTTCGGCCGGGAATTTTACGCCGAAGCCCAGCATCGTGCCGCCCTCCTTGATGTCGAGATCGAGGGCGGCCTTGCGGAGAGCATCCGGATCGACGCCGCCGTACTTCTTGATGGCGACCGGCAGCACCGCGGTGAAGAACAGGTAAGTGTTGGAGGCGGCCATGCCGACATGCGCCGAACGGATGGCGACGCCCGGCTTCACCTTGTCGAACTCCTCGCCGATCATCTTGATTACCGGCGGCAGCTTGGCATCGAGCGTCTTGTCGTTGGTGAGCCAGATCGAGATCGGGTCGGTGTTGAAGAAATAATTGACGTCTGCGCCGAGGCCTTCCTTCAGCTTCTCGTAGACACCGTAGCCGGCGCCGTGGCCGACCAAAGCGCCGAACTTGAGGCCCTGCTCGCGCGCCTGGCGCAGCAGCAGCGTGATGTCGGGGTTGTAGCCGGTGTGGAAGATGACGTCTGGCCGCGCCCGCTTCAGCTTGGTCACCAGCGCCGAGAGGTCAGGCGCGGTGGCCGAATAGCCTTCCTTCAGCACGACATTGAAGCCCGCCTTCTTGGCGCCGGCATCGTTGCCCTTGGAGACGTCGACGCCGTAGGCGCCGTCTTCGTGGATGATGGCGACGCGCAGGTCCTTGGCCGCCTTGCCAAATTTGGCGATGTTCTTATCGATGAAGTCCATCGTCATCAGGCCGAACTGATCGCCGCTCGCCTGCGGGCGGAAGACGTACTTGTAGTTCTTGCCGTCGAGCACCGCCGAGGAGATGCAGGTCGTGATCCACATGAACTCCTTGAGCTGCTCGACGCGGCCCGCCACCGGCACGCACTGCGCCGAGGAATAAAAGCCCAGCAGCATGTCGACCTTTTCCTGCTCGACAAGGCGGACGGCCTCGTTGATGGCGACGTCGGGCTTGCTCTGGGCGTCGGCATAGACCGCCTCGATCTTGTAGCCCTCGACTCCACCCGCCTTGATGAAGCTGTCGATCATGATCTTGGCGCCGATGTACTGCAGCTCTGAGCCGCCGCCGGCCAGCGGGCCGGTGAGATCGTAGATCACGCCGATCTTGATCTTCTTCTCCTGGGCAGCGGCGATGCCCGCGAAGCCCAAAGCGGCCGCCGCAGCGACCGCGCCGCCCAGCAGGCGACGCCCAATACGCATGGTCATGATCTTCCTCCCAAATGACGGAACGCTATTTCGCGTTTTTGTTGCATGCATCACAAAGGGCGGGCCGTCCGATGTCAAGCGGTTCGCCGCTCTCTAGCGGCCTTCACCCGGCGTGAGGACGTCGAACATGAACCCGGCGGGCTGATCGAGCATGCCGAACAGGGCGGCAAACCGCGACGGGTCGCCGTCGATCCGGAGCGCGCCCGAAGCGATCGCGTCGAACGGAGTGGTCTTGCGCAGGACGATGGCGTCGAGGGTGGCGCGGCTCGTCGTGATCGAGGCAGCGGCCTCGGCCGACCATTCGCCAAGCCGGTGGCTGAGCGTGCAGTGCTTGAGCGTGAGGACCAGCTTCTCGGCGCGGTCGGTAAAATGCCAGTTCAGCACCACCGACTGGCCGGCAGCCTTCGCCGGATCGAGCCGGATCGCCATCATATCGAAGAACACGTCGGTGGCGAGGCCGCCCAGCGTGTCGGCGCTCATGGTCGCGCGCGCCGGGATCTGGAAAACGCCGTGGCGCAGTTCCTGCGCGCCGTAGAGGAAGGCGTTGCGCCAGGTCGCCGATTCGGCCTGGTAGCCCATCTGCTCGAGCGCATCGGCGCAGAGAGCGCGCGCCTCCTTGTTGGCGGGTTCGGCGTAGACGACCTCCTTCATCACCTGCGCCACCCAGCGGTACTGGCCCTTGGCGAAGTCGACGCGCGCCCGGTCGATCACCGCCTCCGCACCCCCCATGTACTCGACGAACTTGGCGGCGGCGGGCGCCGGCGGCAGCGGATGGAGATTGCATGGATTGCCGTCGTACCAGCTGAGATAGCGCTGGTAGACCGCCTTCACGTTGTGGTTGACCGTGCCGTAGTAGCCGCGCGCCGACCAGCGCTCGGCCAGTCCCGGCGGCAGGTCGATCGCCTCGGCGATCTCGGCCGGCCGCCAGCCCCTGTTCATGTAGCGCAGGGTCTGGTCGTGGATGTGCTTGTAGAGATCGCGCTGGGCTTCGAGATAGTCGACGATCGTCGCCCTGCCCCACACCGGCCAGTGATGCTGGCCAATCAGGATCTCGGTGTGCGGCGCGTACATCGCGATGGCATCGCCGATGTACTTCGCCCAGATACGCGGATCGCGCGCCACGGCGCCACGCAACGGAATGAAATTGTGCAGCAGCGGACAGGCGTTCTCCGCCATGTTGAGCACGCCGAACTCGGGATAGAACATGTGCATCTCGGCTGGCGCCTCGGTCTCGGGCGCGAGCTGGAACACGATCCTGACGCCGTCGATCGTGTGCTCCTCGACCGGCTGGGTAATCGACTGGCTGGGCGCGATCAGCCCCGGCGTGCCGCGCGCCACGCCCTTGCCGAGGCCGGCATCGACCTGGCCGCGCGGCCCGCGCGGCAGCATGGAACCGAACTGGAACTGCGCGCGGCGCATCATCGGCAGGCCGGCCAGCACGTTCTCGCCCGACACTGCCTCCATGAATCCAGCCGGCGCGATCACCGCCACTTTGCCCGCCTTCACGTCGGCCTCGTCGATCACGCCGCGCACGCCGCCATAGTGGTCGATATGGCTATGGGTGTAGATCACGGCCACCACGGGCCGCTTCGGCCGGTGGGCGAAGTAGTGTTCCAGCGCCGCCCGGGAGACTTCTGCGGTCGTCAGCGGATCGATCAGGATCAGGCCGCTGTTGCCCTCGATCACCGTCATGTTGGCGATATCGAAGCCGCGGAGCTGGTAGAGGCGCTCGGTGACCTTGAACAGGCCGTTGGCCATGTTGAGGCGGGCCATGCGCCAAAGGCTGGGGTTCACCGTGTTGGGCGCCAGCTCGCCGTCGATGAAGGCATATTCGCCGAGGTTCCACAGCGTCGTGCCGCTGGCGGTGCGCACCAAGCCGTTGGGCACCGGCGCGATCAGCCCCCTCTTCGCCGCCTCGAAATCGCGGATGTCGGAAAACGGCAGAGGGGCCGCCATCGCGGCATTGGCGGCTTTCGTGGCAGGCTCGGCGTCGCGCGCGGCATCGAGATGCGATGCGGGAACCGGAACGGCAGACGCTGTGGCCATTTTCTCTTCCTCTCGTCAAACTCGCGCGGCACTTTGCGGGTCGGTCATGGCTGCACGCAAGCTCTCTCCCAGGCTTTCCTTGGCGGCGATCCGCCGGGTCGTCTTGTCACTGCCGGACGTCGAGGAAGGCACCTCCTACGGCACGCCGGCCTGGCGCGCCGGCAAACGATTCCTGGCGCGACTGCATCAGGACGGGGAATCGATCGTGCTGAAAGTCGGCAATGAAACGCGCGACCACCTGCTGCAGGTCGACCCGCGGACGTTCTTCGTCACCGACCACTATCGCGGCCATCCGATGGTGCTGGCACACCTCGATCGGCTGAGCACCGCCGACTTGCGCAAACTGCTGACGCGCGCCCTCAGCCTTCGATCTTGATGTTGTTGTCCTTGACCACCTTGGTCCAACGCGCGGTCTCGAACCTCAGCTTCTCGAGATAGGCCTCCGGCGTGCTGCCGGTCATGACGAAGCCGAGCTCGCCGAACTTCTTTGCCACTTCGGGCGCCTTCACGATCTCGCGGCAGAGCGCGTTCAGCCGTTCGATCACCGGCGCCGGCACGCCGGCGGGGGCCACCAGCCCGTAGAATACCGCGCTTTCCATGTCCTTCATGCCGATCTCGGCCACCGTCGGCACGTCGGGGCAAAGCGGCGAGCGTTCGGCCGAGGCCACGACGATGCCGGTGAGGCGGCCGCCCGTCACGTGATTGCCGGTCGGCAGCACGACATCGATGATGACCGGGACATGGCCCGCCAGCACGTCGCGCAACGTGTCGGCCACGCCCTTATAGGCGACATTCTCCATCTTGAGATTGGCGCGGGCGCGCAGCAGCTCGGCCCACAGGTGCGGCTGGTTGCCGACGCCCGACGTGCCATAGCGCACCTTCTCGGGCTGTTTGTTCACCCACTCGACGAATTCGGCATAATTCTTCACCGGCACGCTCTTGTTGACGGCGACGATGTCGGGAATGTCGGCCAGGGTCGAGATCGGCTGGAAATCTTTTAGCGGATCGTAGGGCTGCTTCAGCTCGAGCGCGGCGTTGGTCGCGAGCGTCGTCGTGCCGAGCAGCAGCGTGTGGCCGTCGGGCTTGGACTTGGCCACCAGCTCCATGCCGATGATGGTGTTGCCGCCGCCCTTATTCTCGACGATCACCTGCTGGCCGAGCAGCGCGCTCATCTTCTCAGCGACGATGCGACCCTCGGTATCCGTGGCGCCACCTGGAATATAAGGCACCACGATCTTGATCGGCCCGCTGGGCCAAGCCTGCGCCCGCACCGCCGAGGCACCGACAATCGTCTAGCCGGCGGTGGCCGCCAGCACTCTGCGTCGCTTGATCATTATGGTCTCCCTACCCCATTCC
>CANJHI010000190.1 GCA_947474005.1 Alphaproteobacteria bacterium | reverse complement strand
TTGCGGTCGAGCCCGACCAGCGCCCACTTGCCGGCGACGGCGGCGATGGCGGCCGGCCCGTCCCACGGCTCCATGACGCCGTTCACGTAGTTGTACATGGCGCGGTGCTCGGCGGGCACGTTGGGGTTCGACGCCGAGGCCTCGGGGATCATCATCGCCTTGACCATCGGCAGGTTGCGATGGCCGCGCACCAGCAGCTCGAACACCGAGTCGAGCGCCGAGGAATCCGACGCGCCGGGCTGCACGATCGGCTTCAGGTCCTCGATGAAGCGGCCGAAGCCGTCGTGGGCGAGCCGCGCCTCATGGCTCTTCATCCAGTTGACGTTGCCCAGGATGGTGTTGATCTCGCCATTGTGCGCCAGCACGCGGAACGGCTGCGCCAGCTTCCATTGCGGGAAGGTGTTGGTGGAGTAGCGCTGGTGGAAGATGGCGAAGCGCGAGGTGAAGCGCTCGTCGAGCAGGTCGGGATAGAAGGCGCTGAGATGCTCGGCCAGGAACATGCCCTTGTAGACAACCGAGCGGCAGCTGAGCGAGCAGACGTAGAACTCGGCGATGCTGGCGGCGATCGCCGCCTTCTCCATGCGGCGGCGCAGGATATAGAGCTGCTTTTCGAACTCGCGGTTGTCGAGCTTCGGGTCGCCGCGGCCGATCAGGATCTGCTCGATCTCCGGCCGCGTCTCGTTGGCCTTCTCGCCGATCGAGGAGATGTCGACCGGCACCTGGCGCCAGCCCAGGATGGTGTGGCCAAAGCGCAGGATTTCGGTCTCGACGATGATGCGGCAGCGCTCCTGGGCGCCGAGGTCGGTACGCGGCAGGAACACCATGCCGACGGCGATGCGGCCGACCTGGGGCTCTTCGCCGCTCGAATCGCGGATATGCTCCTTGAAGAAATCCTGCGGGATCTCGACGTGCAGGCCAGCGCCGTCACCGGTCTTGCCGTCGGCGTCCACGGCACCGCGATGCCAAACGGCCTTCAGCGCATCGATACCGGCCATCACCACGTCGCGCCGCCGCTTGCCGTCCAGCGCCACGACCAGGCCGACGCCGCAGGAGTCGAGCTCCTGCGCGGGGTTGTAGCCGTAGGCGGCGGTGAGCTTCGCGGTTTCGCTCCGGTAGTCTCGGACGAACTCGGCGGCATCGAAGGGACGTGCGGACATGACGTCGGATCCTTGCAAGGAGAACTAGTCGGAGAAGAGCTTGCCGGCCTCGGCCCAATTCTCTTTCTTGATGTCGGTGAGGATGATCTGCACCGCGTCGGGCGTGCAGCCCAGCGCGCGGCAGGTCCCCTCGGTCAGCTCTTTCGCGAGCGCGCGGCGCTGCTCGAGCGTGCGGCCTTCGAACATCTGGACGTTGATCATGGGCATGGCTCTCTCCCCTTTTCAGTTCTTGTGGTTGATGGAAACGTGGCCCGGCTGAGCGGCGATGCGCGCCATCCAGGCGTTGATGCCGGGATACGTCGACAGGTCGAATTCGCCCTCGTGCGCGACGTGCGTGTAGGCATAGAGCGCGATGTCGGCCAGGCCATAGCGCTCGTCGACGAAGAACGTGCGGGTCGCGAGATGCTTCTCCATCACGTCGAGCGCAGCATAGCCCTTCTTCATGATGTCGGGCAGGGCCGCTTCCTGCTGCGGTGTGAGCTTGGTGAAGAAGTGCTTCCAGAAGCGCGCCACGGCGATATAGGGCTCGTGGCTGTACTGCTCGAAGAACATCCATTGCAACGTCCTCGCGCGCGCGAGCCGATCGACCGGCGCGAACGTCGTGCCTTCGGCGAGGTACCAGAGGATCGCGCCCGACTCGAAGAGGAAGGTGCCGTCCTCGAGCTCGAGCGTCGGGATGCGGCCGTTCGGGTTTTTCTTCAGGAACTCCGGCGTGCGCGTCTCGCCCCTCAGGATGTCGCGCTCGATGCGCTCGAACGGTACGCCGAGCTGCGACATCAGCAGCCAGGCCTTGTAGCCGTTGCCCGATCCGGTGAAGTCGTAAATCCTTAGCATCGTCTACTCCGCTGCGATCCGGGCGGCCGCCATCGCCTTGCCCGCGAGGTAGGTGTGGATGCGTTCGGCGGCGTCGCGGCCATCGCGCACCGCCCACACCACCAGCGATGCACCGCGCACGATATCGCCGGCGGCAAACACGCCATCGAGGCTGGTCATCATGCTGCGCCAATCGATGTCCAGCGTGCCCCAACGGGTGACGCCGAGATCGGGCGTGGCCAATGCCTCGGGCAGATCCTCGGGATCGAAGCCCAGCGCCTTCAGCACGAGGTCGGCCTCGACGTTCGTGTGGCTGTTGGGGATCTCCTGTGGCGCCTGACGGCCGGAAGCATCGGGCATCCCGAGATGAATGCGCACCGTCCGCACGTGGCTGACATGGTCCTTGCCGAGGAACGCCTGCGGCGCCGACAGCCAGACGAATTCGACGCCTTCCTCCTCGGCGTGCTTCACCTCGCGCTGCGAGCCCGGCATGTTGGCGCGGTCGCGGCGATAGAGGCACTTCACCGACTTGGCGCCCTGGCGCACCGCCGTGCGCACGCAATCCATCGCGGTGTCGCCGCCGCCCACGACCACGACGTTCTTGCCCTCGGCATGCAGCGCACCCGACTCGATGCCCGGCACCGAATCGCCCAGGCCACTGCGGTTGGAGGCGGTGAGATAGTCGAGGGCTGCCGCGATGCCAGGCAGGCCGACGCCGGGTGCCGCGATGTCGCGCGCCTTGTAGACGCCTGTTGCGATCAGGACCGCGCCATGCCGCCGGCGCAGTTCCTTCATCGAGACGTCGCGGCCGATCTCGCAGTCGAGATGGAACGTGACCTTCGAGTCGCGCAGCAGCTTTTCGCGGCGCTGCACAATGTCCTTCTCGAGCTTGAAGTTGGGGATGCCGTAGATCATCAGACCGCCGACGCGGTCGTAGCGGTCGTAGATCGCGACCTGGTAGCCTTTGCGGCGCAGTTGCTCGGCGGCGGCGAGGCCCGCGGGTCCGGCGCCGATGATGCCGACGCTCTCTGTGCGCTCGCGGCGCGGCCGGATCGGCTTCACCCAGCCCTGGCTCCAGGCGGTGTCGGTGATGAACTTCTCAACCGAACCGATGGTGACGGCGTCGAAGCCCTTCTCGATGACGCAGTTGCCTTCGCACAGGCGGTCCTGCGGACAGATGCGGCCGCAGATCTCGGGGAAATTGTTGGTCGCCGCCGAGAGTTCGTAGGCTTCCTCGAGCCGGCCTTCCGCCGTGAGTTTCAGCCAGTCGGGAATGTTGTTCTGCAGCGGGCAATGGATCTGGCAGAACGGCACGCCGCACTGCGAGCACCGCGCCGCCTGTTCCGCCGCCTTCTCGCGGGCATAGTTGCTGTAGATCTCGTCGAAGTCGCGGCGGCGCTCGGCGGCCGGGCGCTTGTCCGGCATGGCCTGCGACGTTCCGACGAACTTCAGCATCCTTTCGGCCATGACCAAGCCCTCGAACCAATGATGTAATTTTATTACGCAAAGGACGTGCCGCTGGCGTCAAAGCTGCGCGGCCATGGTTAATTCATCACAGATTTAGCCTATGGTCAATATTACTGACCTACTTTTCAGATGAAAAAGAATCTTGAGGCCATGAAAGGAACAAGTCGCGTTGAGCGAGTTAAATATAATACCTAATTAGGACTAATTGCGAAGGCCAATCTATGCCGCCGCGAAGCAGATATTCTAGAGGTCAGGCGGGAGCGTGCTGGTTGTAGCGGCCGCCGACGCGGAAACGGTCCAGGTAAGTCGGCAGGATGGCCTCGGCGGCCGTTCCCTGGATGCCCAGGGCGGCCAGGCCGGGGGCGCCGGGCCGGGCGACATTGTCCTGCGTCAAAAGATCGACCTGATCGTGGGTGAGCGGCGGAACCGGCAGAAATTCGGCAAAGAACCCGGCGATTTTCATCAGCGGGGCCGGCACGCCCAGGATCGGTTTGTCGCGACCGATTTCGCGCAGCACGAGGGCTGCGATCTCGCGATAGGTATAGACGCGCGGTCCGCCCAGCTCGAACACGGTCTTCGCCGTCTCCGGGCGTGCGAGCACGGCCGCGGCGGCGCTGCCGACGTCGCCCACGAAGACAGGCTGGACCTTGGCCGTGCCCGCGCCCACGAGCGGCACGAACGGCGCCGACGCCGCGATCCGCGCCAGGCGATTGAACATGGCATCGTCGGGCCCGAAGACCACGCTGGGCCGCAGGATCGTTGCCGTCGGGAACCCGGCGACGATCGCATCCTCCGCGCCGACCTTGGATTGCACGTAGCGGTTCGTCGAACTGCGATGATCGGCGCCGATGCCCGACATATGAACCAGCCGTTCGACGCCGGCGGCCTTCGCTGCCTCTGCGATGGCGCGAGCGCCCGCGACATGGACCGTTTGGTAGCGCTGGCGGCCGCGCTGGAAGGGAATGCCGGCGGCATTGATCACGGCCTCGCTGCCGGCGATCGCCGCCGCCACCGACGGGGCGCTCCGGAGATTGGTCCGCATCACGGTGATCTGGCCGACGTCGCCTGCGGTCTTGATGGATTCCGCAAGTTCGATTCTGCGCACGGCGATCCGCACCCGCAGGCCCTCCTGCGCCAGCGCCCGCACAATGGCCCGGCCGATGAAGCCGCTGCCGCCGAAAATCGTGACCTGCCTGATGCTCATGGAAGCTGCCTATAGCTTATCGTTGTGCCGGTGCAAGAGCATGACGCAATGGCGTTACGGTTGACATCGGCGCGGCCTCGCCCTAACTCACGGCCCGCAACAGCCCGCATGCCGTGCCCAGGTGGCGGAATTGGTAGACGCACTAGTTTCAGGTACTAGCGCTGAAAGGCGTGGAAGTTCGAGTCTTCTCCTGGGCACCATGCAGGGCTTGCGAGGCATCCGTTAAATGGCGATCAGCCTTCATCACGGCGATCTTCCCGCCGACCTGTCGTTCGGGCCCGTCGTGGCCATCGACACCGAGACCATGGGTCTCAATCCCCACCGCGACCGGCTCTGCCTGGTGCAGCTCTCGGCCGGCGACGGCAATGCCCATCTGGTGCAGATGCCGCGCGGCCCGATCAAGGCGCCGCGGCTGGCCGCCCTGATCGCCGACCCTAGGGTGCTGAAGCTTTTCCACTTCGGTCGCTTCGACATCGCCGTCCTCGAGCACGCGCTCGGCGTGCGCTGCGAGCCGGTCTATTGCACCAAGATCGCCGCCAAGCTCGTACGGACCTTCACCGACAAGTTCGGGCTAAAAGATCTCTGCAAGGAACTCCTGGCCGTCGACCTGTCCAAGCAGCAGCAAACCTCCGATTGGGGGGCAGAAAAGCTCAGTGACGAACAGATGGCCTATGCGGCGTCCGATGTGCTGTATTTGCATGCGCTCAAGGCCAAGCTGGACGGGCTCCTGAAGCGCGAGGGGCGGGTCGACCTAGCCCAGGCCGCCTTCCAGTTCCTGCCCAGCCGGGCCCGCCTGGATGTCGCGGGCTGGCCCGAGATCGATATATTTGCACACTGAAATAACATTCTATGTGACTTTGGCACGACTATTGCATTAGAACTTCCAGTGAGGGTCGTTGGCCCTCGGGGTTGGGGGTAACGATGCGTATCGGTCCGAGTCTCCTCTTGGCGTCCCGCCAGACGCTGGCGATGACACCGCAGCTTCAGCAGGCGATCAAGCTGCTGCAATTCTCACACCTCGAACTCGCCGCCTTCATCCAACAGGAACTCGAAAAGAACCCGCTGCTGTCGGAGGGCGCCTCGGACGACGGTCCGATCGCCGAACCCGACGCCCCGGTCCTCGACGCGCCAACCGATACCGCCGAGGCCCTGGCCGCCGCGGCGCCGGCGCTGGCTGAAGCCGACGACCGCTGGACGCGCGAACATGCCGATCGCGGCGGCGATGCGACCGCCAGCACCGTTGGCCAGCGCGAGGGAGCCCCCGATGCGCTCGACTTCGTCGCCGGCCGTCCGCGCTCGCTCGCGGTCTATGTTCTCGAACAGATCGACTTGCTGTTCGCCGGCGCGGCCGAGCGGCGGATCGCCCTGAAGCTCGCCGAAGGGCTCGATGAAGCCGGCTATTGCCGGCTTGACGTCGCCAGCGTCACCGAGGCGACCGGCGCCAGCGCCGCCGCGGTCGAGGCCGTCTGGGCGCGCCTGCGCCAGATCGAGCCGGCCGGCTTGTTCGCCCGTTCGGTCGCCGAATGTCTGGCGGCCCAACTGGCGGAGCGCGATCGCCTCGATCCGGCGATGAAGGCCTTGCTCGACAATCTCGACCTCGTGGCCGCCGGAGAACTCGGCCAGCTGCGCCGCCGTTGTGGCGTCGATGACGAGGACCTGCGCGACATGCTGTCGGAACTGCGCACGCTCGATCCACGCCCCGGCCAGGCTTTCGACTTCGAGCCGATCCAGCCGGTGGCCCCGGATCTTTATCTGAGCGTCGCCAAGGATCCCGACACCGGTGAGGATGGCTGGTTCATCGAACTCAACACCGACGCACTGCCCAAGGTTCTGGTCGATCGCAACTACCACGCGACGCTGATGAAGGGCGCGCGCGCCAAGCCCGACCGCGCTTTCGTCGCCGAGCGTTTCCAGTCCGCCAACTGGCTGGTCAAGACGCTGGAGCAACGCGCGACCACGATCCTGAAGGTGGCGCGCGAGATCGTCCGCCAGCAGGATGGTTTCTTCCGTCACGGCGTGAGCGCGCTGAAGCCGCTCGTCCTGCGCGATATCGCCATTGCCACCGAGCTGCACGAAAGCACGGTGAGCCGCGTCACCTCGAACAAGTACATCGCCACGCCGCGCGGCATCTTCGAGCTGAAGTACTTCTTCACGTCTTCTCTTCCGGCGCGCACGCCGGGCGTGGTCGTCTCGTCCGAGTCGGTGCGCTCGCGCATCCGGCTTCTGGTCGGCGGTGAGAGTTCTCACCAGCCGTTGTCGGACGATCGCATCGTCGATCTGCTCAAGGGCGAAGGCGTCGAGATCGCCCGCCGCACCGTCGCCAAGTATCGTGAAGCCATGCGCATCCCGTCGTCGGCCGAACGTCGACGCCTGGGCCGACTGGGCATGAGCCGAAGCCTTCCGTCGGCAATGCCGAGCGCCGCGCTCGCGGCGCAGGCGCTGGGCGGTCCGGCCGACTGAGGCGCCGGCAATGGCCGCCGCGAGGGGTGGCTTGACCGATCCCAAGGACGCGCCTATAGGGTCGCACCTCTCGCCGGGCGGATTCTGTATCCGCCCACTAACCCATTGGTGGAATTGTGGAAATCGCTGATTTGCTGACCGGCCCGGAGGCCGTTCTGGCCAGCGTGAAGACGTCCGGGAAGAAAGCCCTCCTGGCCGAATTGGCCAGCCGCGCGGCCGGTGTTTTCGCACTCGATGAGCGCCGTCTTTTCGACCGTCTGGTCGAGCGGGAGGCCCTGGGATCGACCGGCATTGGCGGTGGGATCGCTATCCCCCATGGACGCATGGCCACGATCGCCGCGCCGCGCGGCCTGTTCGCCCGGCTCGCCCAACCAGTCGCCTTCGACGCGATCGACGAGCGGCCGGTCGATATCGTTTTTCTGCTGGTGGCCCCCGAGGGCGCCGGCGCCGACCATTTAAAAGCGCTGGCCCGCGTTTCACGTCTGCTGCGCGACCGCAGCCTCGTCGACAAGCTGCGGGCGACCGAGAGTGCCGAGGCGCTTTACGCCTTGCTGGTCGAGCCGGTCCAGGCCCAAAGCGCCGCCTGAACCGCCGCTGCTTTTCCCTCGAGTCCGGTTTTCCCTCGAACCTAGTGGACCAGCGCCGGCTCGAGATCGTGCTGGCGGATCAACGCTTGTGCGATCTCGATCGACGGTGCTGCGGCCATAGGTTTGCCATCGGCTGAGAAAATGCCGATCGCATGGGCACCGTCGGGCAGATTGATCGACTTGACGTATGCGAGCTGTTCCGAGCCGAGGCTCAGAAACGCCTCGTCGGCGAGTCGGATGAATGTGGTCTGGCTGTTTTCCATGGCTACCTCCTTGGCAGCATCTGCGCGCAGCGGGTTATCGGGAATGGGTACGGCGCGCGGTGATGTCGATGGCATTGTTCGGCTCGGTGGCAGTCTCGCCTGAGTCGATGCGAATGGTCCGGATACGCGGCTCAGCGGCGGGTCGCACGAGGTCGATCGACAGCAGCCCATTGTCCAGTCGGGCGCCCATCACCTCGATGCCGTCGGCCAGCATGAAGGCACGCTGGAACTGGCGCGCCGCGATGCCGCGATGAAGAAACACACGGTCGCCGTCGTCGGTCTGCTTGCCCCGGACGGTGAGCTGGCTCTCCACCAGTTCAATGGCGAGATCGTCGATCATGAAGCCGGCAACCGCGAGGACGATACGGAGGCCGTTGTCGCCGACCCGCTCGATATTGTACGGCGGATAGCCCTCGGCGTTCTTGGCTAGGCGATCGAGCGTGCGCTCTAGCTGATCGAAGCCCAGCAGCAGGGGCGAATTGAACATCGATACGCGACTCATAAAACCCCCCTCCGAGGAGCGAGTGGCCGGGAAGCCAATGAGGCCTTCCCTTGAGGGTAAATTTGGGGAGCCCCCGCCTTGGTTCAAGAGGCCGGCTTCAAGGGCCCCTCGGGCAGTTCCAGGGCATCGCCATGGCCCTCCGGCTCGGGTAAACTGGACAAAACCCCTCCACCGCCCCGCGGCCAGCCGCGGGGCCAAAGAACAGAAAAAGATGACGCTGGTCGCCTCAGAGACACGACGGCCCGGAGAGCCTTTGGTGGCCGGGGCCCGGCCCATCCGCTCGGTGCCTGCCCGCCCCTCGGGAGCGGTGGGCGGCGAAGGCCGCAGGTTCGGCCGCTGGTTCCTGGGCTCGGCCCTCTATTCGCTCACTCTGGGCTACGGCACGCCGCGCAGCTTCTTCGCCGTGGCGGCCGACAACTGGCCGGGCGATTCGATCCTGGGCCAGCGGCTTCTGCTGACCGGTGAGTTTTCTGCCTGCGGCAGCGTCGGCACCGTCCTGCCCGATTCGGACGATCCGCCATGGCAGCGCGCCGCCGCCCAGCCGCTCTGGCTCGATGCGCTGAACGGCTTCGGCTGGCTGCGCGACCTGCGCGACAACGGTGATCCGCACGGCGCTATGCTGGCCGTCCGCCTGGTCGACGACTGGACCAATCGCGAATGGCGCTGGTCGCCGGTGACGTGGAAGCGCGGCGTGCTGGCCGCCCGCATTGTCGCCTGGATTCGCCACTACGAATGGATGGCGGCAGCCGCCGACCCCGGCTTCTCCGCCCGCTTCGTCTTCTCGCTCGCCCGCCAGCGCGCCCATCTGCGCCGCATCACGCGCCGCAGCATGATCGGCCACGAGGCGGTGGCGGTGTTCAAGGCGCTGATCTTCGCCGACCTCGCGTTCATTCGTGATGGCAAGCACTTCGAGAAGAGCCTCGAGCACACGCTTGCCAGGCTCGCCCGGTTCGTGAAGCGCTACGTGCTGCACGACGGCATCGTGTCCGAGCGCGCGCCGCACCTGCAGCTCGCGGTGCTGCGCCACCTGATCGACGTGCGCGCCGCTCTCGCCTCGGCCGAGCGCCGTGCGCCGGCCGAGTTGATTGCCGCCATCGATCGCATGGCGCCGATGCTGCGCTTTTTCCGCCACGGCGACGGCGGCCTGTCGCTGTTCAATGGCACGTGGGAGGGCGACCGCCGCCTGATCGACCTCGTGCTGGCGCGCGCCGGCTCGGGCGAGGCAGCGCCCGCAATGGCGCTGGCCAGCGGCTTCCAGCGGCTCGCCGCCGGCACGTCGCTGGTGATCGCGGATGCCGGCAGCCCGCCGGGCCGCGGCATGGACGGCATCGCCCATGCCGGCACGCTTTCCTTCGAGATGAGCGCCGCGCACGAGCGACTGGTCGTGAACTGCGGCACCTATCCCGGTGCGCCGCGCGACTGGCAGCACTTCATGCGTTATACGGCTGCGCATTCGACGGCCGTGGTCGATGACGTGAACTCGACCGAGATCACCAACCACGGCGCGCTCGAATATCGCGCCGGCAACGTGTTGATCGACCGCGCCGACGATGCCGGCGCCCAGTGGCTCGACATGTGCCACGACGGCTATCGATCACTTTACGGCATCATCCACCGCCGCCGCCTGTGGCTGTCGCCTGACGGCGGCGATCTGCGCGGCGAGGATTCTTTCCTGGGCTACGACGGCCGGCCGATCACCGTGCCGGACCAGCGCTACATCGTGCGCTTCCATCTGCATCCGACCGTGAAGGCCACCCTGGCGCAGAGCGGACAGGCGGTGCTGATGCGTCTGCCGAGCGGCCGCGGCTGGCGCCTGCGCGCCACCGGCGCCGGCATCGGCCTCGCCGAAAGCATCTATCTCGGCGAGGAAGGACGCGTGCGCCGCACCGAGCAGATCGTGCTGGTCGGTCAGGTTCCGATGGAGGGCTGCACAGTGAAGTGGGCCCTCACACGGATGGAGGGGTAAGACCCCCCTCCGCCCCTACGGGGCACCTCCCCCGAGACGGTAGGGCTATCGCATGTGACTATTTCCGTCGTCCTGAGCGGAGCCGCCCGGAGGGCGGCGCAGTCGAAGGACCTTTTATTCCGCGGCTTATCGAAATGAAAAGAGGTCCTTCGACTGCGCTTCGCTCCGCTCAGGACGACGGAAGGGTCCACATGCGATAGCCCTGCCCGAGACGGGGGAGGAGTAGCGCTTTCCTTCTCCTC
>CANJHI010000189.1 GCA_947474005.1 Alphaproteobacteria bacterium | reverse complement strand
GGCATGAACGGGCCGAGTTCCGCCGGGTTCGTCGGCACCACGCCCTGGAAGATCAGGTCGAGGATACCGTCGACCGGCTCGCCGCGCGTGATCGGGATCAGGTGCGGCGACTGCCAGCCCGACGACGACACCAGGCCGCGCGCGCGGACGATATCCAGGCCGCCGGCCCGTGCCGAACGCAGGACCTCGACGCTGGTCACGATCGTGATCGGAAACGGCGTCACCGCCGGCGGACCGTCCGACGACGAGCCATAGCCCGGCGGCGGCGCCGAATTGGACGGCGGCGCGCCCGCGGCAGCAGCCGGCGGCGTCTGGGCCAAGGCGCCCAACGTCCAGGTTGCAGCCGACAGGCACGCGACGGCAAAGAGCAAGGACTTGTTCATGGCATCCTCGGTGGGTGCGCCGACGAAGCGGCGGGTTGGGTGGCGGATTGGGCGATGGCGGCAAGGCCATCGTCGGGCAGGTTTTGCTCGAACTTGTCGAAGGCCTCGAGAATCAGATCGGTCGGCACCATCTGGGTGAGCGTGCAGAACGACGTCGTCGTGCTGTCGAAGCGACCGTTCTCGAAGAATTTGTTGACCGGGGCACCGCCACCGCAGACCGAGAAGTACTCGCAGTGGGCGCGGCACGCCTCGACGCCCTTTGTGATGTCGCGCAAAAACGCCGAGTCGACACTGGTCCGGTAGATCTCCGCCAGCGACGACGTGTTGATGTTGCCCAGCAGGAAGTCGTCGTAGTCGGCGTTCTTGTAGCCCAGCAATTCCGGCGAGAAGCTCGAGACGTTGCCGTGGCTGTCGACGTTGATCATGCCGAGCGGCTCGACCTGGATGTTGCGCGCACGCACGCCTTCGGGGCGGAACACGCGCGGCAAGGCATGATCGATCTCGCGCACGAACTTGATGCGCCCGTCGGCCCGCGCGAGATGCCAGAACGTCCGCAGGAACGTCTCGAAGTGCTGGCGCAGCTCACCGCCCTGGAACAGGTCGGAGACATAGTCGCCTTCCGACTCCTCGACATTGAAGCAGACGTGCTCGATGCCTTCGGAGATGTAGAACGCCAGCATCTCCTCTGGCATTTCCAGGCTGGCGCGCGACAGCACCGACAGGACGTGGAACGGGTAGCCCGCTTCGCGCAGGCAGCGGATGCCGGCAATGGTCTTGTCGAACGTGCCGGCGCCGCTCCGTGTCTTGCGATGGAAGTCGTGCAACTCGCGTGGACCGTCGATGCTGACGCCGATTCCGACGTTCCATTCCTTGAACAAGTCGCACCACGCGTCGGTGATCAGCATGCCGTTGGTCTGGAACGAATGCTTCACCACGACCGGCCGCGGTCCATCCTTCGGACGCAGCCGTTCGATGGTCGCGAAAGCCTCGCGGTAGAATGAGATCGGCACGGCCAGCGGCTCGCCGGCATGCCACAGGATCGTAAGCTCGGGATTGGTCCAGCCCGAGGCGAACAATTCGGTGAAGAGCCTGGTCACCGTCGCCTGGGAGAGGACGTGCTTATTGCTGCGATCGGGCAAGTAGCAGTAGGAGCAGTTGATATTGCAGAACGGCGTCGGCTGGATGATCACCATCTCGACTTCAGGCCGGCCAACCGGCGCCTGCGAGGATGTATAGCTCTGCATGTCGCCGCCGGCCTACCAGTTGTGCCAGCCGTTGCCCCAACCGCCGTTGTGCCAGCCGCCATTGCCCCAGCCGCCGTTGTGCCAACCGCCGCCGCCGTTGTGCCAACCGCCGCCGCCGTTGCCCCAGCCGCCGTTGTGCCAGCCGCCGCCCCAGCCCCAGCCGCGATGCCAGCCGTTGCCCCACCAGGCGAGCCGCGTTTCAGGCTGCTCGCCGGATTGCGCTTCGTCGTTAGGCAGAGTCACAACGACTGAAACGGAATTGCGGATGGCCTGCAGACGGAGCGCCACCGAGCCCGGATCCTTCGTCACGTCACGATCGCCGGACGAAGTTGCCGCCATGCTGTCGGCGGAGGCAAGGCCAATGGAGAGCCCGAGGATTCCCGTCGGCAGCAATGTCGACAGAGCTCGCAATGAACGGCGATCCTGAGTCATTTCATCTCCGGTCGAAATCTTGAAGGGCGACGCGCGACGGCTGCGTTTCCGCCGTCACGATAGTCGGAGTTGGCGGCGGCTGACAAACGAAAACTGGCCGCAATTACTGGCCGTCGCAGACTTTCTAGTCAGGATCAATATCCCGAAGGGGCGCCGTCCGCGCCAGCACGCTCACCTCGACCCACATGCCGCGAAACGAATCCGTCATGCCGATGAAACTTCCGGTCACCGGCGTCGCCTGGCCAATATCGCGAGCGACCGCGACGGGAATGAGATTGTGACCACCGACGCTGCGGTTGGTCGGATCGAAGGTGATCCAGCCGGCGCCCGGCACGTAGACCTCGGCCCAGGCATGGGTCGATCCGGCATCGTCCGATCCCACGCGAACGCGATCGGGATTGTAGAGATAGCCAGAGATGATCCGCGCGCCAAAACCAAGGGTCCGCGCGGCCTCGACGAACAGGACCGCGAAGTCGCGACACGAACCCCAGCCACGATCGAGCGTCTCGAGCGGCGCCTGCGTGCCCTCGACCTCGCGGCTCTGGTATTGGATGTGTTCGGCCACACCCACACTCATGTCCTTGAGCAGCGACAGGGTATCGGTGGGATTGCTGCGCACGAATGCCGCTGCCCATTCCTTCAGGTGCCCATCCGGATCCTCGTACTGCGGCACCGCGAGCGCGCCGAGATCGGCCCACTCGTCGTCGGAATAGCGAAATGGATAGTGGATCGCCGAGCCCGCGATATCGAACACCGGCCACGGATCTCCGCCCAGCTGCAGGTGGGCCGCGCTGTCGATCACCAGCCGGTCGGTCATGGCCTCGAAACTCGCCGTCGCGATGGCATTGCCGAACACATCGTGCGCCCAGCTCACGGTGGCGGCGGGCGTCACCGTCACGTCGCTCGAAATCAGGCGGAGATCGCGGCTCTCGCGCGGCCGCAGCATCATGCGGTGCGGCCCCAGCTTCACCGGCTGGTGATAGAGGTAGGTCGTCCGGTGGCGGATCGTGAGTGCGATCATCTGCAGATGCCCTCCAAACGACGGCCAAAAAATGCAAAGGCCCCGCACTGTGAGGCGCGGGGCCACCGAACGCTACACCTGGGTGCCGCGTCCGTCGGGCTAGATCACACTCTCTTCTCCTGCGTCCGCTCGCCAGTACATCCGTGGTCGGGCGAAGCGAAGAAGGCAGGCCGGCAGTGCCAGCCGCGGTGCGATCAGCCGCTTTTTGTTCAGCCGATCAAAGTCGGCTGTTCGAAATCAGCCGACGGCCTTGAGGTTGTCGGCCGACATCTTGCCGCTGCGACGATCAGCGACGAGCTCGTACTCGACCTTCTGGCCTTCGTTGAGGCTGCCGAGGCCGGCGCGCTCGACGGCGCTGATGTGCACGAAGGCATCGCTGCCGCCGTTATCGGGCTGGATGAAACCAAAGCCCTTCTGAATATTGAACCACTTCACGGTTCCCGTAGCCATGGGAGAACCCTTTCACAAACGTAGATATGCTTACCCGCAAATGTGCGCGGGCCGTCGAAGTCGCATTTATTTCGGGATTGAGTTGGGTGGCGTAGCGCCGACCTTGGGTCGGGGCATGGCCAATATCATCTTTCCGTGTATCGACGATACGCATATGGGCGCTAATACAGGGCTTTGCAAGGGGGGATCTTTGGACCTTTTGGCCCTTGTACCGGGACAACGACGCCCTCATTTGCGCGTTATAGCGGTGTTTCACCCCCGTTGAGACCCGAAAGACGCACATGGATAGTGGACGGGATCTCGCTTCCTCGGACACTGCCCTCAAGCGGGCGGCGGCGGCGTTTGCCCGGCCCCTGCCCTGGCAGAGCGCACTGCAGCTCCTGACCTCTTTTGGGCCGTTTTTCGCTGGATGTGCGACGATGTACCTGGTCTTCCCGGTCTCTCCCTTCCTGACCCTGGCGCTCAGCCTGCCGACCGGCGCCCTGCTGGTCCGGATCTTCATCATCCAGCACGATTGCGGCCACGGCTCGTTCTTCGGCTCGCGGGCGGCCAATACGACGGTCGGCTGGCTGTGCAGCCTGATCACCTTCACGCCCTATGCCAACTGGGGCCGCCAGCACGCGGCGCATCATGCCAACTGGAACAATCTCGACAGCCAGAGCGCCGGCAGCGACATCTATTCAGCCTGCCTGACGGTGCGCAAATACCTGGCGCTGACGCCGTGGTGCCGCTTTCTCTATCGCCTGCCGCGCCACCCGCTGAGCGCCAACATCCTGTTGCCGCCGCTCGTCTTTCTGCTGCTCTACCGCACCCCCTCCGACACGCCGCGCGACTGGGTACGCGAGCGGCGGTCCGTCCACCTCACCAATGCCGCCCTCGCTGTCCTGTTTGGTACACTGATGGCTCTGCTCGGCTGGCGCGAGGTGCTGCTGGTCCACCTGCCGATCATGGTCGTGGCCTCGATCCTGGGTGTCTGGCTTTTTTCGCTGCAACACCGCTTCGAGACCTCGCGCTGGCTCAATCACGGCGACTGGAGCTTCGTCGAGGCGGCGCTCGAGGGCTCATCGTACTTCCGTCTGCCTCCGGCGTTGCACTGGATGACCGGCAACATCGGCTTCCACCATATCCATCACCTCAATCCCCGGGTGCCCAACTACCGGCTGCAGGCCTGCCACGAGGCAGTCCAGGCACGGCATCCCGTGCGGGCGCTCACCTTCCGTGGCGGGCTCGCAGCACCTCGCCTCACTTTGTGGGACGAAGACCGCGGCCGGCTCGTGCGCTTCGCCGACGTCGCCGCCTGAATAAGACAGCGCGTTCATTGGACGCGCCTGCCTAAGCGGTGTACGTCTGACGGAAGAAACGATGCGCGCTTTCGCCTCAGATGCGATGCGCGCCGATGATGCCGGGCTTGCACGCCCGTCTTGTTCCCGATCCTCCAGATCCAGCAGACCGACGGCGACGCTATTTTGCGAACGCCGGCACTGAGGCCGCTCGACGGCGCCGAAAGGACTTCTCATGAAGCTACCTGAAAACACCAATGCCTATTTGTGGGGCGCCGTAGTCGGCGCCATTGCGCTTGCCGTCGTCGGCTTCGGCTGGGGCGGCTGGGTGACTGGTGGCACCGCGACCAAGACCGCCGCATCCGCCGCGGCCGACGCCAAGGTGGCCGTCCTCGCGCCGATCTGCGCCGACCGCTTCCGCGCCCAGGGCGACTCCGCCGTCAAGATCGCCGAACTCGCCAAGTCGAGTTCCTGGGATCGCGGCAATGTCGTCGAGAAGAGCGGCTTCGCCGTCATGCCGGGCAGCAAGACGTCGGACTCCGATGTCGCGCGCGCCTGCGCTGAGCTGCTCGCGAACCCGACCACGCCCAAGACCTGATCTAGCGTCCCGGCTTTCCGCTTCGCGCCTCCTCCGTGCCATAAAGTCGGCACGGAGGAGGAAGCGAGGCATGAGCCAGACCGACACCGGCTACCGGCCGGTCGACAAGGACTACTTCGACCGGCGCGGGCTGCGCCGCTACGCCGGCGTCGCCTCGTTGTGGGCACTGGGCGTCGGCGCCGTCATCTCCGGCCACTACTCGGGATGGAACCTCGGCCTGCTGGCCGGCGGCTGGGGCGGCTTTGCGGTCGCCGCCGTCATCGTCGCCGTCATGTATCTCTGCCTCGTCTTCTGCATCGCCGAGATGGGCGCGGCGCTGCCGCACACCGGCGGCGCCTATTCCTTCGCCCGCGCGTCGATGGGGCCGTGGGGCGGCTTCATCACCGGCCTCTGCGAAAACGTCGAATACGTGCTGACGCCCGCCGTCGTCGTCTCCTTCCTCGCGACATATCTCGCCGCGGTGTTCGAGACGCCACCCGCCTGGCTGCCGCTCTACTGGATCGGCTGCTACGCCCTCTTCATCGCGCTGAACGTCTGGGGCGTGGAACTCTCCTTCAAGGTCACGGTCGTCGTGACCGTGGCCGCCCTCGCCTGCCTCATTCTGTTCTGGATCACCGCGCTCCCCGTGGCCGACTTCCAGCGCTTCGCGCTCAACGTCGGCGCCGGTCCCAACGGCAAGCCGATCGAGCTGCCCAATGGTGGCGGACCGCTGCTGCCGTTCGGTCTCTATGGCGCACTGGCCGCAATGCCCTTCGCGGTCTGGCTGTTCCTCGCCATCGAACAGCTCCCCCTCGCCGCCGAGGAGTCGCTCGACCCGCGCCGCGACATGCCGCGCGGCATCATCGCGGCGCTGCTCACGCTCTTCGTCTCGGCAGCGCTTATCGTCTGGCTCAATCCCTCTGTCGGGCCGGGCAGTTTTAAGCTCGCAACATCGGGCGAGCCGCTGCTCGACGGCTTTCGCGCCACCACGGGCGGCACGCTCGCCAAGGTGCTGGCGCTGGTCGCCTGCATCGGCCTCGTGTCGAGCTTCCACACCATCCTGTTCGCCAAGGGCCGGCAGATCTATTCGCTGTCGCGTGCCGGCTATTTCCCGCGCTTCCTCTCGATCACCCATCCCCGCCACAAGACACCGCACGTCGCTCTGCTCGCAGGCTCCGGCGTGGCGCTCGCGATCATGTTCGCGCTGTGGTTCGGCATGGGCGCTGAAAGCGGAGGTGCCGCGATCCAGGGCATGCTGCTCAACATGGCGGTGGCGGGCGCCATGCTCTCCTATCTGGCGCAGGCCGTGAGCTTCATCGTCCTGCGCTTGAAGCATCCCGCACTCGACCGCCCCTACCGCTCTCCGCTGGGCATCGCCGGCGCCGTGGTGACGCTGCTGCTCGCCATGCTGACGCTGGCCTTCCAGCTTCTCGATCCGGTGTTCGTGGCGGGCGCGCTGGGCGTAGGCGTGTGGTTCGCCATCGGCATCGCCTGGTTCGCCGCCGTCGGCCGCCATCGCCTCGTACTGGCGCCCGAAGAGGCGTTCGCCCTCGCCGCTGAAAGATCAGCGGGCGACTGACGCTGCCGCTTGTTCCACGGCCGTCTCGCGGTCGCGTTCGGCCAGGCTCAGCGTCACCTGCTTGTGCAGGCGGTCGAGATCGGGACCGCGCAGCACGCCGCGCTTGGTTTCCGGATGGTTGATCGGATTGACCGGCTTGCCGTCGCTCAGCAGCTCGAAATGCAGATGCGCGCCGGTCGAGCGGCCGGTGCTGCCGACGTAGCCGATGACGTCGCCGCGCGCCACGGCCGAGCCCGCCCCGATGGCGGGCGCGAAACCGGCGAGATGGCCGTAGACCGTGGCCAGCTTGCCGGCATGGTCGATGCGGATCCAGTTGCCGTAGCGGCCGTTGGGTCCGGCGCCGAACACGATGCCGTCGGCCGCGGCATGGACCGGCGTGCCGGCCGGTGCCACCAGATCGACGCCCTCATGCATGAACAGCGAGCGCGGCGACCGCGGTCCCTGCTGCCAGTTGCCGTAGGACGCCGTTCCCGGCGGCCGGCCATAGGTCGTCGACGTCGGCGGCCTGCCGTAAGACGACGCGCCCGCCGACGCCCAGAGCGGCGCCTCGCCGGTGATGGTGCCCGGCTTCAACCCGGGCGGCAGCGTCGGCTGCGTGCGCAGCGGCCCGCCCATCGCCCCCGACTTGCCGGCGGTCGGCGGCGGCGGCGGCTGGTCGAACGGATCGGCGCGCAGGCCGAAGCCCGACGAGATCGATACGACTTCCAGCGGCAGGTTGATCGACGGCGGCGTGGCGGCCTGGCCGTTGGCCAGCCAGAAGCGCTCGACCTTGTCACGTGTGCGGAAGCGATGGATGGCGACGGTGCCCTTGGCCGTCTTGAGCTCGGCCCACAGCACGCGGCCGGTCCCGATCGGCGCGCCTGAAGAGGTGAAGGTCTGCTCGTAGCGGACATGGAAACGGTCGCCGTCGCGAACGTCGCGCCCGAGGTCGAGCGAAGTTGCAAGGGCCTGCAGCGCCTCGAGCATCGCCGATGCCGGCACGCCAGCCGCCGCGGTCGAGGCCTCGAGGGAGCCCGCAACGCTGCCGCCGACGGCGATCTGGCGCGTGAACGGCAGGACAGTTTGCAGCCATGCTGCCTCGTCGTCGCCGCCCAGCAGCCGCTCTTCAGCGGCACGGGCGTCAGCGCTACGCGTGTCGTCGGCAATGGCCGCAGCAGCCGGGCCGAGCAACACCCCGGCCAGCGCCACGACAAGCGATGGTCTGTTCATGCGGCGGAGTTTACCGCAGTTGCGAGGGCCGCCGCCATACCGGTGTCTGCCTTGAAAATGACCTGATTGAGCGAGGACGCCTCATGCTTTCCTGGACCGCGGGCCTCCGACCCGCATCATGATCATGAGCGGGCCGGAGGCCCGCGGTCCGCATGAACATGAATGCTACGGACCTTTCGTCGGCTTCCATGCCTTGACGCGCCTGTCGGCCTCGGTGATCTGCGCCGCCGTCATGCGCTTGGCCAACGTGGCCTTGTCCTTGATCGCCTGGTCGAGGCGGTCCTGATTCTTCGCCGTGTAGCGCGCGATGGCGAGCGTCAGCCATTTATAGGCCTCGACGTCGTTGCGCGGCGGCACGCCCTCGCCGAAGGCCATCATGAATCCGATATCGTTCTGCGCCCTGGCATAGCCCTTGTTGGCAGCGAGCAGGTAGAGCCGCGCTGCCTCCTTGTGGTCGCGCCGCACGCCGTCGCCGCTCCAGTACATCGCGCCCAGCAGCGTCTCGGCCTCGGGATCGCCCTTGTTCGCCCAGACTTTCCAGATCCGCACCGCCGTCGCCATGTCCTTGCGCTCGTAGGCACCTGCCGCGGTGCGCATGTCGGCTTCCAGCGTCTGTGCGGAAACGGGGTCGATGGCGCCGCCGAAGAGGAGTGTCGCGACGATCGCCAGCATCTTGAATGTGTTCATCGCGCCATCCTATTGTCCGCCTGCACGTTTTCAATCACGCTCTCCGCAATGAACATCGAAACCGCCGCGATTCACCTGCCGACGATGGCGCGTTTCGCGATCGTCATGTTCCTGCTC
This sequence comes from Alphaproteobacteria bacterium, assembly GCA_947474005.1. Classification (GTDB taxonomy): domain Bacteria; phylum Pseudomonadota; class Alphaproteobacteria; order Reyranellales; family Reyranellaceae; genus Reyranella. The sequence continues at coordinate 1,712 of CANJHI010000189.1, read as the reverse complement.
CTGGCCACGCCCTATGCCGCACGGCGCCTGCGCATTCCCGCCGTCGTCGGCTACATCCTGGTCGGCATCGCCGTCGGGCCGCATATGCTGAGCGTGCTGCCGGGCAATTCCAAGGTCGGCGAGTTCTTCGCCGAGCTGGGCAAGCTCCTGCTGATGTTCTTCGTCGGCTTGGAAATCGACATGCAGCAGTTCCGAGAGAACAGCCGGAAGTCGCTGGTGTTCGGCCTCGCCACCTTCGCCCTGCCGATGGTGGCGGGCACGGCCGTCGGCCTGATCTTCGGCTATTCAACGCTGTCGGCCATCCTGATCGGCTCGCTGCTGGCTTCGCACACGCTGATCGCCTACCCCGTCGTGCTCAAGGCGGGCCTCGCCCGCTTCCTGCCCGTGACCGTGACCGTGGGCGCCACCATCCTGACCGACATGCTGTCGCTGCTGGTGCTGGCGGTCTGCGTCACCACGCACAAAACAGGCTTCAGCCTGGAGTCGCTGGCGATTCAGCTCGCCGAACTGGGGCTCTTCATCTTCATCATGGTCTTCGTGCTGGCCCGCACCGGCCGCTGGCTGTTCAAGCGACTGGGCCAGACCGACGAAGCCTCCTTCGCCCTCATGATGGGCATCGTGGGCGTCGGCGCCGCGTTGGCCGAATCGCTGCATCTCGAAGGCATCCTCGGCGCTTTCCTGGCCGGCATCGCCGTCAACGAAGCCGTGCGCGACACCTCGGCCAAGGAAAAGATCGAGTTCCTGGGCAACGTCTTCTTCATTCCGTGCTTCTTCATCGTCACCGGCTTCCTGGTCGACATCAGGATCTTCGCCTCGACGCTCACGAGCCAGGCGGCGCTGGTAGCCTCGATCGTGTTCGCCCTGCTCGCCTCCAAGTGGCTCGCGGCCCAGGCCGTCGGCCGCGCCTGGAAATTCCCGGCCGCGACGCGCGGCCTGATGGCCTCGCTCACCTTTCCCCAGGTCGCGGCAACGCTGGCCACCGCGATCGTGGGCTACCAGGCCGTGAATGCGGCGGGCGTCCGGCTGCTCGACGAGCGGATGCTGAACGCCGTGCTGGTACTGGTGGTCGTCACCTCGGTGATCGGCCCGATCCTCACCGAGCGCTACGCACGCCGGGTGACGGGCGTTGCGACCGACGCGCCGTCGCCGGGACGCGGCGCGCAAGCACAATAACAACCTCTTGCTTCGAGACGCGCCCAGAGGGCGCGGCGAGGCTTCACGCCTCAGTTGCTGTTCACGATGCGCCTGACGACGAAGTTCCGGCCCTCGCGTTCGACCTCGAAGCGCACCTTGTCGCCGGGTGCGAGGCTGGTCAGCAACGCGGCGTCCTGGACGGCAAATTTCCTGGTACCACCCTCCAGCAGGAGTTGCGGGATCGGCGGATATTCGATGGTGATCTTGCCGGCGGTGCGGTCGACGGCGACGACGCGACCCGATGCGCGCGGTCCGCTCGGCGGGAGCTGCACCGAGCCAGTGGTTTCGTCCTCATGATAGGGCCAAGGGTCGACCATCGCTTCCGTCGCCGCGACCGACCAGGCCATGCCGATCGCCGCAGCCAGCGTGAATATTCCGAGTCACTGCTGTCCGGCAATTTTGCCGAGGGTGTAGGGTATCGCACTGATAAAGAAGGAGAAAACGGATTTTAGGGGTGTCACCGACTTGAATGCCGATTTGAGAAACTGGGTTTTTTCGGCCTCGGGGTTTCTCAATGT
>CANJHI010000188.1 GCA_947474005.1 Alphaproteobacteria bacterium | reverse complement strand
GCTGAAGCTGCCGCCCAGGCCATCGCCTCCCGAAAAGGCCGCCCCCGAGAAGGTAATGCCTGAAAAGGCCGAGGCTGCCGCATCGGTCAAGCCGGAGCCCATTCCCGTGCCGGCGCAGGGGACGGCGCCTGCTTCATCGGCAGGGATCGAACCCGAGAAGAAGCCCGAACCGGGCAAGGCCGCCTGCAAGGTCGACCTCACGCGCTGGCCGACCGACAAGTCGGACCAGGCCCAGGCCGTCCAGATGCTGCTGCGCGACCTCGGCTACTACCGCGGCACGACCAACGGCACGGTGGGGCCGCAGACGCGCACCGCGATCCGCGAATTCCAGGGCGCGGCTGCCGAGGGCGACGCCGGCGAGATCGGGGAGGCGCTGTTCGAGGCGCTGAAGAAGAAGTGCGCAGGGTCGCCTTGAGGGTGATCGTATGAGGCGCCGGACCTTCAGCGGCCTCGTCGCGGGAGCAGCCTTGTCGCCCTTGCAGGGAAATGCCCGTGAGGTGCGCGTGCTTCGCCTGGGCATCCTGCGGCCCGACCCGTTCTTCTCCAACCGGCCCGTGATCCTTGCGCTGCAGCAGTTGGGCTACGCCGAGGGCCAGACCCTCATTCTCAACCAGCAATCCGCCGAGCCGGGTGTCGAGCAGGGTCCGGCGTCTCTTCCCGAACTCGGGCGCCGTGTGGCGGAGCTCAAGCCCGACGTCATCCTGACCGTCGGCGCCGCGGCGACGGACGCTGTGCTGCGGGCCACGGTGGCCATCCCGATCGTCTTCTTCGGCAGCTTCGATCCGGTCGCGGCAGGAGTTGTGGTGAGTCCGGCGCGACCCGACCTCAGCGCTACCGGCGTCCTGATGGCCCCTGAGGGCACCTTCGCGGCCAGGAAGCTGGCATTTCTCAAGGACGCCGTGCCCGCCGCGAAGCGCATCGCCGTTCTGCTGCCCGACGCTCCCCCCAACGACCCCGACGTCCAGCGCCAGTTTGAGGAAACCCAGGCCGCCGCGCCCGACCTCGGCGTCGAGCTGGTGGCCGTGGAAGCGCGCGGCGGGACTTACGAGGAAGCCTTCGCAAGGATCGTCGCCGCACAGGCCGAGGCGCTGTTCGTCGGTGGACACCCCTCTTTCGTGCGCGACCGGAAGACCATCATCGACCTCTGCGCCAGGTATCGGTTACCGGCGATCTACGCGTGGCCCGACCAGGTGCGGGACGGCGGGCTGATGGCCTATGGGCCCAATCTCGACAAGCTCTATGCCCGCGTTGCGTTCTACATCGATCGCATCGCCAGGGGGGCAAAGCCGGGAGATCTGCCGGTCGAGCAGGCGACCTCGCTCGAACTGGCGCTCAATCTGGGAACGGCCCGAACGATGGGTCTCGCCTTTCCACCGACGCTGCTGTCGCGCGCCGACCAACGCGTCGAGTAGCGCGCGCCCAGCAGAGACAAGAACTATCGATTGGCTCTGGCCACCGCCGCATTCAGCAGGAGATTGGCGCCGGGCAGGGAGCGCACGAGTTCGATGTTCTCGTTCACATTGTGGCTGATGCCCTCGAAGCAGGGCGTAAAAATCATTGCCGTCGGCGCCATCGTCGCCACGGCATAGGCGTCGTGGCCGGCCTGGCTGCGCATCTCGCGATAGGGCAGGCCCAGTTCCCTCGCGGTCGACTTCAGGAGTTCGATGCATTCGGGCGCGAACAGTTCGCTGCCCCAGCTCCAGCCCTCGGCGACCTCGATCTCGACGTTGGCCTTCATTGCCGAGGCCGCGATCGCGGCGTCGACATCGGCGCGCATGGCCTTGAAGCGCGCGGCATCGATGTGGCGGAAATCGATGGTGAGCTTGACCTGCTCGGCGTACGTGCCGGCCAGGTTGGGGAAGCTCTCGATCCGCGTCGTCGTGGTCCGGCCTTCGTCCGACGCATAGGCGAGGCCGATGTCGTTGATCGCGGCGATGACATAGCCAGCGCCGACCAGGGCGTTGCGCCGCATCGCCATCGGCGTGCCGCCGGCATGGCCGGTGTCGCCGTTGATTGTGAGCCGGAGCGCCTGTGTCTTGTAGCCGCCGACCACGATGCCGATGTCGCAGCCCTCGCGATCCAGCACCGGCGCCTGCTCGATGTGCAATTCGAGATAGGCATCGAATGTGCGGCCCAGCGGCGCTGAGCCGGCATAGCCGATGTCGTCCAGCGCCTGTTCGACCGTGATGCCGGCGTCGTCGGTGGTGGCCAGCACGCTCTCCAGGCTCAGCACCTTGGCGAAGGCCATGGAACCCATCATCGGCGGATTGAAGCGCGCGCCTTCCTCGTTGGTCCAGCAGATCACCTCGATGCCGCGCTTGGTTGCCAGCCCCTTGTCGTTCAGCGTGCGCACCACTTCGAGGCCGCACAGCACGCCCAGAATGCCGTCGTAGCGCCCGCCGCAGATCTGGGTGTCGAGATGACTGCCGATCGCGACGGGTGGCAGGCCGGGATCGCTGCCGGCGCGGCGCGCGAAGATGTTGCCCAGGCGATCGATCTCGACGCTGCAGCCCGCCGTCTGCGCCCACTCGACGAACAGGTCGCGCATCTGCTTGTCCTCGGCCGACAGCGCCAGGCGGCGCAGGCCGACGTCGCGAAACCGGCCGATCTCCGCCGACCGCTCCAGGCTGTCCCACAGCCGCTCGGGATTGACCTCCAGCACATTCGTGGCCACGCGCAAACTCCTTGCTGCCCATTCCTTGTTACTCGGTGCGAGTGTCGAAGAGCCGTCGCCCGGTGGCAATCGGCTTCCACGACCTGCAAGGTCCCGTCCGACATGACTGGGGCTCATGTCGAACGCCCTGCCTTTCGTTTGAGCGCCGTTGCCTGCCGTGGTCAATCTGGCGCGGGTCGCTGACCTCGGGCCAGCACAGATGCAACGGAAGGAAGCCGCAATGGCCGCGATAGACAATGACAAACTCGATGCCCTGGTCGGCAAGATGCTGGGCGACCTCGGTGGGGCCTTCAGCGTGCCGACGACGCGGATCGGTTTCCGGCTGGGCCTGTTCGACGCGCTCCATCATCACGGGGCCGCCACGGCCGGCGATCTCGCCGAACGGACGGGGCTCACGCCGCGCTACGTGCGGGAATGGGCGCTCGCCCAGGCAGCCAACGGCTACGTCGCCTATGAGCGTGAGGCGGAGCGTTTCAGCCTGACGCCCGAGCAGGCGATGGTCTTCGCGGTGAAGGACAGTCCGGTCTATCTCGCAGGCGCCTTCGATCTCAGCGCGGCGATGGTCGAGGGCCAGCCCAAGGTGGAGGCCGCCTTTCGCAACGGCGATGGGGTCGCCTGGGGCGACAGCGGCGGCTGCCTGTTCTGCGCCGTCGGCGCGTTTTTCCGCCCAGGTTACGTCAATGCCATCGTGCAGGCGTGGCTGCCGGCGCTCGAGGGCATGCTGCCGCGACTGAAGGCGGGTGCGAAGGTCGCGGACATCGGCTGCGGCGTCGGCTTCTCCACCCTGCTGATGGCCGAGGCTTTCCCGGACAGCAGCTTCGTGGGCTATGACTTCCATGGCCCTTCCATCGAACAGGCGAATGCCCACGCACGATCGCACGGCCTCGCCGACCGGGTCAGTTTCGAAACAGCCTCCGCCAAGGACATCGCCGCGCGCGATTTCGACCTCATCACCATGTTCGATTGCCTGCACGACATGGGCGATCCCAGGGGATGCGCGGCGCAGATGCGCAAGCTCCTGAAGCCCGACGGCGCCTGGATGATCGTCGAGCCGCTGGCCGCCGACCGGCCGGGCGATAACCTCACCAACCCCGTCAGCCGGCTCTACTACAACGCCTCGACGATGATTTGCGTCCCCACCTCCCTCGCCCAGGAAGTCGGCGAGGCGCTGGGGGCGCAGGCGGGCGAGGCGAAACTCACCGAGGTGCTGACCGGCGCCGGCTTCACCCGCGTGCGACGCGCTGCCGAGGGGCCGTTCAACATGGTGCTGGAAGCCCGACCTTAGACATGGGTGACCAAATTGGCAGGAGGGTGTCGTGATGCTTGGTATGTCGCTGCCGACCTTCACGGTCGTGCATGTGGCCTTGAGCCTGATCGGAATCGCGAGCGGCGTGTTCGTCCTGCTGGGCATGCTCCGTCGTCGACAAGGAGCAGGAGTCACCACGGTCTTTCTGCTGAGCACGATTGCCACCAGCGTGACCGGCTTTTTGTTTCCCTCGACGCATCTCGGTCCGGGCCACCTCGTCGGCGCCGTGTCGCTGATCGTGCTGGTGCCGACGCTGCTGGCGCTCTACCAGCATCGGCTGGCCGGACCGTGGCGCCGCCTCTACGTGATGGGCGCCACGATCGCGCTCTACCTCAACGTCGTCATCGGAGTCTGGCAGGCGTTCGGAAAGATCGGCGTCCTGCATGCGCGGGCACCCAGTCTAACCGCCGCGCCGTTGGTCGGGACGCAGCTTGTCGTCCTGGCGGTCTTCATCGTGCTGGGCGCGCTCGCCGTGAAGCGTTTCCATCCGGAGATCGCCCCTCGGGTCGCGGTACGGACCAAGTGGCGGTCCTGGATCACTCCAGCGGCTTGAACCCCGTCGAGCGAATGATCGGGCCCCAGATCGCGGCCTCGGTCTTTATCAGGGCGGCGAGCTCGGCCGGTTTGCAGGCCTTGGGCACCATGCCGAACTTGGCGAAGGCCTCGGCCATCTCCTTGGTGCCGAGGACTTTGGCGAGCGCGTCCGACGCGCGGGCGATCGCCGTTGGCGGGGTCGCGGGCGGGGCGAACAGCCCGAACCATTCCGTCACCACGATCTCCTTCACGCCCTGCTCGGCGAAGGTCGCCACGTCGGGATAGAAGGGCGAGCGTGCCGCGCCGCTGGTCGCAATCACGCGAATCTTGTTGTCCTTGGCGTAGGGCAGGAACGAGCCGTCCGGCAGCATGAGGGCGGCGAGCTGGCCGGCCAGCATGTCGTTCAATGCCGGTGCGCCGCCGCGGTAGGGCACGGCCTGGATCGGCGCGCCCAGCGCCTTGGCCAGCACCAGCGTCAGGAAGTGCGGGAAGGAGCCTTCGCCCGGATTGCCGCAGCTCGCCTTGTCGGGGTTGGCTTTGCACCACGCCGCGAACTGCGCCAGCGTCTTCACCTCGGCCGGCACCATCGGCCCCACGGCGATGCCATGCACGAAGGTGGCGGCCAGCGACACCGGCGCCAGATCGGTCGTCGGGTTGTAGGAAAGGTTGCGGTAGATGTCGGCATAGACGGTGACCGTCGAGGCCGGCGTCAGCAGCAGCGTGCGGCCGTCCGGCGGCGATGTCTTCAGCGCATCGATGGCGATGCGGCCGGCGGCGCCGGGCCGGTTGTCGACGATGGCGCTGCGGGCATAGGCCGGCGCCAGTTTGTCGGCGATCTGCCGGCTCACCACGTCGGCGCTGCCGCCGGCCGGAAAGCCGACGAGGATTTTGAGCGAGTCGAGTGCTTCCTGGGCCCTTGCGATGGTCGGTGCTGCTAAAGTGGCGCCGGCAGCGCCGAGCGCCTTCAGGGCATGCCGCCGCCTGATGGTCATGGTCATGGTGTTTCTCCCGTCGAGCGTTTCCGAGCGGTCTGGCGCCGCTTCATGGCCAAACTCTGCGGGTGGCCTCCGGTCTTGGCAAGACGGGCCTGGCTGGGCAGGGCGGCTTTACGCCCGCCCCGATCGCCGCCATGCTGCGAGGTGGCGCGGCCAAGACGGCCTGGACCGTCACCCAACAATCAAAGAGCGGCGCCGCAGGGAGGCAACGATGGTCAACCGTGTCACGCGGTGCGTCGTCATGCGTTCTGGCTCGGCCGCCGCGGCGGCGAGCGCTCTGGCTGCTCCGGCCCTCGCACAGGCTTGGCCCAGCAAACCCATCCGCATCATCTGCGGCTATCCGGCGGGCGGCCTCACCGACGTCTTCGCCCGCGTCTACGGCGAATACATCGCCGAGAAGACCGGCCAGCCGGTGTTCGTCGAGAACAAGGCGGGGGCGGCGGGCGCGATCGCGGCCGAGCAGGTCAAGGCCGCACCGCCCGACGGCTATACGCTGATGCAGACCATCTCGACGACGATGATCATGAACAAGGTGCTCTTCAAGAAGCTGCCCTACGATCCGGACAGGGACTTCGCCCTGATCGCCTGGTTCAATGCCGGCCACCTGCCGATGGTCGTCAACAAGGACGTACCGGCGACCAACCTCAAGGAGTTCATCGACTACGCGCGCGCCAACCGCGTGTCGCTCGGCACCTACGGCGCGGGCTCGTATCCCCATGTCGCGGCCGAGGCGCTGAACCGCCATTACGGCCTCACCATGCAGGCCGTGCATTATCGCGGCGAGGCGCCGATGTGGCAGGAGGTGGCCTCGGGCGCGATCCAGGGCGGCAGCGGCAGCTACGCCGCCGTCTCGCCGCTGCTGCAGTCGGGCAACGGCCGGGCCATCGCCGTGCCCAGCAGGGAGCGCAGCAAGAAGCTGCCCAACGTCGCCACCTTCTACGAGCAGGGCGCGACCGATCAGGCGTTCCTGGTGCGCGGCTGGATCGGCATGGTGGCCCCGATCGGCGTGCCCGACGACATCGTGCAGAAACTCTCCGACATGATCGTCGAGTGCGGCAAGACCGAGCGCATCCAGAAGATCATCGACACCTTCGGCATCGACGAGGCGGCGCGCGACCGCGTCTACTTCAAGAAGGTCATGGATGAGGAGGCCCCGGTCTGGATCGAGTTGGTGAAGAGCCTCAATCTCGAGCCGCAGTAGGCCGCCAAAACCCCTGTTCTGCGTGTCTTCCTTTCGCCATATCCTCGCTATACAATGCACCGCTTTCCCGCTCTTCGAGGCTCGGAAAGCTTATGGCTCACATCAGACTGAATACCCATCCCTCCCAGGGCGGCGTGCAGGCGCCGCCGGTGGTGTGGGGCGCGCGCGATCCTGCCGTTCGCGGGCCAGTCGTGGGCACGGTGGCCGATCCGACCAAGCGCAACGCCATCGGCGTGCATTCCGGCAGCTACGGCATCTACCGCGCGCTCGCCATCGCCGCGCATGAGCTGAAGGCCGACCATCGGCCCGACTTCACCGACACGTCGCCCGCCGAGCTGATCGGCCCGTTCGAGAGCTGGTTCGACCCGAAGAAGATCGTGTCGCTCGATCCATGGGGCCATCTCGTGGCCTCGGTGTTCGCCGACAAACTGAAGGCCGGCTGGGACATTCGGCCGACCATCGCCGTCACCAAGGCGCACATCACCATGCCGGAGATCAAGGACGCGATCGAGGCGGGGCGTCTCAAGCCCGATGGCGACATCCTCAAGGCCAACGGCGAGGTTCGCGTCACAAAGGCCGCGGTCGAGCCGGTGTGGTGGCTGCCCGGCATCGCCGCGCGTTTCGGCGTGCCCGAGTTCGATCTCCGGCGCACGCTGTTCGAGCAGACCGGCGGCATGTACACCGAGCTGATCACGCGGCCCGACCTCGAACTGTTCCTGCCGCCGATCGGCGGCGCTACGATCTATTTCTTCGGCGACATGGAAAAGATCGGCAAGCCGGAGACGAAGATCGCCTGCCGCCTCCATGATGAGTGCAACGGCTCCGATGTCTTCAGCTCCGACATTTGCACCTGCCGGCCCTATCTCGCGCACGGCATCGAAATCTGCATCGAGATGGCACAGCAGGGCGGGCTGGGCGTCGTCATCTACAATCGCAAGGAAGGCCGCGCGCTGGGCGAGGTCACCAAGTTCCTGGTCTACAACGCGCGCAAGCGCCAGCCCGGCGGCGATTCGGCGGCGCAGTACTTCAACCGCACCGAATGCGTGGCCGGCGTCCAGGACATGCGCTTCCAGGAGCTGATGCCCGACCTGTTCCATTGGCTGGGCATCGCGCGCATCGACCGCTTCGCCTCGATGAGCAACCTCAAGTCCGATGCGCTGCGCGAGCAGGGCATCGAGATCATCGAGCAGGTGGCGATCCCCGACGAGCTGATCCCCGCCGACGCCCAGGTCGAGATGGATGCCAAGAAGGCCGCTGGCTACTTCAGCGCCACCAAGCCCGGCTCCAACGAACTCGCGCGGCCGAAAGGACGGGGGTTGGACGAGTGACCGCCTCGGCCGCCTGGCTCCGCACGCCTGCCGCGATCCGCGAACGCGCGGGGCAGATGCTGAAGTATGTCGAGGACGGTCGCTCGGCGTGGTTCGCGCTGGATGCCGCTGGCCTCGAGGCCGCGGTGCAGGCCACGCTTTCGGTCACGCGACAGCGCTTCCGCGATCCGTCAAAGATTCCCTTCCATTCGCGCTGGCGGCATTTCGAGGCGGGCGGTCGCGACCGCTGGGCCGGGTTGGCCGAGCGGCTGAAAGGCCTGCCGCCGGAAGAAGTGGCACGCCGCCGCATCGATCTCGCCGTCGTTTCGGTGCTGCTCGATGCCGGCGCGGGCGGCCTGTGGTCGTACAAGGAGCCGGCGAGCGGGCAGTCCTTCATGCGCTCCGAGGGTCTGGCAGTGGCGAGCTTCAACATGTTCGCCAATGGGGCGTTCAGCCGCGATTCGAAGAACGATCCGCTGCGCGTTGACGCCGAGCGCCTGGCACGGCTGACGCCGGTCGACCTCGCCATGGGTTTCCAGGTGCGCGGCCACAATTCGCTGCTGGGGCTGGAAGGCCGTGCCGAGCTTTTACGCAAGCTGGGCGGCGTCGGGCTGGAACGGCCGGGCGCGCTGTTCGATCTTTTGGCGACCAGCAAGGAGATCAAGGCCGAGTCCATTCTTGCCGTGCTGCTCGACCGGCTGCAGGCGATCTGGCCGTCGCGGCTCGAACTGGACGGCGTACCCCTGGGTGACGTGTGGCGGCATCCGGCGGTGGGGCTGGTGCCGTTCCACAAGCTCTCGCAATGGATGAGCTATTCGCTGGTCGAGCCGCTCGAAGGCGCGGGCCTGAAAGTGGTCGAGCTCGATGCGCTGACCGGCCTGCCGGAATATCGCAACGGCGGGCTGCTGGTCGATTCGGGCGCGCTCCGGCCCAAGCAGAAGCTCCTGCTGGAGAAGGCCTTCGCGCCCGGCGACGAGGCGATCGTCGAATGGCGCGCGCTCACCGTGGCCCTGCTCGACCAGATCGCCCAGCATGTTCGCATCCATCTGAAGATGGATGCGGCGAGCCTGCCGCTTGTGAAGGTCTTGGAGGCCGGCACCTGGTTTGCCGGCCGCACGCTCGCCGCCCAGCGCCGCAAGGACGGCGGCCCGCCGATCGCGGTGGAGAGCGACGGGACGGTTTTCTGATTTTGAGGAGATGAAGATGTCGCTACCGCACTCGATCCATGTCGTGTCGCACCCGCTGGTGCAGCACAAGCTCTCCAAGATGCGCGACAAAGAGACGTCGAGCGCCAATTTCCGCCGCCTGCTGCGCGAGATCGGGTTGCTGCTGGGCTATGACGCCACCAAGGACCTGCCGCTGGTCAACAAGAGCATCGAAACGCCCATCACCTCGATGGAGGCACCGCTGCTCGACGGCAAGAAGCTGGTGATCGTGCCCATCCTGCGCGCCGGGCTCGGACTGGCGGAGGGTCTGCTCGACCTGATGCCGCTCGCGCGCCAGGGCCATGTCGGGCTCTACCGCGATCCGCGCACGCTGCAGGCGGTCGAGTACTACTTCAAGATCCCGCAGGATATCTCCGACCGCGACGTGCTGGTGTGCGATCCGATGCTGGCCACCGCCCATTCGGCGATCGCCGCGGTGGATCGTTTGAAGGAGCAGGGCGCCAAGCGGATCAAGTTCATCTGCATCCTGGGCTCGGAGCAGGGCGCGCGCGCCTTCGCCGAGGTCCATCCCGACGTGCCGGTATTCGCGGCGGCAATCGATGCAAAACTCAACGATCACGGGTATATTGTTCCCGGCCTGGGCGACGCGGGTGACCGCCTCTTCGGTACCAAATAGCCCGGGGCCAAATAACCAATGGGAGAAACGCAATGTCCCCGGACCTGAAGTACCTCCTCCTCTCGACGCTCCTCTGTTTCGTTCAAATGCTTATCGCGGCAACCGGCGCCAACCAGGCGGTCGGCCTGCCGACACTCGCCGGCAACCGCGAGGGCCTGCCCGAGATCACGGGGTGGGCCGGACGCGCCAAGCGCGCCCATCTCAACATGATCGAGAACATGGTGCTGTTCACGGCGCTGGTGCTGATCGCCGTAGCGGCGGGCAAGGCCAACGCCATGACCGCGATGGGTGCCATGATCTTCTTCTGGGGCCGAGTGGCCTATGCCGTCATCTATGTCGCCGGCATCGCCTGGCTGCGCACCGTGGCGTGGTTCGTCTCGGTAATCGGCATGGCGCTGATCGCCATCGAACTCCTGAAGGCGATGTAGCGATACGAGACTCCCTCCGCGCGGCGCTTGTGAAGGTGCTGCGCCGGAGGGATCTACCTCTCGGGTTCGCTGACGAACGCGACCTTGGCGAGGCCGGCCTTGGAGGCATCGGCCAGGGTCTGCGCGACATAGCGGTAGGGCACGGCCTGGTCGGCGCGCAGGTAGATCTCGGGCTGCGGCCGCTTCTTGCCTTCCTCGGCGAAGCGCAGGACCGCGTCCTCGCGCGTGATGCGCTCGCCCTTCCAGAACAGCAGACCCTGACCATCGATGGCGAACTCGATCTTCTCGGGCTTCACGATGTCGGCGGCGGACGAGGCCTTGGGCAGGTCGAGCTTGACCACGTTGGTCAGGAGCGGCGCGGTCACGATGAAGATCACCAGCAGCACCAGCACGACGTCGATCAACGGC
>CANJHI010000187.1 GCA_947474005.1 Alphaproteobacteria bacterium | reverse complement strand
GCGTGACCGCGAAGCCCCTCCGCCGATAAATCCCTCCGCGTGATCGCCAACGACATCCCGACCTCCTCAACGACACTGTCGCTTCAAAGAATCGAGCCCCGACCTCCAGCGCAAATCACATAAGAGTCATCGGTTCAGACGGTTGGTATAAGACGGCCAAGGCGGCGGGCGACAAGGTCGCGACGTTCCGCATCTATGCTGTGGAAGGCGTGCCGCAATAGCCAGGCGACGCCAAGAGGTTGGCCATGCCGTTTCGGGTGACGACGATCAATCTTGAACAAGACCACAAGCGTTGGCCGTTGCGCCGCCCGCTCATCGAGGCCGAGATTGCCCGGCTGAAACCCGACATCCTCGCCCTCAACGAGGTCAGCCTGCCGCTGCAGACGGCGCGGACGCTGTGCGCCTTCGCTACCGGCGCGATCGGTGTACCGCACAGTCTCGTGCAGCAGACCCGCGTCAATGGATTGAGCGAGGTGGAGGGTGAGGCGCTGATCACGACCTTCCCGGTCGTCGAGACAGGCAACCTCGATTTCCGCACCCAGGACATCGTAGCCCTGGTCGCCCGGCTGACGGTCGCCGGCGTGCCGATCGACGTCTATGTGACCCATCTCTACAGGTCCGTCGGCGACGACTCGCTGCGGCTCTTTCAGGTCCAGCGGCTCCTCGGCTGGATCGATAGCCGCCCCGATGCTGCTCACACCATCATCTGCGGCGATTTCAACGCCACGTTGGACAAGCCGTCCGCCGCCCTGATGGCTTCTAGGTTTCGACCCACGCAGACGGCACCCACGGCGTTCACACCGCTGGCCGACGACAAGGGAAGCGTATCGCACCCCTACTGGCCGCGGATGGACCGCTGCATCGACTATGTCTGGGTATCCGAACGGCTAAAAGTTCTCGCCAGCGGGACCTGCTTCGACCGGCCGAGTCCGGACGACGCATCGCTGTGGCCATCCGATCATGCCGGCGTCTGGGCCGATATCGAGCTGGGCTGACATGACGCGCGACTGGAGTTGCGCGCACCCAGCGATGAGAAGAGGAATTCCGCAGTAGACGCATACGAAAACGGGGCGGCCTTTCGACCACCCCGCCATCGTCTACGTGCAGCAGACTCAGCCCAGTTGGATCCAGGTCGTCTTGATCTGGGTGAACTTGTCGAAGGCGTGCAGCGACTTGTCCCGGCCGTTGCCCGACTGCTTATAGCCGCCGAACGGCGTGGTGATGTCGCCGCCGTCGTAGGTGTTGACCCACACCGAGCCGGTGCGCAGGCCCTTGGCGAACTTGAAGGCCTTGTTGATGTCGGAGGTGAAGATCGCCGAGGCCAGCCCATAGATCGTGTCGTTGGCGACGGCGAGCGCCTGCTCGGCGTCCTTGACCGGGATGACCGACAGCACCGGCCCGAAGATCTCCTCCTGGGCGATCTTCATCTTGTTGTCGACATTGTCGAACACGGTGGGCTCGATGAAGGAGCCGGCGTTGTCGATATGGACCTGCTTGCCGCCCATGGCGAGCTTGGCGCCTTCCTTTTGGCCCGCATCGATGTAGCCCATGACGCGCTTGGTCTGGGTCTCGTCGACCATGGCGCCCATCTGCGTCTTGGGGTCGAGCGGGTCGCCCGGCATCATCTTCTGGCCGATCGCCATCACCTTGGCGAGGAACTCGTCCTTGATCTTGTCCTCGACGATCAGGCGGCTGCCCGCGGTGCAGACCTCGCCCTGGTTGAACCAGATGCCGAAGGCGGTGCGCCGCGCGGCGATGTCGAGGTTGGGGGCGTCGGCCAGCACGATGTTGGGCGACTTGCCGCCGCACTCGAGCCAGACCTGCTTCATGTTGGATTCGCCGGAGTAGCGCAGGAAGTACTTGCCGACTTCGGTCGAGCCGGTGAAGGCGATGACGTCGACGTCCATGTGGCGGCCGAGCGCCTGGCCCGCGGTTTCGCCGAAGCCCGGCAGGACGTTGAACACGCCTTCGGGGATGCCGGCTTCCGCCGCCAGCTCGGCGAGGCGGATGGCGGTGAGGGGGGATTGCTCTGCGGGCTTCAGGATCACCGAGTTGCCGGCGGCCAGCGCCGGCGAGATCTTCCAGCAGGCCATCAAGAGTGGGAAATTCCACGGCACGACGCAGGCCACGACGCCCGACGCCTCGCGGGTGATCATGGCCACGACATTGCCCGGCGTCGGCGCGATCTCGTCGTAGATCTTGTCGATGGCCTCGGCGAACCACTGTACGGTGTTGGCCGAGCCCGGGACGTCGACCGTGGTCGAGAAGGCGATCGGCTTGCCCATGTCGAGGGTCTCGAGCAGCGCCAGCTCCTCGCGATTCTTCATCATCAGCTCGGCGAGCTTCAGCATGATGCGCTTGCGCTGGGCCGGCGCCATGTTGGCCCAGGTGCCCTTTTCGAAGGCGGCGCGCGCGGCCTTCACGGCGGCGTCGACGTCGGCGGTGTCGCAGGCCGCGACCTTGGTGAGCACCTGGCCAGTGGCGGGATTGATGCAGTCGAAGGTCTTGCCCGAGACGGCGGGCGCGAACTTGCCGCCGATGAAGGCCTGGTTGCGGTAGGCCAGGGCTCCGACACGGGTCTTCCAGTCGTCGCGCGAAAGCTGGGCGCTCATTTCATTTCCTCCGATTGCTGCATGGGATGGAGCCTAGCCGCAAAACGGCTCACGAAAAAGCCGCCCGGAAGGGCGGCTTTGGCGGCAGGCGGCGGAACCGCCTTACTTGATCTTGGATTCCTTGAAGACGACGTGCTTGCGCGCGACCGGGTCGTACTTCTTGAGTTCGAGCTTCTCGGTCTTGGTGCGCGGGTTCTTCTTGGTGACGTAGAAGAAGCCGGTGTCGGCGCTGGAAATCATCTTGATCAGGATCGAGGTCGGCTTGGCCATGGTCTTGTCCTTATGCCCAGAAGGGCGAATTCCGTGAGTGGCGGCAAATTAGTCAGGGCGGGCGCGGTGTCAAGCGCCGCGGTGTCGAGCGCTGGGACTGGGCCGCCTAGGGGCGTGCCGCCGCCTGGTAGGTCCCCATCTGCACGGCATGCGCATAGAGGGAACGGTCGTGCAGGATCTGGCTGGCGATCTCGATATCGCGCTCGGGCGAATTGTCGCCGGGCGGGCAGATCTTGCGCAGGTCGGCCACTTCCTCCTGGGTCGGGTTGCGCAGTGCATGCCAGCGCATCAGCGAGCCCTGGCTGGCATCCACCGTCGTGCCGATCTGGCTGGCGTTGCCCGCCTTGGCGGTGCAGACGCTGGGCAGCACGCCCAGTTCGTTCCAGGTGTAGCCGGAAGGCGCCTGCAGCCGCGACCAGGTGAGAATGAGTTCGCCCTCGTTGGCCAGGCGCACGACGGTCTGGACCGTGCCTTTGCCATAGCTGGTCGTTCCGACCACGACGGCGCGGCCGCGGTCCTGCAGCGCCGCCGCCACGATTTCGGCGGCCGACGCCGAGCCGCCGTTCATCAGAACCACCACCGGCAGGTCGGCGACCTTGCGCGCTGTGGCGCTGCGGTAGGTCCGGCGGCTGTCGGGATGGCGGCCCTGGGTCGAAAAGATGGTGCCGTCGCCGATGAACAGTTCGGCCACCGCCTGTGCCTGGTCGAGCAGGCCGCCGCGGTTGCCGCGCATGTCGATGATGAGGCCGGCCAGGCTGGGGCCGATGTCGGCGCGCGCCTTGTCGATGGCGGTGCGCAGGTTGTCGGTCGTGGCGGTGTTGAAGCCGCTCAGCACGATCAAGGCGAGGTCGCCGCGACGCTCGTAGACGACCGTGGTCGGCACGATACGGCCGCGCTTCATGCCGACCGTGATCTCGCGGCCCTGAGACGGGCGCAGGACGGTCAGCAGCACGGGCGTGCCCACCGTGCCGCGCAGGTTGAGCACGATGTCGGACAGCGGGCTGTCGACCATGGACTTGCCGTCGATCGCCAGGATCTGGTCGCCCACCTCGAGGCCGGCCTTGCCGGCGGGCGAGCCGTCCTGGAGGGCGCGAATCATGATCTTCTTATCTTCGGTGCGCTCGACGGTGATGCCGATGCCGCCGCCACCGTCGCGCTGGAAGCGGTTGTCGCGCGCCTCCTCGGGGTCGGCATAGCGGCTGTTGCGGTCGAGCTGCTTGGTGGTGGCGGCCATCGCCTTGCGGATGAGGGCCTGGCGGTCGCTTTCCTGGAGAGCGGTCGAGGTGTCGATCGAGCCGGCGAGCAGTTCGGCCAGCATGCCGCCCCAGGCCCGGCCGTCGGACGTATCGCCGGGCGTGGGCCGGCTCATCACTTCATGGCCGTCACGCATCACGGTGAAGCTGGTGTCCGAGGTCGTGAGGCTGAGCGCCGGGTCGGCGCTGGCAAAGCCGCGGTAGGTTTCGGCCGACAAGGTGCGGAAGTTGGGTTCGTACAGGTGGCGGTCGCCGATGGCCCGGTAGGCCTGCAGCACGACCCGTTCGATATTGACGTCGGCGGCGACCGACGGGCCACGGCCCTGCTGGGGGTATTCGGTCGAGGTCGCGCAGGAAGCGACCAGTGCGCCGACGAGCAAACTGGCGGCTACAGGCGCCTGCACCAAGCGAATGAGGGAGGTCAACAGGACGGTCATACCCAACTGCCGGCACAGTAGCACAAGCCGTCGGCGGCAAGCCACGGCTCAAGGAGAGTTGTTGTCGAAGCCGCCGGACGAGGGTTTGGGGGCCGCGATCCGGTGCGCCCACAACAGCGCAATGACGGCCCCCTTGATGTGGGGAAGCAGGTAAAGCGCCAATATCACCGATAACGGAAGCCACAGCAGGGCATGGAACCACAGGGGCGGCTGCTGGCCCCAGCGCTCGACGAGCAAGACCAGGGGCACGACAATGTGACCGACGGTGAAGATTGTGAAATAGGCCGGTGCATCGTCGGCACGATACGGTTCGAGCGCCTGGTTACATGCCGGGCAATGGCTCTGCATCTTCAGGAATTGGCTGAACAAGGCCCCTTTCCCGCAACGCGGGCACCGGCCGGACCAGCCACGGAACAGCGCGGTCCAGAAATCCACGGGGGCGTAGGCCTCGTCGCTCATCCTCCAAAGATGGGCGCGCCGGTCACTTTCGTCGGCGTGACCGTTTGTCCCGAGGGGGGCCTCGATGCGCGACCGGACGCCGCGGCGGTCCGCCTCCAGGGCCGCCGCCGGGGCCGCGCGACAGGGCATGGCGCTCGACGCGCTCGATCACGTCGACGATCTCGAACAGCAATCCGGCGGTGGCGGCGTCGGCCTCGACCAGTTTCAGCTTCACCCGGTCGCCCAGGCCGAAGGTTTCACCCGTGCGCTCGCCGATCAGGAGCTGGCGGCCTTCGTCGTGGCGAAAGAACTCCTGGCCCAGCGAGCGGATGGGGATCAGCCCGTCCGCCCCGGTGCCGTCGAGGGCGGCGAACAGGCCGAAGCGCGTGACGCTGGTGATGCGCCCGGCGAAGGTCGCGCCGACGTGCTGGGCCATGAAGGCCACGACATAGCGGTCCATGGCGCCGCGCTCGGCGGCGACGGCGCGGCGCTCGCACATCGACAGGTGCTCGCCGAATTCGACGAAGCGGCCGCGGTCGGCCTCGGCGAGGCCGCCGTCGCCCAATCCGTAGGCCGCAATCAGGGCGCGGTGGACGATCAGGTCGGGATAGCGGCGGATCGGCGAGGTGAAGTGGGCATAGCGCGCAAGGGCCAGGCCAAAGTGGCCAAGATTGTCCGGGCTGTAGACGGCCTGGCTCTGGCTGCGCAGCACCGTCTGGCTGACGAGTTGCGACACCGGCTTGCCGGCGACCTCGTGCAGCACGCGGTTGAGGTCGGCCGGCCGCAGCCGCTGCCCGGTCGGCACCTTGATGCCCAGCGTGCCCAGGAACTCGCGCAGCGACTCGAGCTTGGCAAGGTCGGGCTGGTCGTGGACGCGGTAGAGGCAGGCGGCGCGGCGTTGCTCCAGCGCCTGGGCCGCCGCCACGTTGGCCAGCACCATGAACTCCTCGATCAGCTTGTGGCTGTCGAGCCGTTCGCGCACACCGATCTCGGCGATCCGGCCGTCGTCGCCCAGAGTCACCTGCCGCTCCGGCAGGTCGAGATCGAGCGCGCCGCGCGCCTCGCGCGCCGCCAGCAGGACCTTGTAGGCGCCGTAGAGCGGGCGCACGACGCCGTCCATCAGCGGCGCGATCTCCTCGTCGGGCGCGCCGTCCATGGCGCGCTGGACGCGGTTGTAGGTGAGGCGGGCGGCCGAGCGCATCATGGCGCGGTGGAAGCGATGGTGTTTTAGGTGGCCCTCGGCATCGATCCGCATCTCGGCCACCAGCACCGGACGATCCTCGTGCGGCACCAGCGAGCACCAGTGATTGGAGAGCGCCTCCGGCAGCATCGGCACGACGCGGTCGGGGAAATAGACCGAGGTGCCGCGGAGATAGGCAGCGCGGTCGAGCGGCTTGTCGTGGCGCACGTACCAGGAGACGTCGGCAATGGCGACGAGAAGACGCCAGCCGCCGGGATGATCGGGGTCGGGCTCGGCGAACACGGCGTCGTCGAAATCGCGCGCATCCTCGCCGTCGATGGTGACCAGCGGCGTTTGGCGCAGATCGAGCCGATTGCCCATCGGCGCGGCCTTGGCGCGCTCGGCTTCTTCCAGTGCCGCCGGCGGAAACTCCACCGGGATGTCGTTGGCGGCGATCGAGATCAGGCTGACGGTGCGCGGGTCGCTCATCGGGCCGATGCGCTCGAGCACGCGCGCGCGGCGAGCGAGCGCGCCGCCGGTGGCCTCGATCCAGACGATGTCGCCCGGCATGGCGCCGTTCTTGTCGGTGGGCCGGACGTCGAAGCTCACGCGCTGCTTGCGGTCGGTCGGCGTCACGAGCCCGAGGTCGTTGCGGCCGGGCGGCTCCTCGTAGAGGCCCAGGATCTTTTTCGGGCCGCTGCCGAGGCGACGGATGATCTTGGCCTCGTAGGCGTTGTTGCCGCGGCGTTTTAGGCTGCCCAGCACACGGTCGCCCACGGCCGGCGCCGGGCCGCTGCGCGGCGCCGTCTGCGGGTCGATCTCGATGTGCGGCGGCGGGCCGTCTTTGTCATCGTCGTGACGGCGCGGCACGGCGATCAGGTGGCCGTCGTCGTCGACCCGGACGATTTCCAGGACCGTGATGTCGGTCAGTGCCGCGGGATCGCGGAAAGTCTTGGCGCGGTCTGGCGTGATCTCACCCGCGTCGCGCAGGTCGCGCAGCAGTTCCTTCAGCTCGATGCGCTGGTCGCCCTTGAGGCCGTAGGCGCGGGCGATCTCGCGCTTGCCGATCGGCGTGGCGCTGTCGCGGATGAAGGCCAGCAGCTCGTCGCGGGTCGGAACCTTGCCCTTAGCCATCGGTCCCGGTGCGGGGCGGGGGCTCGACCTTGGCCTTGCGCTTGGGCGCCGCCTTCTTCTTGGCGGCAGGCTTGGCGGGCGCCGCGTCGTTGGCCGGCACCGCAACGCCGGCCGCGCCGTTCGCGGCCTTCGCCTTGGCTTTCGGCTTCGCCTTGGGCGCGGCTGCCTTCTTGGCGCGCGCGGGCTTCTTGCCGCCACCCTTGGCGGCACGCTCGGCCAGTAGCGACACGGCATGGTCGAGCGTCAGCTCTTCCGGCTTGATGTCCTTGGGGACGGTGGCGTTGATGCCGCCATGCTTCACATAGTGGCCGTAGCGGCCGTCGTAGAGTTCGATCGGCGCTTCATCGTTGGGATGATTGCCGACGACGCGCAGCGGTTTTACGGCGGCGCGGCCGCGGCCCGGCACGCGAGCCTCGGCCAGCAGCGCCACCGCGCGGTTCATGCCGATCTCGAGCACGCTCTCGTCGGCTGGAATCGATTTGTACTTCGGGCCATGCTTCACGTAGGGGCCGAAGCGGCCGACGCCGGCCAGGATCATCTCGCTGTCTTCGGGATGCGGCCCCAACTCGCGCGGCAGAGCCAGCAGCGCCAGCGCCTTTTCCAGCGTCACGTCGTCGGGAACCATGTCCTTCAGCAGCGACTGCCGCTTGGGTTTGTCCTTGCCCTCGGGTTCGCCGAGCTGGACGTAGAGACCATAAGGTCCCTTGCGCAGCGTGACCTGCTTGCCGGTGACGGGATCGTCGCCGAGGATCTTCGGCCCGTCGAGATTGACGCCCGATGCGGCATCGGCCTCGGCATCGACGATGCCCAGTTTGCGGGTGAAGCGGCATTCCGGATAATTCGAGCAGCCGATGAAGGCGCCGAACTTGCCGAGCTTCAGCCCGAGGCGGCCGTCGGCGCACGACGGGCAGGCGCGTGGGCTCTTGCCGTCTTTGGCCTCGGGGAAGAAGTGGGGCCCGAGTTCCGAATCGATCTTGTCGAGCACTTCGCGGACGCGCAGTTCCTTGGTCTCGCCGACGGCGGCCGAGAAGGCCTTCCAGAATTCACGCAATACCTGGCGCCAGTCGATCTTGCCGCCCGAGATGTCGTCGAGCTCTTCCTCGAGATGGGCGGTGAAGTCGTATTCGACGTAGCGGGGAAAATAGCTCTGCAGGAAGGCCGTGACGATACGGCCGCGGTCCTCGGGCACGAAGCGCTTGCGGTCGATCTTCACATAGTTGCGGCGCTGCAGGACCTCGATGATGCTGGCGTAGGTCGAGGGCCGGCCGATGCCGAGTTCCTCGAGCTTCTTCACGAGGCTGGCCTCGGAATAGCGCGGCGGCGGCTCGGTGAAGTGCTGTTCCGGCACCACGTCGCGGCGCTCCAGCGCCTCGGCCTCGATGACGTCGGGCAGGATCGAGTTGCCGTCCTCGTCCTCGCTCTTCTCGTCCTTGCCTTCGTCGTAGAGCGTGAGGAAGCCGTTGAACTTGATGACCGAGCCGGTGGCGCGCAGCTGCACGTTCTTGTCGCCGCTGGCGATATCGACCGTGACCTGGTCGAGCACGGCGCTTTCCATCTGGCTCGCCACGGTGCGCTTCCAGACCAGCTCGTAGAGGCCGAGCTGATCCTTGTCCAAGTACTTGGCGACATCCTGCGGCGTGCGGAAGAGGTCAGTCGGGCGGATCGCCTCGTGCGCCTCCTGGGCGTTCTTGGCCTTGGACGTGTAGACGCGCGGGCTCGCCGGCACGTAGCTCGGGCCGTACTTGGTCTCGATCAGGCGGCGCGTCTGGCCGATCGCCTCGGGGGCGAGCTGGACGCCGTCGGTACGCATGTAGGTGATGAGGCCGACGGTCTCGCCGCCGATGTCGACACCTTCATAGAGGCGCTGGGCGATGCGCATGGCGGTGGCGGCGCCGACGCCCAGCTTGCGCGAGGCTTCCTGCTGCAGCGTCGAGGTGATGAACGGCGGTGGCGGATTACGGCGCACCTGGCGGCGGTCGATCGAGGCCACCGAAAAGGCGCGGCGCTCGATCTCGCGCTTGGCCGATTGCGCGCGCTCCTCGTTGTCGAGGTCGAACTTGTCGAGCTTGCGGCCGTCGAGATGGGTGAGCCGTGCCTTCAGTGCCTGCTTCTTGGCGGTGCCGAAGACGGCGTCGACCGTCCAGTACTCGCGAGTCTTGAAGACCTCGATCTCGGCTTCGCGCTCGCAGATCAGGCGCAGCGCCACCGATTGCACGCGGCCGGCCGAGCGGCTGCCCGGCAGCTTGCGCCACAGCACCGGCGACAGGGTGAAGCCCACGAGATAGTCGAGCGCGCGGCGCGCCATGTAGGCGTCGATCAGCGGCTGGTCGAGTTCGCGCGGGTGGGCAACGGCATCCAGCACCGACTGCTTGGTGATGGAATTGAAGGTGACCCGTTTCACGTCGACGCCGTCGAGCGCCTTCTTGCGCCCGAGGATCTCCTTCACGTGCCAGGAGATCGCCTCGCCCTCGCGATCCGGATCGGTCGCGAGGTAGAGCTTGCCACCCTTGGTCAACGCCTGAGCGATGGCGTCGAGGCGCTTCTGCGACTGGGGATCGATCTCCCAATCCATGGCGAAATCATCATCCGGGCGGACCGAGCCGTCCTTGGACGGCAAGTCGCGGACATGACCGTAGGAAGCCAGCACCGTGTAACCGGGGCCGAGATACTTCCCAATGGTCTTAGCCTTGGCCGGGGACTCGACGACCAGCACGTCCATCGGCGAAACATGCTCCAGTGAAAAATCAGAAGCCGGAGCTAAATCACTGATTTACATCAGAGATACGCGGTTACCCCGGTGCCTCTCCAGGCGGCCCTCAAGCTCAAGGGCCAAGAGGACCTCCGCCACGGAGGCGGCGGACACTTGGCACCGGCGCACCAGTTCGTCAACCGCGGTGGGTACCGACCCCAGGGCTTCGAGCACCTTGGCGGTATCTCCGTCGGGGCGATTTTGGCCTTTCCGGTCAAGGGGTTGGGTGGGGGCCGACGGCCGGCCCAAAACATCCAGAATATCGTTGGCGTTGCGGACCAATATGGCCCCATCCCGAATAAGGCTATTGGATCCGGCATAGCGCGGGTCCATCGGCGAGCCCGGGACGACGAAGACCTCGCGCCCCTGTTCGGCGGCGCGCTGAGCGGTGATCAGGGAGCCCGACCGGGCGGCTGCTTCGATCACGATCACCCCTGCCGAGAGGCCACTCACGATGCGGTTGCGGCGCGGGAAGGCGCGGGCGACCGGCGGCGTGCCCACCGGCGATTCGCTCAGGATGAGGCCTTGGGCCGCAATTGCCCGGTGCAGCGCCGCGTTCTGCGGCGGGTAGATCTGGTCCACGCCACCGGCCAGGACGGCCACGGTGCCGGTGGCGAGGGCGGCTTCATGCGCCGCCGCGTCGATGCCG
>CANJHI010000186.1 GCA_947474005.1 Alphaproteobacteria bacterium | reverse complement strand
TCCGGCGCCGCCAGCGGGCGTTCGCCGCGGCCCCGTCGGCGCCGTTGCCCGGGCCGGCGCTGATCACCACCGCGACCTTCGTGCCGCGCTCGCCCAGCTCGAGGATCAGGCGCGGAATGGTTTCCGCTGGAGTCATCACGACCGCGAGGTCGGGGACCTCCGGCAGTTCGGCGAGGCTGCGGTAGACCCGACGGCCATCGATCTCTCCACCCTTGACGTTGACAAGATAGATCTCGCCCTGGAAGCCGCCGCCCAGCAGGTTCCGCGTCACCGCAGCACCGACCGAGCCGGGACGCACGCTGGCGCCGATCGCCACGACCGATTTCGGCGCCATGAGCTTGTCGAGATTGCGCGTGGACATCGCGTCGTCCTATCTCCGGCGAATGTGCCCCGGCAAATGTGCTAGAGCCATGACAGCGAAGCCCGTGCCAAACAAGATGGACGGAAGTCTGGATGCTGTTGATTGGTGTGAACCGCTCACCCTATACGCGCCGTGTTGCGATCACGCTAAAAGCCTATGGCGTGATCTTCGAGCAGCGCGACCTCTCGGGATTCGCCAACCGTGCAGAAGTGCACGCCAGCAATCCGCTGGGCCGCATCCCGGCGCTCGTCCTCGACAGTACGCTGATCGACAGCGGCGCCATCGTCGATCATCTCGACGAGGCCTATGGCGGCAATCAGCCGCTGACGCCTGATGCAGGCACGGACCGGCGTGCCGTCCTGAAAGTTGCCGCGCTCATGATGGGCGCCTGCGACAAAGGCCTGCAGGCCGCCTACACGCGTAACCACACGCCGGCGGAAAAGATTCACCAGCCATGGATCGACGATTGCAATGCCCAGGTCATGAACGCGCTGGCTGCAGTCGACGCCATGGTCGATCCGGCGCAGCCCTATCTACTGCTCGGCCGCCTCACCCAGGCCGACGTGACCGCCTTCGTCGCCGAACGCCTCGCGCGCGGCATCGGTCTCGATACCGAAGCGCGGACGCCGTGGCTTCGCGCGCTCACAAGGAAGTTGCTTGAGGAGCCGCCCTTCCGGTCGACGGAGCCCTGACTAGAGGAAACGTGGGCCGTTCATCAGCACGAGCCCTGCGACGATCACGACCGCCGCCGCCACCCGGCGACCGCCGAACGGTTCGCCGAGTAGCAGCGTACCGATCAGGGCACCGAACAGCACCGAGGTCTCGCGCAAGGCGGCGACATGGGCCATCGGACCTAGCACCAACGCGTAGATCGCGATGCCGTAGCCGACATTGGCGATCACGCCGCCGATCACTCCGCGATACCAGGTGCGCTTGATATGCCCCCACACCGTGTTGGGCCGCAGGATGAAAGCCAGCACCAGCAGCCACGGTCCTTCCAGGACGCAGAGCCAGGCGATGTAGGAGATGCGATGCTCGAAGGAAGGCCCGGCCGAACGCACGCCCATGCCGTCGGCGATGATGTAGGCCGCGATGGTAATGCCCGTCAGCACCGCGAACAGGGTCGCCAGTCCATGCCGGGCGCCCGGCCGCGGCACGACGTTGCGCAGCGGCATGGCGAGCGCCACCAGACCGAAGCTCAGCAAAAAGACGCCGACGATGTCCTGGCTGCGCAGTTCCTCGCCGATGAAGCGGCCCGACACCAGCGCCACCAACAATGGCCCGAGGCCGCGCGCGATCGGATAAGTGTGACTGAGATCGCCGTACGAATAGGCTTTTAGGAGGAATGTGTAATAGAGGACGTGGATCAGCACCGATGAAATCAGGAACTTCCACGCTCCCGGCTCGATCATCGGCACGAATGGCACGACGCAGAGGCCCATAACCGTGCCGGTGGTCATGATGACGCCGAATGTCGCCAGCCGATCCGAGCTGTCGGACTTCAGGATAGCGTTCCACGTGGCGTGCATCAGGGCTGCCGCCAGCAGCAGCCCGACGATAAAGGGTTCGACGACCAGGGCGCGCTTTCTTTTCTTGTTACCCTTACATTACGCCCAACCGCGCGCCATGAGTACCGGCAGACGCGCATACTTGGGTGGAACCAGACGAGGGTCGAGATGACGGTCGAAGCCTACAAGGCGGCACGTGCCTTCCTGCTCGCCAACCGCGACGATTACACGACGGCCTATCGCGATTTCCGCTGGCCCGACCTGCCCCACTTCAACTGGGCGCTCGACTGGTTCGACGCTGAGCTGGCACACGGCGAGTCCGCCCGGCGCCCGGCGCTCACCATCGTCGGCGACGGCGCCGCGAGCCTCACTTTCGCGGAGCTGTCGGAGCGCTCGAACCGCGTCGCCAACGGCCTGCGCGCACTGGGCGTCAGACGCGGCGACCGCATCCTGCTGATGCTGGGCAACGTGGCGCCGCTCTGGGAAACCATGCTGGCGGCCATGAAGCTCGGCGCCGTCGTCATCCCGGCAACCACCCTGCTCACACCCACCGATCTCGCCGACCGCTTCGAGCGCGGCCGTGCTCGTCATGTCGTGGCCGCCGCCGGTGAAACCGCCAAGTTCGCGGGCTTCGACCCGTCGCTGACGCGCATCGCTGTCGGCGAGGCGCCGGCCGGCTGGCATTCCTACGCCAAACTCCTGGACGCGCCGGCGGCCTTTACACCCGACAGCCCGACCAATGCCGACGATCCGATGCTGCTCTATTTCACTTCGGGCACCACGGCGAAGCCCAAGCTGGTGCTGCATTCGCATCGCAGCTATCCGGTCGGGCATCTCACGACCGTCTATGTGCTCGGCCTGCGGCCGGGCGACGTGCACCTCAACATCTCCTCGCCCGGCTGGGCCAAGCACGCCTGGAGCTGCTTCTTCGCACCGTGGATCGCGGGCGCCACGATCTTCATCGCCAACCAGCCGCGCTTCAACGCGCGCGTCCTGCTCGACGCCATCGTCGCCAACGGCGTCACCACGCTCTGCGCGCCGCCCACGGTGTGGCGCATGCTGATCCAGGAAGACCTGAAGTCGTGCAAGACTCGGCTGCGCGAGGTGTTGGCTGCGGGGGAGCCGCTCAATCCTGAAGTGATCGAGCAGGTCGAGAAGGCCTGGGGCCTCACGATCCGCGATTTCTACGGCCAGACCGAGACCACGACGCAAGTCGGCAACCCGCCCGGCCAGCCGATCAAGCCGGGTTCGATGGGCCGCCCGCTGCCCGGCTATCGCATCCGCCTGCTCGATACCGACGAAAAGGACGCCGAGGAAGGCGAGATCTGCATCGACCTCGACCAGCGCCCCGCCGCCCTCATGCAGGGCTACCAGCAGGACGACGGCTCGATCGCGCCGCTAGAAGGCAAGGTCTATCGCACCGGCGACGTCGCCTCGCGCGATACAGACGGCTACCTGACCTATGTCGGCCGCGCCGACGATGTGTTCAAGGCTTCCGATTACCGCATCAGCCCGTTTGAACTCGAAAGCGTGCTGATCGAGCATCCGGCCGTCGCCGAGGCCGCTGTCGTGCCCGCGCCGGATGCCATGCGCCTGGCCATCCCCAAGGCCTACATAAGCCTGACCGCGAACGGCAAACCCGACCGCGCCACGGCGCTCTCGATCTTCCAGCACCTGAAGGGCCGCCTCGCCCCGTTCAAGCGCGTGCGCCGGCTCGAGTTCGCCGAACTGCCCAAGACCATCTCCGGCAAGATCCGCCGCGTCGAACTGCGGCGCAGCGAGGAGCAGCGGGCCGCCGCCAACCAGCGCGGTCCGGGCGAATTCCGGGAAGAGGATTTCCCCGAACTGGCGAGCGGCTGAGGAACTGATAGACTGCCGCCATGCTCCTCCTGATCGATAACTATGACAGCTTCACCTACAACCTCGTCCACTTCCTGGGCGACCTCGGCGCGAAATGCGTCGTGCATCGCAACGACCAGATCACGGTCGAGGAAGCGATGGCGCTGAAACCCGCCGGCATCGTGCTGTCGCCCGGGCCCTGCACGCCGAACGAAGCCGGCATCTGCATGGACCTGATCCGTGCCGCCGCCAAGGAGCAGATGCCGCTGCTGGGCGTCTGCCTCGGCCACCAGGCGATCGGCCAGGTGTTCGGCGGCCATGTCGTGCGCGCGCCTCAGCCGATGCACGGCAAGCTGTCGGGCGTCGACCACAAGAACCAGAGCGTGTTCGAGGATGTGCCCTCGCCCTTCCAGGCGACGCGCTACCATTCGCTGATCGTCGACCGGAAGGACTTTCCCAAGGAACTCGACATCACCGCCGAAACCGGCGACATCATCATGGGCCTGCGCCACAAGACGCTGCCGATCCATGGCGTGCAGTTCCATCCCGAGAGCATCGCCTCGGAGCACGGCCACAAGATCCTCGAGAACTTCCTCAAGATCGCGGGCGAGCATCCCTCGCAGCAAAAGAAGAAGGCCGCCTGACCATGACTTTCACACGCCGCCTGTTGCTTGGCGCGACGGCGGCGGTGGCCGCCGTTCCCAATGCTTTCGCCCAGGCCTGGCCCACCAAGCCCATCCGCATCATCGTGCCCTTCCCCGCCGGCCAGGCGACCGACATCCTGGCGCGCGTCATGGCCGATCAGCTCACCAAAGCGCTGGGCCAGCAGGTGATCGCCGAGAATCGTCCCGGTGCCGGCGGCAGCATCGGCGCCGACGTCGCCGCCAAGGCAGCACCCGACGGCTACACGCTGCTGATGGTCACGATCTCGACCCACGGCATCGCGCCCGCGATCTACCCGAAGCTGCCCTACGACGTGCAGAAGGACTTCGCGCCGATCGCCAACATCGGCCTCACGCCGCAGGTGCTGATGACCAGCCTCAAGAGCAGCATCACGTCGGTGAAAGACCTGGTCGCCAAGGCCAAGGCCGGCGCTGATCTCAACTACGGCTCCTCGGGCAACGGCTCGGCCAGCCATCTCGCCGTCGAGATGCTGAAGAGCGTAGCCGGCATCAAGCTCACGCACGTCCCCTTCAAGGGCAATGCCGATGCCATGCTGGCGCTGCAGAGCGGCGACATCCAGCTCATGTCGGACGCCATCCCCGGCGCCATCGGCCCGGTGAAGACCGGCAAGGCGATCGCCATCGGCATCGCCGACCAGCGGCGCTCGCCCTTCCTGCCCGACCTGCCGACCGTGGCCGAGCAGGGCTACCCGACCGTCGTGGCCGTGGGCTGGATCGGCCTCTCGGCGCCGGCCAAGACGCCCGAGCCCATCCTCGACAAATTGAGCGCCGAGATCATGCGCATCCTCAACGAACCCGAGGTGCTGGAAAAGATGAAGGGCCTCGCCTTCGTACCCGCCAAGGAGTCCCGCCAGGAGTTCGAAGCCTACATCGCCATCGAGAACACCAAATGGCAGAAGGTCGTCCACGACGCCGGCGTGAAGATCGAGTGACGGAAGCCCAAGCCGGACGGCTGACATCGGTGCTCGCCAGCAGCGCACTGCTGGCCCCGGTGCTCCGCCGCTGGCCGGACATAGGCCTCCCCAACGGGTGGCTGGCCGCCGGCGCGGTTGCCCAGACGATCTGGAACGTTGCCCACGGATACCCGCCCGACGCGAACATCAGGGACATCGACCTGGCCTATTTCGATGCCGGTGACCTCTCGGCCGAAGCGGAGGCCCGAAACGAGACCCGGATCACGAATCTGTTCTCCGATCTCGGTGTCGCCGTCGACGTCAAGAACGAGGCCCGGGTGCACCTCTGGTATCCAGCAAAGTTCGGCTATTCGATCGCACCTTATCGATCAGCCGAGGAGGCGATTGCGACGTTTCCGACGACGGCGACCGCCGTCGGCGTCCGGCCGCACGGGTCGCAACTCGAAATATGCGCCCCGTTCGGATTGGACGATCTGCTCGGCTTGGTGGTCCGACCGAACAAGGCGCAGATCACGCGGGCGATCTACGAGGCAAAAGTGGCGCGCTGGCGCCTGTGCTGGCCAAACCTGAAGATCTGCGACTGGGAGATCCACTAGCTCGACTCTCGCGGACCGCACGCGGGCCTGGAGACGAGAAATATATTGATAATAATCAATATATTACAAATCTTTGTTGAAGTTAGGCAGCCACCCCGAACCCTGCCCGCGTGATCGCCTTGCTGATGGCGGCGACGTCGGCGTCGGCCGGGAGGCGCATCTCCCCGCTCTTGAGATCGACGGAGATCGGCGCGGTGCCGGCGCCCGTCGCGGCCCGGGTGACGGCCTTTACGCAGCCGTCGCAATCCATGCCGGTGACCTTGAGGATGAGTTCTTGAGCCATGTGATATAGCTAGCCGCCCGCCGGCCCGGCCGGCAAGAGGCAAAATCTGGGCTTGGAATTGAACCGGGAGTTTTAGTGAGCGGCGATATCGACGATTTTCGCGGCCTTCTGGCCAAGGTGGGCAATGGCGAGACGCTGGGCATCGACGAGGCGGAACGCGCCTTCGACATCATGACCAGCGGCGACGCCACCCCGGCCCAGATGGGCGCCTTCCTGATGGGGCTGAAAGTGCGCGGCGAAACCGCCCAGGAACTGGCCGGCGGCGCCCGGGCGCTGCGCGCCAAGGTCCTGCGCGTCCGCGCGCCCGAGGGCGCCATCGATATCGTGGGCACCGGCGGCGACCACCACGGCACCTATAACGTCTCCTCCTGCTCAGCCTTCGTCGTCGCGGGCGCCGGAGTCCCCGTCGCCAAGCACGGCAACCGGGCTTTCACCTCCAAGTCGGGTGCGGCCGACGTTCTGTCGGAGCTGGGCATCAACCTCGAGCTGCCGATCGAGTTGCTGGAGAAGTCCCTGGTCGAAGCCAACGTGTGCTTCCTGATGGCGCCCCGCCACCACAGCGCCATGCGCAACGTGGCCGGTCCCCGGGTCGAGCTCGCGCCCAACCGCACCATCTTCAATCTGCTGGGGCCGATGTCGAACCCGGCGCTGGTCAAGCGCCAGCTCGTCGGCGTCTTCGACCGCCGCTGGCTAAAACCCGTCGCCGAGGCGCTGGGGCAGCTCGGCCTCGAGCGCGCGCTGGTCGTGCACGGCCAGGACGGCATGGACGAGATCACCACCACGACCACGAGCTGGGCCGCCGCGCTGGAGAACGGCCGCGTGAGCGAGATCGAGATCGCGCCCGAGGAGATCGGCGTGAAGCGCGCCACGATGGCCGAGCTCAAGGGCGGCACGCCGGCCCACAACGCCGCGGCCATCCACAAGGTGCTGGCGGGCGAGAAGAACGCCTTCCGCGACATCGTGGTGCTGAACAGCGCCGCTGCGCTGATGGTCGCGGGCAAGGCAAAGGACTTGAAGCAAGGCGCCGCACTCGCGGCAGCCTCGATCGACACCGGCAAGGCGGCCACAGCACTCGCCACACTGAAAAGGATTTGCGCATGAGCGACACACTCGAAAAGATCGTCGCCGACAAGCGCCGTCACGTTGCCGGCCGCATGTCGCAGCGGCCGCTGCGCGCGATCGAGAATCTCGCGCGCGACACCGATTCGCCACGCGGATTCGCCAAGGCGCTAAAAGCCACCATCGCCGCGGGCCGCTACGGCCTGATCGCCGAGATCAAGAAGGCCTCCCCCAGCAAGGGTCTGATCCGCGAGGACTTCGATCCGCCGGCGCTGGCCAAGGCCTACGAGCGCGGTGGCGCCACCTGCCTCTCGATCCTGACCGACGGCCCCTACTTCCAGGGCAAGGACGAGTTCCTCACGCAGGCCCGCGCCGCGGTGAGGCTGCCAGTGCTGCGCAAGGATTTCATGATCGACCCCTACCAGGTACCTGAGTCGCGCGCGTTGGGCGCCGACTGCATCCTGCTGATCATGGCCTGCCTCGACGATGCACTCGCCGCCAACCTCGCCAGCCTGGCGCGCAAGTGGGGCATGGACGTGCTGGTCGAGGTCCACAATGCGCCCGAGCTCGAGCGCGCGCTGAAACTCGATGCCGACCTGATCGGCGTCAACAACCGCAACCTGAAGACGCTGGCCGTCGACCTCGCCACGACCGAGCAGTTGGCGCCCCTGGTGCCGAAGGACCGCGTGCTGGTGGCCGAGAGCGGCCTCGGCTCGCCGGCAGATCTCGCGCGCATGGCCAAGGTCGGCGCAAAAGCCTTCCTGATCGGCGAAAGTTTTATGCGCCAGCCCGACGTCGAGGCGGCGGTGCGCCACATGCTCGTCCGCGAGGCGGCGTGAAGAAAAAGCCCTCACCCAAGATCCTGAGCCATTTCGACGGCACCGGCAACGCCCGCATGGTCGATGTCGGCGCCAAGGAGATCACCGAGCGCGTGGCCGTGGCGCGCGCCAGCGTCACCATGCAGGCAGCGACCCTGAAGCTGATCGCGACCAAAAAGGCCAAGAAGGGCGACGTGCTGGCCGTGGCGCAGTTGGCCGGCATCATGGCCGCAAAGAAGACGCCCGACCTGATTCCGCTCTGCCATCCGCTGTCGCTGAGTTCGGTCGACGTGAAGCTCACGCTCGATCCCAAGCGCAGCGCCGTCGACATCGAGGCGACCTGCAAGCTGAAGGGCCGCACCGGCGTCGAGATGGAAGCGCTGACGGCCGCGTCGGTCGCCGCGCTGACCGTCTACGACATGTGCAAGGCAGTCGATCGCGGCATGGTGATTTCGGGCGTGAAGCTCGTGCACAAGTCCGGCGGCAAGTCTGGCACCTACGAGGCGCGATGATGTCGATCACTCAAGCGGACCGCGGGCCTCCAGGCCCGCTCATGAAGAGCGGGCCTGGAGGCCTGCAGTCCTCATGACCGGGAACCCACCATTGCTGACCGTCCGTGATGCCCATGCCCGCGTCATACGGGCGTTCGAGGCGCTGCCGTCGGAGACGATCTCCGTCGCCGACGCGACCGGCCGCGTGCTGGCCACCGCCCCTGCCGCCCGCCTGACGCAACCCCCGTCCGATCTCTCGGCGATGGACGGCTATGCGATGCGCGCCGAGGACGTTCCCGCTGCACCCACCACGTTGACGCTGGTCGGCCACGCGCCGGCCGGCGGTTCCTACGACCAGGCGCTGAAGCCCGGCGAGACCGTGCGCATCTTCACCGGCGGTCCGCTGCCGATGGGCGCCGACTCGATCGTCATCCAGGAAGACACCAAGGCCGACGGCGCGAAGATCACCGTCCTCGAAGCGCCGCGCCCGGGCCGGCACATCCGCAAGGCCGGCCTCGACTTCGCAGCGGGCGACCAGCCGCTGGCCGTGGGCCGCACGCTGACCACGCGCGACGTGGCGCTGGCCGCCGCCATGAACCTGCCCTGGCTCTCCGTGCGCCGGAAGCCGCGGGTCGCGATCCTCTCGACCGGCGACGAACTCGTGCTGCCGGGCGAGCCCGTCGGCCGCAACCAGATTGTCTCCTCCTCGGGCATCGCCGTGGCAGCACTGGTGCGCGGCTGGGGCGGCGAGCCGACGCTGTTCGACATCGCGCGCGACGATGCCAAGCTGATCGAGGATCGCATCGCCGCCGGCGCGCAGCACGACCTGCTGATCACCTTGGGCGGCGCCTCGGTCGGAGACCACGATCTCGTTCAGGGCGCACTGAAGGCCCAGGGCTTCGCGATGGATTTCTGGCGGATCGCCATGCGCCCGGGCAAGCCGCTGATGTTCGCCGCCAAGGACCGCGCCCGCGTGCTCGGCCTGCCCGGCAACCCGGTCTCGACCATGGTCTGCGCGCTCCTGTTCCTGAAGCCGGCGATGGACCGCATGCTCGGCCAGGCCGGCGACCTCGTCGGCACGGTGCCGGCGCGGCTGGCGGTCGACGTCAAAATGAACGACACGCGCGAGGACTACGTCCGCTCGACGCTCCAGCGAGGCGCCGACGGCACGCTCACCGTGACGCCGCATCCGGTGCAGGACAGCTCCATGCTCTCGGTGCTGGCCGCGTCCGATGCCTTCCTCGTGCGGCCGGCGCACGACCCGGCCCGCAAGGCCGGCGACGTTGTGCGTGTGGTCGATCTCGGGGCAATTCACACCTTCTGATGGCGCGATCGCTCATCCCGAATACGACCTGGGCGCGGCGCCTCATCTATGAACTGATCTACCTGTCGTTTGGCCTCAATCGGACGGGCATGTTCAACGTGGGCTTTGCGCCGGCCCGGCCGGATATCCGCGCCAATCCGGCCTTCGCGGACCGGCCCAACCAGATTCAACTCTACGCCGAGATGTTCGATCGGCTTCCGTGGGAAGCGGACCGCTGGCGGCGCAGCGACTGTCTCGAGCTGGCGGCCGGCTGCGGCGGAGGCCTGCTGTACCTGAACACCCATCGTGCGCCGCGGACGTCGATCGGAGTCGAGCAGTCCAATGTCGCGGTATGGCGGGCGCGCCGGCTTGGCGTAGACGTCCGTCAGGGCCACGTGGCGCGACTGGCCTTCGAAGACGAGCAATTCGATTGCGTCTTTTGCGCCGACGCCGTGGGCTACTTCCCCGTGGCAGCGGCGCTGAACGAAGCGTTCCGAGTCATGCGGCCCGGCGGCTACCTTCTGCTGGCCGAGTCGTTTCATGGATCTCGCGAGGCCGCCCGGAATCACTTCCACCGGATTGGCGAGGCGGCCGGATTTGACCTTCTCGACTGTCACGACGCCACGGACGGCGTTCGACGTTCACTTGTGGAAGGAGGCAAGAGGTCGTCTTTCGTGCAGAGGTTGCCGGGGGCCCTCCGGGACAGTCTCAAGGAAACACTGTTCCTGGAAGGAAGCGAAAGACTCCGCCTTTGGCAAACCGGTGCCTACAGCTTCGTCATCGTCACCTTCAGGCGCCCGCCTTGAGCTATCGATCCTCTATGTTCTTGGCTGAAGGAACGTGAAGTGAGCGACAAAATTGCAGGTACCCGTCCGCCACTGGAAGGCGTCATGATCACACCCACCATGATCGAAGCGGCTG
>CANJHI010000185.1 GCA_947474005.1 Alphaproteobacteria bacterium | reverse complement strand
TCCTTCGACGCCCACACCGTCCCCAATGGCAGCCGCACCGCCCGCGCTGCCGGCCACGTTGCCGGCGCCACCGGCGACCACGCGCGCCCCTCAGACAGCCACACCACCGTCGGCGACCGCGCCAACGCAGATCGCAGCGGCGACGCCGGCGCCACCGGCCTCAACACTACCGGCCTCAATGCCACCGGCGGCCCCTACCCCGTCACCAGCCGCCGCCGCGGCGATCGCTGCGACGACACGCCCAGTCCCATCGGCAACGCCCGCTCCACCGGCCGCAAGCCAGACGCCGCCGACACGGCTGGCAGCGGCTGCACCGTCTGAGCCGACTTCTCCGCCGATTCTGCCCAACAGCAGCGTGGCAGCCACGATCGGCTTCGCCAGTCAGTCGGCCGTGCTCAGCAACGATGCGAAGATCGACCTTGACCGGCTGGCCAAGAACCTCGGCGATCGCCGGCCTCGCCTGATCGAGATCCGCGCCTACGCAGGCGTCGGTGATCCGGAGAGCCGCAAGGTTTCGCTCGCCCGAGCGCTGGTAGTGCGCAGCTACCTGATCGACAAGGGCATCAAGACCCGTATCGAGGTCGGTGCCTATGGCGGCGACAGCAGAGGCGGCGGAAGCGAACGCGTCGATATCCTGGTGCCGAACTCGTGATCGACCGGGGCCACTCCCTCGCGGACCACAAGTTGAGCAGCCCGCTGCCGTATCTGGTCCGTATGCTGCTGTTCCTCGCCGGCGTCGGGGTGCTCGCGTACGTGCTGCGCCAGGACCTGCAGCGGGTGTTCATGAACACGCCGATCCTGAACGGCGTGATCCTGGGCGTGCTGATCCTGGGAATTCTCGTGGTGATGCGGCAGGTGATCTCGCTGCGGCCAGAAGTGCTGTGGCTACGGCGGTTCCAGAGCCGCGAACGCGATGCGCCGCCGCTCGAAACGGAGTCCATCAATCTCCTGTCACCGATGGCGGCGATGCTGGGCGAAGGCCAGGACAATTTCCGCCTGTCTCCGATGGCCACGCGCGCGATGCTCGACGGCATTGCCACGCGTCTCGACGAACGGCGCGACCTCACCCGCTACATGATCGGCCTGCTGATCTTCCTCGGCCTGCTCGGCACGTTCTGGGGGCTGCTGGAAACGATCAGCGCCGTGGCCGACGCCATCTCCGGCCTGCAGGTGACCGCGGGCGACGCCGTGCAGATGTTCGCCAAGCTGAAGGCCAGCATCGACGGTCCCCTCAAGGGCATGGCAACCGCCTTCGGTGCCTCGCTGTTCGGCCTTTCGGGCTCTCTGGTGCTGGGCTTCCTCGAGCTTCAGGCAAGCCAGGCCCAGGGCCGCTTCCACATTGAATTGGAGGAATGGCTCGCCAGCGCGACCCATATTTCTAGCGGCAACTTGCAGGGCGAGGGCGAGCAGGGTGGCACTTCGGCCTATGCCGAAGCCGTGCTCGAGCACACCGCAGAAGGCCTTGATGAACTCGTCCGCTCTCTTCGGCGCAGCCAGGAGAGCCGGGACACCGCGACCGCCATCGGTGCGGCCCTGGTCGACCGTCTGGGCGTGTTGACCGAAGCCATGCGCGACCAGCAGAGCCTTCTCACCCACCTTGCGGAGCAGTCGAGCCGGATTGGTGGCGGGTTCGATCGTCTCAACGAACGCTCCGATGGCGGCGATCGGGAGGCTGGACTGGCGCATCAGCGCACCATCGAGGCCCTGCTCACTCATCTGGTCGAGGAAAACGCGCGCAGCCGCGCCTCGGTCGCCGAAGAACTGCGCGGCGCCGTCGGACAACTCGCGGGCCGGCTGGACGGAACCGACAACGCGGCCCTGCTTGCGCATCAACGCAATATCGAAGCGCTGTTGGCCCATCTGGTCGAGGACAGCGCACGCGGCCGGGCAATGCTCGCCGAGGAGCTGCGCGGCACCGCCGAGCGGCTTTCGGTCCGTCCCGACAATACCGGCGACGAGGCCTTGCGGATTCACCAACGCTCAGTCGAAGCCCTTCTGGCCCGCCTCATCGAGGACAACGCCCGCAACCGCACCCTGCTTGCCGACGAACTGCGCGATGAATTCAGGCTTCTGGCCCGGACCATCGCCGCGCCGGGCCGGCGCGACACCGGGCAGCCTTCGCAAGGCGAGGGATAGGGCCATGGCGGCCCATTCGTCCCGCCGCCGAGCCGGAGGCGCCGACTATACGTGGCCGGGTTATGTCGATGCCCTCACCACCCTGCTGATGGTGCTGGTCTTTCTGTTGTCGATCTTCAGCGTCGCACAATTCACGCTGTCGGATGCGCTCACCAACAGGGATTCGGCGATCGACCAGCTGAACAAGCAGGTCGGCGACCTCGCCAGCATGCTGTCGGTCGAAAAGAAGGCCAGCGAAAGTCTCAAGAAGGAAATCGAGCAGCTCTCACTGCAGTTCGATCGCGCACGCGCCGAGCGCGACCGCCTCGACGCCAACCTGGCGGCGGAACGCAAATCCACCGATGGTCTCAAGATCGAACGCGACCAGCTCACCGAGCGACTATCCTCGATGCTGGCCGAACGGGATCGGCTGGCCGCTGCGATGCAGACGGCAGCGAAGACCGCCGAGACCAAGCAGGGCGACCTGGAAAAAGAGATCGAGCGGCAACGGCTCGAGCTCACGCGCCTGGCAGCCTCGCTCGCCGCGGCCAACAACGAGAAAGGCAAGCTGTTCAGCGACCTCACCGAGGAGCAGAAGATGGCGGCCGAACAGAAGGCCGCGGTCGTGCGGCTCGCGGCCGAACTGGCGGGCCTCAAGGAAGAACTCTCCCGCCTCAACCTTGCGCTCGAGGCGGCCGACGCCAAGGCCAAGGAGCAGCAGGTCCAGATCGTCGATCTCGGCCAGAAGCTCAACCGGGCGCTCGCCAGCAAAGTCGAGGAGCTGGCGCGCTATCGCTCGGAATTCTTCGGCAAGCTGCGCGAGGCGCTGGCAGGCCAACGAGACGTGCAGATCGTGGGCGACCGCTTCGTCTTCCAGTCGGAAGTGCTTTTCCCCTCGGGGTCGGCGGTGCTCCAGCCCGGCGGCGAGAAGCAACTCGCCAGTGTCGCGCAGCGGCTGATCGAGATCTCCTCCCAGATACCCAAGAACATCAGCTGGGTTCTCCAGGTCGACGGCCACACCGACAACACGCCGATCAACAACGTGCTCTACCCCTCGAACTGGGAGCTCTCCACGGCGCGAGCGATCGCCGTGGTGAAATTCCTGAACAAGGAGGGCATCCCCAACGACCGCCTGGTCGCCGCCGGCTATGGCCAGTACCAGCCACTGTCGGCCGTCGACCGCGCCCGCAACCGGCGCATCGAGCTCAAGCTCACCAATCGCTAGAGAAGACCCAGTCTCTTCAGCTCGGCCGCCATTTCCGCCGGCATGTCGCTGGTGTCGCCGTGCGAGATGTCAGGCGGCGCGCGGTCGGGTTCGAGGTAGCGCCAACCCTGGAAGGCCCGGCAGGCTTGCGGCGCCGTCCGGATCAAGGTTCTCTTGACCTTGATCCTGCAGTATTTCCGGGCCTCTTCCCGGTCGAAATCCTCGTCGAAGCCGACCAGTTCCTGGCGGCAGCGGATGACGCCGCGCACGACCCAGTAAAGGGAACCGCCGTCGAGCAGTTCTTCCGACCGGCGGGGAGTGTTCCGGGTATAGACCCAGTGCGGAGACCGCGGGGCCTGCCGGCGCTGCTTGCGCCGCGCCGCTTGGACCTTCTTCATGTGGGCAAGATCGTCGACGCCGACTGCGAGCTTGATGAGATGCAACACCATTGCTTGCGCTTAGAACGCAATCCGGGCTCACTCAAGTTGAGCCTATCCACAGCGTGTCGCGCGCGCCACAGTGGCAAAACATTCACAGCTCGGCGGCCGGTCTCCACAGTGTCTTCACAATCGGAGCCGTAGACTCCGGTCGCTTTCGCGGGGGTCTTCATGAATCGCTCGACATTGGCCGCTTTGGTGGTCGCTCTGATGCTGGGCTCCGGCATCGCCGGCTACCTGATCGGAAAGCCGGGAGACTCCCTCGAGCGGCCGCTTCCACCCCGCATCGCGTCCACCACGCCTGCTCAGACTCCCCCTCCTGCGACCCAACTGTCGGCTCCGGCCGCCGGGCCAACGACCGCCAGCCCCACGGCGCCGGTGCCGATCGCCCAGCCAGCTGCCGCGCCCGACGAGTCCTTCGCCTATCGCCGGCTTGCCATCGACAGCTCGCGCGCCGACGGCGAGGCCTGTCTCGCCTTCAACAAGCCCCTGGCCACGGGCGACGTGAAATACGCCGACTATGTCCGTATCGAGCCCGAGGTGAAGTCCGCGCTGCGCGTGGTCGACGATCGCCTGTGCATCGGCGGGCTGGCCTATGGCCAGGACTACAAGGTGAAACTTCTGGCGGGATTCCCGGGACGCGATGGCGCGAAACTCGATGCGGAGCGTGCGGTCGACGTGGCGCTCGGCGCCCGGCCGGCGGTCGTCACCCTGCCCGGCAAGGGCTTCATCCTGCCGCGTGGCTCCGTGGCCGGACTGCCGATCACCACCATCAACGTCTCGAAAGTCGGCATTGCCGTCTACCGCGTGAACGAGCGCGGCCTCGACCGCTTCGCCAATGATCGCTACGACGCCACGTTCCCGGGATCGGAGCCGATCACCGAATCGTGGTCGCTGTCGAGCTGGCTGAACGGAACCAACGGCGCGCGCCAGTGGCGCGGCACCATGGAGGTCCGCAGCGCCGCCAACCAGCCGGTTGTCACCGCCTTCCCCATTCGCGAGACGGTCAAGGACTGGAAGCCCGGAGCCTATTTCGTCGTCGTCTGGGACGCCGCCCGGCCGCCGAGCAGCAATCCCTACGATGACGAAGACACCGGTGCCGGCACCGCCTCCGGCATGTGGGTGATCGACACCGACATCGCGCTCACGACCTTCACTGGCGTGGACGGCCTCAATGTCTTCGCCCGCTCGCTGCAAAGCGCCCAGCCGCTGGCCGGTCTGGAAGTCGTGCTGCTGTCGCGTGGCAACGAGCCGATCGCCAAGGCACTGACGGCGGCCGACGGCCGCGCGACCTTCGCCGCCGGCCTGATCAAGGGCAAGGGCGCGGCGGAAGCTTTCGCCGTCATGGCCTCCGATGCAGCCAAGCAGGAATTCGCGCGCCTCGAACTCTCGAAGTCCGCGTTCGATCTCTCCGACCGCGGCATCGATGGCCGCGCCCAGCCCGGGCCGGTCGACGCCTTTCTCTACACCGAGCGCGGCGTCTACCGGCCGGGCGAGACCGTGCAGTTGATGGCGTTGCTGCGTGACGACAGCGCGACGGCGCTCGCCAACATGCCGGTGACGCTGATCGTCAAGCGTCCCGATGGCAGCGAGTTCACGAGATTCACCCACGCCCTGCAGGCGGCAGGCGCCCTCCACCAGGCGATCGAAATTCCCAAGTCCTCGCGGCGCGGCCGCTGGTCGGTCGCGGCCCACATTGACCCACGCGCCACCGCCGTCGGCCGAGCCGAATTCTCGGTCGAGGACTTCGTACCGGAGAAGCTCAAGGTCGAGCTCACCTCCAACGAGACGATCCTGCGCCCCGGACGTGCCAACGGCTTCGCCGTTTCGGCCGACTTCCTCTACGGCGCGCCGGCGTCGGGCCTCACGGTCGAGGCCGACCTGCGCATCACTGTCGACGACCAGCCCTTCCCGGCCTTCGCCAAGTACCGGTTCGGGCCGGAGAGCGAGCGCGACAAGTTCGAGCCGCCCTTCATCACGCTCACCGCGCCGGAGACCGACGAGGCTGGCAAGGCGCGCCTCGAATGGGCCGGCGATCAGGTGAAGGACACGACCTTGCCGCTGCGCGCCCAGATCTCGGCCCGCGTCTTCGAGCCCGGCGGCGGTCGCGCCACCCGCGCTGACAAGGCCGTCCCCGTCCGCAGCCGCGATCTCTACATCGGCGTACGTCCGGTATTCGAGGGTCGCTATTCGCGCGAGGGCATCGACACCGAATTCGACGTCGTCGCCGTCGACGCCCTGGGCGCCCAGGGCGCCCGCGCGTCGGTCGAGTACCGCATCGAGCGCATCGACTACAGCTACCAATGGTACCAGGTCGATGGCCGCTGGCGCTGGCAGGCGATCCCGAACGAACGACTGCTGACGGCCGACACGCTGGCGCTCAAGGCCGACGCGCCCACGCGCCTGTCGCGCCGCCTGACCTGGGGTCAGCACCGCCTCACGATCGTCGACAAGGAGAAGGATACCACCACCAGCATGACGTTTTATGTCGGCTGGTATGGCGGCACCAACGCCGAGGAGACGCCCGACACGCTCCGCGTTGCCAGCGACAAGCAGAACTATGCACCGGGCGACACCGCGCGGCTGCACGTCGAGGCGCCGTTCGCCGGCGAGGCGCTGGTCACCATCGCCACCGACCGCATCATGGCGACCTATGCCGTGGCTCTTCCGGCCGGCGGCACGACCGTCGAGATCCCGGTCAAGGCCGAATGGGGCGCCGGTGCCTATGCGCTGGTGACGGCATGGCGGCCGCTGTCCGTCGCCGCCGACCGTGCGCCGGCCCGAGCCATCGGGGCTGCCTGGCTCGGTCTCGATCCGGCACTGCGCACGCTCGGCGTCCAGATCAGCGCGCCCGAGAAGATAACGCCGCGGCAGCGCATCGAGGTGCCGGTGCGCGTCGCCAATCTCGCCGGCGAGGCGGCGTTTATCACACTCGCGGCGGTCGACGAGGGTATCCTGCAGCTCACCCGCTTCCGCACGCCCAACCCGGCCGACGTCTACTTCGGCAAGCGCCAGCTCGGCGTCGCCATGCGCGACGACTACGGCCGGCTGCTCGACGGACGCGCCGACGACCTCGGCCGCATTCGGACCGGTGGCGATTCGGGTGACATCGGCGGCCTCGACGTGGTGCCGACGCGCACCGTCGCCCTGTTCAGCGGCCCCGTGAAGCTCGACGCCAACGGCGAGGCGAAGATCACCCTGGAGATCCCCGACTTCATCGGCCAGCTCCGTCTGATGGCCGTTGCCTATGCGAAGACACGCGTCGGCTCCTCCGAGCATCGCCTGTTCGTGCGCGACGCCGTGACGGCCGACGTCGTGCTGCCGCGCTTCCTCGCCCCTGGCGACCGTGGTCGCGTGGCACTTTCGTTGCACAATGTCGAAGGCCCGGCCGGCGACTACCGCGTGACGCTCGAGGCAAGCGGCGCGGTGATGCTCGACCAGCCTGTCGCCGAAACACGGAGGCTCGCCGCCAACCAGCGCGAGTTGCTGGGCTGGTCGCTCCGTGCGGGCGATCCCGGCTTCGGCAAGGTCTCGGTCTCCGTGGCCGGACCGGGCAACTTCGCGGTGCGCCGAGAGTGGGACATCCAGGTACGCGCGGCGCAGACGCCGAGCGCGATCGATACCGTGTCCCAGCTCGAGCCCGGGCGCGAACTCCTGCTCGACCGCAACGTGACGGCGCCGTTCGCGCCAGGCACCGCGGTGGCCAGCGTCGCGCTGTCGCGCACGCCCGGCATCGATGTGCCGGCGCTGCTGCGCGCCCTCGACAAGTATCCCTATGGCTGCATTGAGCAGACCACCAGCCGCGCCCTGCCATTGCTCTACTACAACGACGTGGCGCTGCTCGGGTACGGGCCGAGCGATCCCCGGATCTCGGACCGCGTGCAGGATGCGGTCTATCGCATCGTCGACATGCAGATGAGCGACGGCTCGTTCAGCATGTGGGGCCCGTTCTCGTCTCCCGCGGCGGAATGGCTGCAGAGCTATGCGCTCGACTTCCTAGTGCGCGCCCGCGATCAACAGATGGCGGTGCCTGCAGCCCCGTTGCAGCGTGGACTGACGTGGCTCAACCGCACGGCCGACAAGCTCTCGCCCAACGCCCAGGCCTATGCCTGGTACGTCCTGGCCAAGGCCGGCCTCGCCGACCCTGGCCGCGTCCGCTACTTCCAGGACACGACGGGCCGCGACATCAAGGGTGGCCTCGCCTGGGCCCAGCTTGCCGCCGCGCTCAACCACGTGGGTGAACCCGGCCGCGCCCGGCTCGCGTTCGGACTGGCGCGCCAGCGCATCGACGAGCCCGACCCTGCCGACTACTACGGCTCACCGCTGCGCAACCGCGCCGCACTTCTGGCGCTCGCCTCGGAGGCCGGTGGCCGCGAGGGCGTGAGCGAAGTGGTCGGCGCCGTGCGCGAACGACTGACCGCGCGGGTCGAGGACACGACCACCCAGGAGCAGGCGTGGCTGGTGTTGGCCGCCCGGGCACTGGGCGGCGGCGGCGAGCTCGCCTATTCCGTCGACGGTCAGGCGCGCAAGGCCGCGGCCGAGCCGGTGGTGATCAACCCCGATGCCGCCGCGGTCGCCCGCGGCCTGCGCGTCCGCAACGACGACGACCGCTCCGTCTGGATGCAGGTGACGGCGCGCGGCGTGCCGCGCGATCCGCAGCCCGCCGCATCGCAAGGGCTGAGCGTCACGCGGCGCTACCTGACGCTGAGCGGTGAGGCCGCTAATCTGGCCCAGGTCCGCCAGAACGACCGGCTGATCGTGTCGCTGAGCGGCCGCAACCTCGAAGGCGGCTACCACGAGGTGGCGCTGCTCGATCTCCTGCCGGCCGGCTTCGAGATCGAGTCGGTGCTGAACGAGGAGACGGCGAAGTCCTTCCCGTTCCTGTCGAAGATCTCGGCAACGCGTATCGCCGAGGCGCGCGACGACCGCTTCTTCGCCTCGTTCAATCTCGGAGAACGGACCTACCGGACGCTGTGGGAGGAGAACCGCAAGTTCGGCAACTCCTACCAGCTCGCCTACATCGTGCGCGCCGTGACCCCCGGCACCTTCGCGCTGCCGGCGGTGAACGTCTC
Organism: Alphaproteobacteria bacterium; assembly: GCA_947474005.1. Lineage (GTDB taxonomy): Bacteria > Pseudomonadota > Alphaproteobacteria > Reyranellales > Reyranellaceae > Reyranella. The sequence continues at coordinate 1,955 of CANJHI010000185.1, read as the reverse complement.
CGACATGTATGCCCCGCGCGTCTATGCCCGCAGCGCCATGGGCAGCCTGACGGTGGCCCCACGCTGACATGAACGCCCGGCGCCTCCTCGCGGGTCTGGCCCTTGCCGCCACCAGTCTGGCGGCGGGGGCGCTGGCGCTCGACCGGCTGTTTCCGCCCGACCTCGCGCGCTACCACGAACGATCGACCGAGATCGTCGACGCCAACGGCCGGCTGCTGCGCGCCTTCACCACGCCGGACGGCAAGTGGCGGCTGAAGACCGGCGTCGAGGATGTCGATCCGCTCTATCTCGCGCTGCTAAAAGCCTATGAGGATCGCAACTTCGACGTCCATCCCGGCGTCGATCCGACCGCCGTCCTTCGCGCCGCCGGCCAGCTGATCGAGCGCGGCAGGATTGTGTCAGGCGCTTCGACGCTTTCCATGCAGGCGGCCCGCCTGCTCGAGCCGAGGCCCCGCAGCTTCACCACCAAGCTGATCCAGTCCGCCCGCGCGCTGCAGCTCGAATGGCGCTACTCCAAGCGCGAGGTGCTGGCGATCTACCTCACGCTGGCGCCGATGGGCGGCAACCTGGAGGGCGTGCGCGCGGCCTCCTTCGCCTATTTCGGCAAGGAGCCGAAGCAATTGAGCGCCGCCGAGGCGGCCCTGCTGGTCGCCATCCCGCAATCTCCGGAGCGACGCCGGCCCGACCGCGCCACGAATCGGGCGCAGGCTGCGCGCGATCGCGTGCTGGTGCGTGGCCTCGAGCACGGCATCATCGATCAGCCGTCTTACGACAGGGCGGCCAGCCGGCCCGCGCCCGACCGCCGCCTCGCCATGCCGATGCAGGCGCCGCATCTCGCGACCTGGCTCGCCGGCCAGTCGCCGGGCGCCACGGTACCGACGACGCTGCGCTTCGAACTGCAGGCAGCCCTCGCCCAGCTCGCGGTCGAGGAGCGCGCCCAGTTCACCGACCGGGCGCAGATCGCCCTGGTCGTTATCGACAACCGCAGCGGCACCGTCGTCGCCTGGCAGGGCGGCAGCGACTTCTTCGGACGCGCCGGCCAGGTCGACCTGGCGCGCGCTCGCCGTTCGCCCGGCTCGGCGCTGAAGCCGCTGATCTACGCCATGGCCTTCGACGACCGCACGCTGCATCCCGACTCGCTGGTCGAGGATGTGCCGGTGCGCTTCCGCGACTGGCTGCCGCGCAATTTCGACCGCGACCATCAGGGCGCCGTCACCGTCCGCCGCGCGCTGCAGCAATCGCTGAACGTGCCAGCCGTGCTGGCCCTGGAGAAAGTGGGACCGCAGCGCTTCCTCTCGACGCTGCGCACGGCCGGCGTCTCCCCCGGCCTGCCGCCGGGCGATTCGGGCAACTCGCTGGGCCTGGCGCTGGGCAGCGCCACGGTCTCGCCGCTGGAAATGGCGGGCCTCTATGCCGGCCTCGCTAACGGCGGCAGCTTCGCCCCGCCGATCGTGCGCCGCGACCGGCCGGCACCGAGTCCGGTGCGGCTGATCGGGCAAACAGCCGCCTGGTACGTGGCCGACATCCTGGCCGACGCGCCGCTGCCAGAGGGCTTCGCTTCACTGCCCGTGGCATTGCGCGACCGTCGCATCGCCTTCAAGACCGGCACATCCGCCGGTTTCCGCGACGCCTGGGCTGCGGGCTACAGCACCAACTGGACAGTGGTGGCCTGGGTCGGTCACGCCGACGGCACGCCGCGCCCCGGCCAGCTCGGCCGGCTCGCGGCGCTCCCCCTCGTCTTCAAGGCCTTTGGACGCCTGCCCACCGAGGACAACCGCGCCGCGCCGCCGCCAGCCGATGTGTTGCGCGTGGCCTCGCATCGCGACCTGCCGCCGCGCATGCGCACGCTGGCCCCTGCGGTCGAGGGCCACGCCGAAAGCCCGGGCGAGAACCGGGGCGGGCCGCGCATCGCCTATCCGCCGGCCGATGCCCGCATCGAGCTCGCCGCCCGCGAG
>CANJHI010000184.1 GCA_947474005.1 Alphaproteobacteria bacterium | reverse complement strand
AGGTTGAGCAGCTTGCCCACCAGGAACTGCTGGTAGGTGTCGAGGTCGGGCACTGTGACTTCCAGCAGATAGTCGGCCTCGCCCGCGATCATGTGGCAGGCGATCACTTCCGGGAACGCCGCGACCTCCTCCTCGAACGTCGTGGCGCGATCGTCGGCATGGCCCTCGATCTTCACGCCGACGAAGACGGTGAGGCCGAGGCCGATCCTCTTGCGGCCAAGCATGGCGCGATAGCTCTCGATGAAACCGTCGCGCTCCAGGCGGGTGACGCGGCGCAGGCAGGGCGACGGCGAGAGGCCGACCTTTTCCGCGAGGTCGACATTACTGAGCCGCCCGTCGGCCTGAAGGGCTGCGATGATGCGGCGGTCGATAGTGTCGAGATCCCCGATTGGCATCTTTCCCCTCCTTGGCAGTATTCAACGCCATATCTTGCCAACGGATAGGCTTCTGGAGGGCATAAAGCAAGGACATGCCAGTGATTTCCGCGCGAGCGTGCCCGCGAAGGAGAACCCCATGACCCCGGAACAAGAGACCGCAAGCTTCGCCATCCCGCAGGCCATCGCCGAAACCCTACAGCGCTACATCGACGGCGCGCGGACCGGCGACACCGCGCTGCTACGCTCGGCCTTCGCCTCGGGCGCCCGCGTGAGCGGCAGCTACGGCGGCAAGCCGGTGAGCTGGACGCTGCAAGAATTCTGCGACGCCGTTGCCAAGGGCGGTGCGGCGCCCGGGCTGGAGGCGCGGGTCGTCTCGATGGAACATTCCGGAGGCGCTGCGATGGCGCGCCTCGAAGCGCTCAACTGGCGCGGCACCCGCTACACCGACTTCTTCGTGCTGGTTCGGCGTGACGACGGCTGGCGCATCGACAGCAAGGTGTTCTTCGCCCACCTCAGGGCGTAAGCGCGACGGCCATCAGAAGTTCATCGTAATAGCGGCCGCCCTGCTTCAGGGAGTGGACTTCATGCCCATAGGCGACAAACCCGCAGCTGCGATAGAGCCGCTGGGCTGTTTCATTCTCGCTGACGACGGTCAATTGAACGAGCTCGACGCGTTCGCGCGCATGATCGAGCACCGCCATGACGAGGCTTTTGGCGGCACCGGTGCCTCGCGCCATGGGGCGAACGTACATGCCCCACAACACGCCTTTATGGGCCTGCTTCGCACCGGCCTGGCGGCGAAATCCGGCGACCCCGACAAGAGCCGTTTCGAGGAAGGCGCCGAAGATGTCCGCCTTCGTCACAGTCTCCTGGAAGTAGCCCAGAGGTTGCGCGCCCTCGTGCTCGAAGGAGCTGCCGAAGGCTTCCGAAGACAGTTGAAGCGCTTCCAGCCAGATCTCTCTGTAGAGACCCGCGTCCTCCGGCATCAAGCGGCGGATTTGGGCTTGGGAATTATCCGTCATTTTGTTTCTCGACTTTATGCGCCGCGACAGTACCCGATAACATCACCCCCGCGTCCAGGCCGAAGAATGGGCCAAACTCGCCCGCCCAGGGCTGGCCATAAGGCTGGTCCCGACAGACGGCGAAAGGTCACTTGTCCCGCCGAATCGGAGGCAACCATTGCTCCCGCTCGGCGTTTTCAGGTTCGGGGCCCGCAATCTTCGAACATCCCCCCAGATGAACGATGGGGCCTGGAGCCCGCCCGGCGTATTGGGCGGGCTCCACTTCCCGCCCCCAGCGGCTGGCGCCAGCCCCTTACAGGCCCTGCGCCCCTCCCCTCGACCATTCAAGTTCGGACACCGTCAAAAAATCTGCAGCCGCCGGGAACCTTGGCCAAATAGCGGCGTTGAGCCATCAGTGACCGCGTCTTTTTCGAGGCGGGTCCAAAACTTTGAGGGGAACCACTCATGCTAAAGAAGCTGCTCGTTGCCGGTATCGCCGCGTTTCTCCTGGGGGCGTGCGATAGCCCGCCGCAAATGGCAGCTCCGCCGCCGCCACCCCCGCCGCCGCCGCCTACCTCGTTCATGGTGTTCTTCGATTGGGACCGCTCGAACCTGAGCGCCCAGGCGATGACCACCATCCAGCAGGCCGCCGCCGCCTACAAGTCGCGCGGCAGCGCCCGCGTCTCGGCCACCGGCCACACCGACACGTCGGGCTCGGAAGCCTACAACATGGCGCTGTCGCTCCGTCGTGCGAACACCGTGAAGGACGCTCTCGTCCAGCAGGGTGTGCCGGCAACGGCGATCTCGGTCGTCGGCCGAGGCGAGTCCGCCCCGCTGGTCGCAACCGGTGACGGCGTCCGCGAGCCGCAGAACCGTCGCGTCGAGATCGTGATGGACGGCCAGGCTGGCATCCCCGCGATCTTCCGCGATCCCGCCGCCTACTGTAAGGCGCTGAGCGACAAGTGGCGCCAGTTCCGCACCTCGCAGGTCGACACGCGTGAAGCTGCGGCCATCGCCCAGTGCCAGGCGGGCAACTACGAGCCGGGCATCGCGACGCTCGAGCAGTCGCACATCGACAACAAGCTGCCACTGCCGGCCCCCGGCTACCGTTGGCCCGGCCAGCCCTACACGGCGCCGTACTAAGCGACACACAAGACGGGGACCGGCTCACCGCCGGTCCCTCATCGACAAGAGGCGGCTCCCGGAAACGGGGGCCGCCTTTTTGTTGCGCTTCATTACGGGTACACGGGAACGTGTCTCCCCGGCTGAAGAACCTCCTCCTCGTCTGCACGTCCGTGGCACTCTGCCTCGCCGCCGCCGAGGCGATCGTCCGCACCCTCGACGGCTATACGTTGGGTGCGCTGCGCCTCAACACGCCGACCGGACCGGCCAGCGTCGCGGCGGAACTCGTCGACCGGATCCCGCGTGCGGCAGGTGTCGAGCGCGCGTGGTTTTACGGCGACCCGCCGCCACTGCCCAACCGGCGCCCGGTGCCGGAGGAATGGAGCCGGCTCTATCGATCCCTCCAGGACAAGGATCCCGGCCTCCAGGACTTCCGGGCGGCCGACATGTTCAAGGCCTGGAATGCGGTCTTCGCCCGCGATCCCTGCACCAGTCCCCATCTCCGCGGCGCGCCCGGCCGGCTGTTCGTGGCCGATCCGGACGACGGCAAGCCGATACCGCCCTACCGATTCATGCCCAATGCCACGCTGCCGAGCGGACTGGTCACCAACCAGATCGGCTGGCGCGGCGCACCGATCGAAACCCCGCGCGGGCAGAAGACGGTGCGCATCGTGTTCGTCGGCGCCTCAACCACCGTCGACGCCCATTTTCAGCCGTTCTCCTGGCCGGAGTTCGTCGGCCATTGGCTGAACCAGTGGGCGGCGGCCAAGCAGTTGCCCGTCCGCTTCGAGGTGCTGAATGCCGGACGTGAAGGCATCTCCTCGTCCGACATCGCCGCCGTGGTCCGTACCGAAGTGTTGCCGCTGCGTCCGGACCTCGTTGTCTACTATGAGGGCGCAAACCAGTTCCGGCTGACCCCGGTCGTCGAAGACGTGCCGGCGAAACCGGCTGGCGGGCCGCCGCCATCTGCGGGTGCATCATTGGCCTGGCTGGCAACGGCGGCGCGATACTCCGCGCTCGCCGGGCGTGTGGAGGCTGCCGTGGGGGCAGCAGTCGGCGCCGCCACGTCGAACGGCGACGGCCGCGAACCGCCCAAGCCCAATTACCGCCTCGCCTGGCCCGCCGGCCTCGACGAACAGGATCCCGATCTCGCCTACCCGCGCCTGCCGGTCAGCCTGAACGAGATCCAGCGCGACCTCGACCGCATCCGTGGCGACCTCGCCGGGATCGGCAGCGGGTTCGCGCTCACGTCATTCTTCTGGCTGGTGAAGGACGGACTCGTGCTCGACCCGATCCGCCACAAGTACATCCTGCAGCAGCTCAACACCGCCAACTACCCCTACCGTTACCGAGACATGGAACGCCTGGCCGCGTTCCAGAACCGCGTGTTCGCCAGGTACGCCAGCACGCACGGGCTCCCCTTCATCGACATCGCCCGCTTCTCACCGTTCGAAGCAGACCTGTTCGTCGATGCCATCCACACCAACCCGGCCGGCTCGCGCGTGCGCGGCTGGGTGGTCTTCAACCAGCTTATCCCCGTGATCGAGAAGCACCTGGCCGACGGCTCATGGCCGAGACCTCCGGGTCCGCCATCGCCGCTGCCCGCCTTCACACCGCGTGAGATCACCTTCAGCTGTAAGTAGTCATCCCTCCTCCCCCGAAACGAGGAGAAGACAGGAACGATCGACGTCCCGCCGCGTTGACGTCGGGCTGGTATCCGACCGCATACAGACACCCCTGGAGAACATGGAAGCGCCACCCCTCGAAAGAAAGCTGATCGCCATCTTCGCCGCCGACGTCGAAGGCTATAGCCGCCTGATGGGCGTCGACGAGGAAGGCACGCTGGCGACGCTGTCGGCGCATCGCACGATCACCGACCGCCTGATCACCGATCACGGCGGCCGGATATGCGGCACCGCCGGCGACAGCATCCTGGCCGAGTTCGCCAGCGTCTTTGCCGCCGTCGATTGCGCGGTCGAGATCCAGCGCGACCTCGCGGTGGCCAACGACGCCATCGAGGAAGGCAAGCGCATGCACTTCCGCATCGGCATCAACGTCGGCGACGTAATGGTGAAGGACGGCGACATCTTCGGCGACGGCGTCAACATCGCCGCGCGCCTGGAGGGCCTGGCCGAAGCGGGCGGCATCTGCATCTCGCGCGGCGTGCGCGATCACATCCGGCACAAGGTGCCCTACGGCTTCGACGACCTGGGCGAGCAAACGGTGAAGAACATCGCCCAGCCGATCCGCGTCTTCCGGCTGCTGCCCGAAGCAGCGGACGGCGATCCCGCACGGACATCGCCGGGGCCGATCGAACTCGCGCGCGAGCCGACAGCAGACGCATCGCTCGAACATCCGGCGACCGATCCGCCGACTGTCGAGCCTGCGGCGGAACCCGCCGTCGAAATCGTGTTCTGGGAGTCGATCAAGGAGAGTGTGCGCCCCGCCGACTACGAGGCCTATCTCGAGCAGTATCCCGAGGGCAGCTTCGCGGCGCTGGCGCACACTCGCCTCGAGGAGTTCGCATCGGCCGAAGGCGGCATGCGCAACCCGCAGGACCGCGAGGTCGAACTGGCCTTCTGGGAATCGGTGCGCAAAAGCGACAACCCGGCGTCGCTGCAGGCCTATCTGGAGAAATACCCCGAAGGCGACTTCAAGGTGCTGGCGGAAATCCGCCTCGACGAGCTGAACGCCGCCTCGTAACGCTGGGGGCGTTACTGCCCGCGCGCAATCCAGGCCTTGATCTGCGCCACCGTCTCCGCCTCGACGCCGTTGTAGCCGTGGTAGGCAAAGGCCTCGCAGTCGTCGCCGGTCGATTTGCCGCCGTCGATCTCGATCGTCTCGGTGCCGTAGCTCGCGCGCGAGCCGGCGGAGGACGACGGCTTGGTCACGCGGCAGGCATCCAGACGGTGATAGACCACGAGATGGCGGCTCTTGTACGGGCGCGGATCGAAGCCCGCGATGCCGTTCATCGACGAGGTGTGGACGAAGCCCGCCACCTGACCGTCGAGCGGCCCGGCCAGCGCCATCGTGGCCTCGGTGCTGCGGCTGGTGCCGATCACGTAGACGGCGATCTGACCGTAGCGCCGCTTGAGGTCCTGCGAGATCGCGAGGATGCGCGCCGGCGTCGAGGTCGCGTCGGTCGAGGCGGCAACAAAGCGACCATCGGCGAACAGCTCGCGCGAGCGGATCAGAAAATTGCCGCCGAAGGCGAAGGTGAGCTTGCCGTCCACCAGGCGCGGATTGAGGAGGCCCTTTCCGCCCGGCATCAGGATGACGGCGTAGGCCGGCGTGCCGTTCTTGGTCGTCAGGATGTAGGGGATGGTCTCGCCGCCCGAGGTGACGGCGGTGGTCACAAGCTCGTCGCGCGCCCATGCAGCTTGTGAGAGGGCAGATTGCCCGAGGCACGATAACATCAGCAGCAGACACAGGCTGAAGATCTTCATGTATCCCTCGCTCACAGCAGCATCGTGACGACGACCAGGATCAGCAGTCCGACGTAGGTATAGGCATGGACTTTGTCGGGCATCTTGGGGATCGCGCGCTGCGCCAGCTCGACGCCGGCCACCGAGAAGACCGAGAGAATGGCGAAGGCCGCGAGGTGGACGAAGCCCAGGTAGCCCGGCCCGAGATCGATGTGGTGGTGCCGGGCGGCCAGCACGTAGGTGAGCGTTCCCACGATCGCGACCGGAAAGGACAGCGGATTGGCGAGCGCCGTGGCGCCTTCCATGCGCGCACCGTGGCGGCGCATCAGCGGCACGGTCATGACGCTGCCGCCGACGCCCAGCAGGCTGGCGATGGCGCCAATGACGATACCGGCACAGGCCTCGGTGAGGCGGCCCATGCGGTGGAACGCGTGGCCGCCCGAATCGTCGATGAAGCCCTTGCGCAGCACGCAGTCGGCGATCACGCCCACGATGTAGACGATGAAGACGATGCGCAGCACCGCACCCGGCATCAGCGTCGCGGCATACGCGCCCAGCGCCGAGCCGACGGCGATATAGGCGGCCATCGGGAACACCGACGGCCAGTCGATGTGGCCGGCGAGATGGTGTTTCAGGGTCGCGTACATCGTGCCCACGATCATGACCGCGGTCGAGGTCGCGACACCGATCTGCATCGCGTAGTGGGCATCGGCGGCGCTCACCAGGCCGTAGGCCGGGAAGACATGATAGACCAGCGGCACGACGGCGAAGCCGCCACCGAAGCCGAACAGGATTGCGGTGATGCCGAGCAGCAGGCCGACGCCGGCCAGGATGACGTAGATGATCAAGCCGGCAGGCTACCAGCTCAGCTTGGGAAGGAAAGGCCGCTTGACCGTCCAGCCACGGTTCTCCATGCAGCTGGCGACGAGGCGATCGACGTTGTTCGTGTAGCCTTGGTTGTCCATCGACTTGTAGAGATCTTCCTGGCCGAACCGGGAGCGTTCGCCCTCGAAGGTGGCGCGGCGCTGGTCCTCGATGGTGCGCTGGGTCTGCGCCTGCGAGCGCACCTGTGCGCGGCAGTCGGCTTCGGCCTTGGAATAGGCCGCCGCCTGGGCGTCGTCCTTGGGATAGGTCGGCTTGGCGCAGCCGCCCAGCAGCGCGCCCACAACGAGTAAGGGCGCGAACAGCGGCGCGAGCTGGAGAACGGGCCTGCTCATTTTGCGCCCGCCGCGCCCACCGCCGCCTCGATGGCGCGGAGTGCGTCGGACGCCTTGGCGGCATCCGGGCCGCCGCCCTGCGCCATGTCGGGCCGGCCGCCGCCGCCCTTGCCGCCCAGCGCCACGACGCCCGCCTTCACCAGGTCAACGGCGCTAAAAGTCTTCGACAGGTCATCGGTCACGCCGACCACGGCCGAGGCCTTGCCGTCCTCGATACCGATCAGCGCCACGACGCCCGAGCCCATCTTCTTCTTGAACTCGTCGGCCATGCCCTTGAGGTCCTTGCCGGGAACGCCGTTCAGCACGCGGCCGATCATTTTTATGCCGCCGACCTCGCGCGTCTCGTCGACCGCGGCGTTGCCCGAGTTCGCGTCGGAGCCGGCGAGCGCCAGCGCCTTGCGCGCGTCGCTCAGTTCGCGCTCGATGCGGCGTTGGCCGTCGACCAAAGCCGCCAGCCGCGTCGGCAGATCCTCGGGCCGCGTCTTCAGCGTCGCCGCCGCTTCGGCCAGCAGGTCGGCCTGGTGGCGGACATGGGCTTCGGCGGCCGCGCCCGCCAGCGCTTCTATGCGGCGCACGCCGGAGGAGACGGCGCCCTCGCCCACGATCTTGAACAGGCCGATGTCGCCGGTGCGTCGCGCGTGCGTGCCACCGCAGAGCTCGACCGAGTACTTGCCACTAGCTTCGTTGGTACCGTCACCACCCATTGAGAGCACGCGCACCTCCTCGCCGTACTTCTCGCCGAACAGCGCCATGGCGCCGGCGGCGATCGCCTCGTCGGGAGTCATGAGCCTGGTCTCGACCGCTGAGTTGCCGCGGATGCGGTCATTGACCTCGTCCTCGATCGCACGCAGCTCCCCGGCCGAGACAGGCTTGCTGTGGCTGATGTCGAAGCGCAGCCGGTCGGGCGCCACCAGCGAGCCCTTCTGCGAGACGTGGCTGCCGAGATGGCGGCGCAGCGCTTCATGCAGCAGATGCGTCGCCGAATGGTGGGCGCGCAGCTGGGCGCGGCGGATCGGGTCGATGGTCATGACCAGGTCGTCGCCGACCTTGAGCTCGCCCTTCGCGACGGTGGCGTGATGGGCATGCAGGTCGCCCACCATCTTCTGCACGTCGGTGATCGCGGCCTCGTTTGCACCACTCACGACGCGGCCGGTGTCGCCCTGCTGGCCGCCCGACTCGGCGTAGAACGGCGTCTGGTTGGTGATGATCCAGCCGGTTTGGCCTGCCTTCAGCGACTGGACTTCCTTGCCGTCGAGCACGATCGCCTTGATCTGGCCTTCGGCGCGCTCGGTGTCGTAGCCCAGGAACTCGGTGGCGCCGGCCTTGTGGCGGACGTCGAACCAGATCGCCTGGTCGGCCGTCTCGCCCGAGCCCGCCCAGGCGGCGCGCGCCTTGGCGCGCTGCTCGTCCATCGCCGCCTCGAAGCCCGCGTTGTCGACCTTGATGTCGCGCGCGCGCAGCACGTCCTCGGTGAGATCGAGGGGAAAGCCGAAAGTGTCGTAGAGCTTGAAGGCGACGTCGCCGCGGAGCGTGCCGCCGGCGCTCAAGGCGCGCGTCTCGTCCTCCAGGAGCTTCAGCCCGGTGCCGAGGGTACGCTTGAAGCGGCCCTCCTCGAGCTTCAGCGTCTCGGTGATCAGCGGCTGGGCGCGCACCAGTTCGGGGAAGGCGTCGCCCATCTCGTGCACCAGCACCGGCACCAGCCGGTAGACCATCGGCTCCTGCGCGCCCAGGATGTGGGCGTGGCGCATGGCGCGGCGCATGATGCGGCGCAGCACGTAGCCGCGGCCCTCGTTCGACGGCAGCACGCCGTCGGCGATCAGGAACGCCATCGTGCGCAGATGATCGGCTATGACCTTGTGCGAGGCCGACTGCGGACCGTCGGGATCGACGCCGGTCTCGTGCGCCACCGCCTCGATCAGCGCCCGGAACAGGTCGATATCGTAGTTGTTGTGCTTTCCCTGCAGAACCGCGGCCAGCCGCTCCAGCCCCATGCCGGTGTCGATCGACGGCTTGGGCAGCGGCCGGCGCTCGTCCTTGGTGACCTGGTCGAACTGCATGAAGACCAGGTTCCAGATTTCTATGAACCGGTCGCCATCCTGGTCGGCGCTGCCCGGCGGCCCGCCGGGGATCCCCTCGCCGTGGTCGTAGAAGATCTCGGTGCAGGGCCCGCACGGGCCGGTCTCGCCCATCGCCCAGAAATTGTCCGAGGTCGGGATGCGGATGATCCTGCTGTCGGGCAGGCCCGCGATCTTCTTCCAGAAGGCCGCCGCCTCGTCGTCGGTGTGATAGACCGTGACCAGCAGCTTTTCCTTGGCCAGGCCGTAGTCCTTGGTCAGCAGGTTCCAGGCGAGTTCGATCGCGTGTTCCTTGAAATAGTCGCCGAACGAGAAGTTGCCCAGCATCTCGAAGAAGGTGTGGTGGCGGGCGGTGTAGCCGACGTTCTCGAGGTCGTTGTGCTTGCCGCCGGCGCGCACGCACTTCTGCGACGTGGCGGCACGCGCATAGGACCGCGTTTCGAGGCCGGTGAAGACGTTCTTGAACTGCACCATGCCAGCGTTGGTGAACATCAGGGTCGGGTCGTTGCGCGGCACCAACGGGCTCGATTCCACGATCGCGTGGCCGTTTTTACCGAAATATTCTAGGAAGGTGCGGCGGATGTCGCTGACGCTTTGCATGCGGGCCTTGTAGCGTGCGCCAGCCGGCCAAGTCCAGAACGGGGAACCGAGCGAAAATGGCCGCCGAGGCCCATTCTACCGCCACTCTGAGGCTCACCGTGGGCGATCTCCGCATCGCCCACCCGATCACCGTGCCGTCGGGGCAGGTGCCCGCGACCGATGTCGTGCCGGCGTTGCAGGGGCTGGTGAACGCCGTGGTCGCGGCCGCCGAGGCCGCCAGCGTCCGGGACGGCGGGGCGATCTCCTGCCGCAAGGGCTGCGGCGCCTGCTGCCGCCAGCTCGTGCCGGTCTCGCGCACCGAAGGCGAGCGGCTGCTGGCGCTGCTCAAGACCCTGCCCGGCGAACGGCGCGAGCGTCTCCGCGCACGCTTCGCGGCGGCCGAGACGATCATCGGCGACGCCGGCCTCGCGGATCGCGCCGGGCGCAGCGACCGCGAGTTGTCGCAGGCCTACTTCGCACTCGCCATCCCCTGCCCGTTCCTCGAGGACGAAAGCTGCTCGATCCATCCCGATCGACCGCTGGTGTGCCGCGAGTATCTCGTGACGTCGCCGGCCGAGCGTTGCGCCGGCCCGGCCCAGGAAGGCGTGACGCCGGTCGCGGTGCCCAAGGTCTCCATGGCAGCGCGCGACCTGCAGGGCGATGCCGAAGACTGGTTTCCGTTGGCAGGCCTGATGGCCTGGGCCGCGACCCGCCCTCGAAATAGCGTGCGGAGGACGGGGCCTGAGTGGGTGCAGCGCTTCCTCAAAGGGATAGGCCGCAAATAAAATGGGCGGTGCTGCGCGTGGGGGGCGGCACCGCCCGGGGACCGGAGACAGGGGATCCGGCCGCTAAGACTCTTTAATTTCTGAAGTGAAGATCGCGACGACGGCGACTATTCGTCGTCGTCTTCCTTGTCGTCCTTGCTGCCGTCCATCAGGGCGTTGGCGAGAATGCCGGCGTTGGCCCGCACCTTCTGCTCGATGGCAGCGGCAACGTCGGGATGGTCGCGCAGGTACTGCTTGGCGTTTTCGCGGCCCTGGCCGATGCGGGTGCCGTCGTAGGAGAACCACGAGCCCGACTTCTCGACGATGCCGGCCTTGTCGCCGAGATCGATCAGCTCGCCGACCTTGGAGATGCCCTCGCCGTAGAGGATGTCGAACTCGACGACCTTGAACGGCGGCGCCACCTTGTTCTTCACTACCTTGACGCGGGTCTGGTTGCCGACGACCTCGTCCTTGTCCTTGAG
>CANJHI010000183.1 GCA_947474005.1 Alphaproteobacteria bacterium | reverse complement strand
CGTGCGTTGGCGGCATCGATGTCGTCGATGGCGGCCTGGAAGCGTGGCGAAAGGGGAGTCACGCCACTCTCATAGGATCGTCTCGGGACGACGCAAAGAGGCAATCGATGACACGGCGTGCTCAAAAATTAGCCAAGCAGTTCGGAGGTAATTCCCTGGATGCTGGCGCCGAGCCCGCAGGTATCAACAGTTATTGGCTTCCCCGAATTGGCACGGTTCATGCTCCGTACTCTATGAGGCAATGAAGTCTCGTTAATGGGCGTCCAATGGCGGGCGCCCCCGGCAAAGCTGCCAACGGCTATTCGTCCCTTCTCGCGGGGGGGCGTGGGTCAGTTGGGCAGCTTTTTTGTTTTGGGGATCCGCCAGGCGCATGACTGAAAAGCTTGTCATCATCGGAAACGGCATGGCTCCCGGGCGCATGCTGGAGCATCTGCTCGAGATCGCGCCTGATAGCTACCAGGTGACGATCTTCAATGCCGAACCGCGCGTCAACTACGACCGCATCATGCTCTCGCCCGTGCTGTCGGGCGAGAAGGACTACGAACAGATCATCATCCACGGCGACGGTTGGTACGTCCGCAACGGCATCACCCTCTACAAGGGCCACAAGATCGAAGCGATCGACCGCGTCGTGAAGACCGTGACGTCCTCGGAAGGCGTGACCGAGGGCTATGACAAGCTCGTGATCGCCACCGGCTCCAATCCGCTGATCATCCCGGTGCCCGGCCACGACTTCGCGGGCGTGCTCACCTATCGCGACCTCGACGACGTGAATGCGATGCTGCTGGCGGCGCAATCGCGCGCCAAGGCGGTCGTGATCGGTGGCGGCCTGCTCGGCCTCGAAGCCGCGGCCGGCCTGCAGTCGCAGGGCATGGACGTCACGGTCGTGCATCTGATGCCGACCCTGATGGAGCGCCAGCTCGATCCCGCGGCGGGCTACCTGCTGCAGAAAGCGCTCGAGGAGCGCGGCATAAAAATTCTCACCACGGCCAATACCAAGGCGATCCTGGGCAACGGCAGGGTCGAGGGCGTCGAGCTCGCCGACGGCAGGATCATTCCGGCGACGCTGGTCATCATGGCGGCAGGCATCCGGCCAAACACCGCGCTCGCCAAGGAAGCCGGCCTCACGATCGGCCGCGGCATCGTGGTCGATCACGCCATGCGGACTTCCGATCCGGACATCCTGGCGCTCGGCGAATGCGCCGAGGTCGGCGGCCATGTCTATAGCCTGGTGGCGCCGCTCTACGAGATGGCGCGTACCGCGGCGGCCCACCTCGCCGGCGACGAGACCGCCCGCTTCGTGCACATCGACACGCCGACCAAGCTCAAGGTCACCGGCATCGACGTTTATTCGCTGGGCGACTTCGCCGACGGCGACGACCGCGAGGAGATCGTGCTGCGCGACGCCTCGGCCGGCGTCTACAAGCGCCTGATCCTGAAGGACAACAGGATCATCGGCACAGTGCTGTTCGGCGAGGTGGCCGACGGCGCCTGGTTCAACGACCTCAAGAAGAAGTCGGCGAACATCTCCGAGATGCGCGACACGCTGATCTTCGGGCCGGCCTTCCAGGGTGGCGGCGCGCTCGATCCTGGGGACGCCGTCGCGGCGCTGTCGGACGATGCCGAGATCTGCGGCTGTAATGGCATCTGCAAGGGCAAGATCACGGCCACGATCAAGGCCAAGGGACTGACGACCCTCGACGAGGTGCGCGCCCACACCAAGGCCTCGGCCTCGTGCGGCACCTGTACCGGCCTCGTCGAGCAGCTCATGGAGCTGACCCTGGGCGACGCTTTCAATCGGACCGCCGTCCAGCCGATGTGCGCGTGCACGACGCTGGGCCACGACGATGTACGCCGACTGATCGTCGCGAAATCGCTGAAGACGGTGCCGGCGATCATGCAGGAACTCGAGTGGAAGACGTCGTGCGGCTGCGCCAAGTGCCGGCCGGCACTCAACTACTACCTGGTCTGCGACTGGCCCGACGAATATGCCGACGACTACCAGTCGCGCTTCATCAACGAGCGCGCCCACGCCAACATCCAGAAGGACGGCACCTTCTCGGTGGTGCCGCGCATGTGGGGCGGTGTCACCAACTCCACGGAGCTTCGGGCGATCGCCGATGTCGTCGACAAGTTCGCCATCCCGACGGTCAAAGTGACCGGTGGCCAGCGCATCGACATGCTGGGCGTCAGGAAGGAAGACCTGCCCGCGGTATGGGCCGATCTCGGCAAGGCAGGCTTCGTCTCGGGCCATGCCTACGCCAAGGGCCTGCGCACGGTGAAGACCTGCGTGGGCACCGACTGGTGTCGCTTCGGCACCCAGGACTCGACGGGCCTCGGCATCCGCATCGAGAAGTTCATGTGGGGCTCGTGGACGCCGGCCAAGGTCAAGATGGCGGTCTCGGGGTGCCCGAGGAACTGTGCCGAGGCCACGTGCAAGGATGTCGGCGTGATCTGCGTCGATTCTGGCTACGAAATCCATTTCGCTGGCGCCGCCGGTCTCGACATCAAGGGCACGGAGATCCTGAGCCAGGTGAACACCGAGGACGAGGCCCTCGAGTACATCGCGGCGCTGGTCCAGATGTATCGCGAACAGGGCCGCTACCTCGAGCGCATCTACAAGTGGGCCAAGCGCGTCGGCCTCGACGAGATCAGGCGCCAGATCGTGCAGGACGGCGAGAAGCGGCGCGCCTACTTCGACCGCTTCGTGTTCTCGCAGAAATTCGCCCAGGTCGACCCATGGTCCGAGCGCGTCTCCGGCAAGGACAAGCACGAGTTCCGGCCAATGGCGACGGTGGGCTTCGCGGAGGCGGCGGAGTGATGACCGTGAAGTGGATCGAGGTCGGCTCGCTCGATGACATTCCGAGCCGTGGCGCGCGTTGTGTGAATACGCCCGAGGGCAAGATCGCGGTGTTCCGCACCGCCGAGGGCCAGGTCTTCGCCATCGAGGACCATTGCCCGCACAAGGGCGGCCCGCTCTCGCAGGGCATCGTGCACGGCACGTCGGTGACCTGCCCGCTGCACAACTGGGTGATCTCGCTCGAGACGGGCAAGGCGCAGGGCGCCGACGAAGGCATGGTCCGGACGGTGCCGACAAAGGTCGAGAACGAGCGCCTGTTCATCGCCCTGGGCGCGGTCGTGGAGAAGGCGGCCTGAAGACCCGCTCGTGAACAAGCGCGCGGCCGAACCCGCGAACAAGAACCAAGCCACCCTCCAACAAGAAATCCAAGGGGATCTTTGATGTCCTATCTCGCACCGTCGGAATTCGTCACAAAAATGATCGACGCCGGCGAATCCAAAGTCTTCATGTCGACGCGCGACACGATCATCCGCGCCTATATGGCGGGCGCCATTCTCGCCCTGGCGGCCGTATTCGCAGTCACCATCAACGTGCAGACCGGCGTTCCGATCGTGGGCGCCGCCTTGTTCCCCGTCGGCTTCTGCATGCTCTATCTCCTGGGTTTCGACCTTCTGACGGGCGTCTTCGTCCTGGTGCCGCTCGCGCTGATCGACAAGCGCCCGGGCGTGACGCTGCGCGGCGTGCTGCGCAACTGGGGCCTGGTATTCGTCGGCAATTTCGCCGGCGCCTTTACCGTCGCGGTGATGATGGCCTGCATCTTCACCAACGGCTTTTCGACGCCGCCCGACAAGGTGGGAACGATCATTGGCCACATCGGCGAGGGCCGCACGGTGGGCTACGCCCAGTACGGCGCCGCCGGCATGCTGACGCTCTTCATCCGTGGCGTGCTCTGCAACTGGATGGTCTCCACCGGCGTGGTCGGCGCCATGATCTCCACGACCGTGAGCGGCAAGGTGATCGCGATGTGGATGCCGATCATGCTGTTCTTCTTCATGACCTTCGAGCATTCCATCGTGAACATGTTCCTGTTCCCCTCGGGCCTGCTGCTGGGCGGCAAGTTCACGATCATGGACTATCTCATCTGGAACGAGATCCCGACTGTTCTCGGCAACCTGGTGGGCGGGCTCGCCTTCACCGGCCTCACCCTGTACGCCACTCATATCAAGACGGCTCCCAAGCGCGACCTGGTGTAACTTCCGCCGATGTCGCGCGAACTGAAAATCTCGATTGGTCAGCATTCCGACAAGGGTCGGAAGGAGACCAATCAGGATTTTCACGGGGCGGTCATTCCTGGCCAGCCGGCGCTCAGCCTGAAAGGCATTGCGGTCGCCCTGGCCGATGGCATCAGCAGCAGCAGCGTGAGCCGGATCGCCAGCGAATCCGCCATCAAGGGTTTCCTTGCCGACTACTACTGCACGTCGGACTCCTGGTCGGTGAAGACATCGGCGCAGCGCGTCATCTCGGCCACCAATTCCTGGCTTCACGCCCAGACTCGGCGCAGCCAGTTCGCCTACGACAAGGACAAGGGTTACGTCTGTACATTGAGCGTGGTGGTCGTCAAATCGACCACCGCGCACATCTTTCACGTCGGCGATTCCCGCATCTACCGCGTGTCCGGAAGTGCGCTGGAACAACTCACCGAGGATCATCGCGTCGTCATCTCGTCGGAGCAGTCGTATCTCGGCCGCGCCCTGGGGGCCAATGCCCAGATCGACATCGACTATCGCGAGGTTCCGCTCGAAAAGGGCGACGTCCTGGTCATGGCAACCGACGGCGTCTACGAACATGTCGGCGACGCTTTCATCACCAAGGCGATCGGCGATCATGCCGACGATCTGGATCGCGCCGCCCAGGCGATCGTCGAGGAGGCTTATAAGCTCGGCAGCCCGGACAATCTCACCGCCCAGATCGTGCGGGTTGACGAGCTGCCAGCCGGCGACGCGAGCGAGGTTTTAGGTTCGATCTCCGAACTGCAGCTTCCGCCGCTTCTCGAAGCGCGGATGATTTTCGACGGCTACAAGGTCCTGAGGCAGATCCATGCCAGCAGCCGCAGCCACATCTACCTGGTCGTCGACACCGAAAGCGACGAGACGGTTGCCCTGAAGATCCCGTCGATCGACCTGCGCGGCGACGAGGCCTACCTCAAGCGCTTCATGATGGAGGAGTGGGTCGCGCGTCGCATCGACAACGCTCACGTCCTGAAGCCGCGCCTGCAATCCCGAAAGCGCAACTACCTCTACGTCGTCACCGAGTACGTCGAGGGCAAGACGCTCGCCCAATGGATGAACGACAACCCCAAACCCGATCTCGAGACCGTGCGCGGGATCGTCGAGCAGATCGCGAGAGGGCTGCAGGCATTCCATCGCCTGGAAATGCTGCACCAGGATCTGCGACCGCAAAACATCATGATCGACACGAAGGGGACGGTGAAGATCATCGATTTCGGCGCCACGAGGGTGGCCGGCGTGATCGAGGCGTCGCCGGCCATCAACGGCAACGACATCCTCGGCACCGCGCAATACACCGCGCCGGAGTATTTCCTGGCCGAGGGCGGCTCGCCGCGGTCGGATCTGTTCTCGCTGGGCGTGATCGCCTACCAGATGCTGACCGGGCAGCTTCCCTACGGCGCGCAGGTCGCCCAGGCGCGAACGCGATCGAAGCAGCGCCAGCTCGCCTACCATTCCGCGCGCGGCCGCAATCCCGATGTTCCGCTGTGGGTCGACGGGGCGCTCGAGAAGGCGGTCCATCCCGACCCGAACCAGCGCTACGAAGCACTCTCGGAATTCGTCTTCGATCTGCGCCACCCTCGGGAGGAGTTCCTGCGCGCCTCGCCGCCGCCGCTGCTGGAGAGGAGCCCGCAATTGTTCTGGCAGGGCCTTTCGTTCCTCCTGGCGTGCGCCGTTTTGGCGCTCTTGGCCTATCCCATCCGCTAGGCCATGCCATTGCAGAGCCAATGAAGACGGTGTAGCTCGCTTCCCAGACAATCAGGGAGTTAGAGCTCATGAAAAGACGTGTCCTGCTGACGGCCGCTGCGGCCTTGGGCGCTGCCGCTATGCCGTTCGGCGCAATGGCGCAGGCCTATCCCACCAAGCCCATCACCATGATCGTGCCGTTCGCGGCCGGCGGCCCGACCGACGCCCTGGCGCGCGTTCTGGGTCAGCGCATGAGCGAGGCGCTTGGCCAGCAGATCGTGATCGAGAACATCGGAGGTGCCGGCGGCACAATCGGCGTCAACAAGGCCGCCAAGGCGACGCCCGACGGCTACACGCTTCTGTTCACCCACATGGGCACGCTGGCGGTCAATATCGCGCTCTACAAGTCGCTGCCCTACGACAGCCAGAAGGATCTCGAACCGATCGGCCTCGGCGGCACCAATCCGATGGTCCTGGTCGTGAAGAAGGATCTTCCGGTCAAGGACTTCGCCGAGTTCCAGGCCTACGTGAAGGCGAACCAGAAGAAGGTGCAGTACGGCATGGCCGGCATTGGCGCCGCCTCGCACCTGGGCGGCCTGATGCTGAACAGTATGATGCAGGTCGAGGTGCTGGAGATCCCCTACAAGGGCACCGGCCCGGCGCTGAACGATCTTGTCAGCGGCCAGTTCGACTACATGGTCGATCAGGCCGTGAACGTGCTGGCCCAGATTCAGGCCGGCAACATCAGGGCACTGGGCGTCAGCACGCTGAAGCCGTTGCCGCAGCTCCCGGGTGTGCCGACCATCGATGCCTCGGGCCTCAAGGGCTATGAAGTGACGATCTGGAACGGTTTCTTCGCGCCCAAGGGGACGCCGAAGGAGATCATCGCCAAGGTCGACCAGGCGCTGCTCGCGACGCTTGCCGATGACAAGATCCGCGCCCGCCTAACCGACCTCGCCGTCGACGTGCCGACCCCGGCGGAAGCGACGCCGGAAGGCCTGCGGGCTCTGCTGAAGGCCTCGATCGACAAATGGGTCCCGGCCGTGAAGGCCGCCGGCGTCAAGCCGGAGTAGGGCGCCCGGCTAACCGGGCAGCCGCAGCTCGTCGAAGCGCAGGTCCGCCGAGCGGCGGACCTCGCCCTGCATGTCGCGGAGCGCGAGCGTCAGCCGGCGCTGGGGCCAGTCGATGTCGATTGTGCCGAAGTTCGCCTCGGCCAGCAGGTCGCCCAAGCGATTCGGCCCCGGTTCCTTGGCCGTCGCATAGACTTGGTTGATGCCGCTCGAGGTCACGTCGTGGAGTGGATAGAGGCCGGGTGGCGTCTTGCGGTAGAGCGCGCCGATGTGCCGGTCGCCAGACAGGAACACGACATTGTTGGCGCGGGCGGCGCGGATGGTGTCGAACAGCTTCTGGCGCTCCAGTGGAAAATTGCCCCAGCGCTCCCAGCCATGGCCCTCGGCCAGTACCTGCGTGCTCGACACGACCAGGCGCAGTTCCGCAGGCTTGCGCAATTCGGCGGCGAGCCAGCCCCACTGCGTGGCGCCCATCATCGTCTTGTCGGGCGACGGATCGGGGAGGTAGCGCTCCTTGCCCGGTGCGCCGCGCTTGTCGGTGATCCTGAGCGGTGAACGGAACCAGCGAAGGTCGAGCAGGATTATCTGCACGCGCTGGCCGGCCGGGCCGAATGTCTTCGAGGTGTAGAGGCCATCGCGAGAGCGCCTGATGTCGTCGGCCGGCACCTTCCAGAATTTCAGGAATTCGTCCTTGGCGACGGCCTTGTGGGGAAACTCCTCACCGCCGTCGTTCGAGCCATAGTCGTGGTCGTCCCAGATGGCGAGGTGGGGAACGGTGCTGCGGACCTTTGCGTAACCCGCGATCCTGCCCGCCGCGTTGTAGGCCTGATGGAGATTGCCGGCCTCGGCGGTCTTGAAGTCGCCGTAGACGTTGTCGCCGGCGAAGATGAAGAACTCCGGGCGGTACGCCTGGATCGCGTCCCAGATAGGCTGCGGCTTGGCCTGGTCGGCGCAGGAGCCGAAGGCAATGCGCGACAGCGGCACGCTCTGCTGCGCGAGGGCGGGGGCGGGGGTGAGGGAGGCCGCGGCCATGAGCCGGGCGATCGTGCGGCGCTGGAACATGGTAAACACTATAATGACATTTTGTGTGGTTTAGGTGGCGGACGCATGAAAAACCACCTCAAGCGCGCCCTCGAACTGGCTCTCATTCCGATCGCGGCGGCGATCGTCTTCTTCGAAGACGTCCTGCTGCACTATCTCGGCGTCGCCATGGCGACGCTGGCCAAATGGCCGCCGGTCGCACGCCTGGAGCGCTGGCTCGCCGGTCTGCCGCCGTGGGCCGCGCTGCTCGCCTTCGTGGCGCCCTCCACCCTCGTCCTTCCCGTCAAGCTGGCCGCCGTGTGGTTTGCGCTGCAGGGGCGGTTTGGCCTTGCCACGGCGAGCGTCATCGTCGGCAAGATGCTGGCAACCGCGCTAGTGGCGCGGCTGTACCAGATCCTGCGGCCGACCCTTGTGACGATGCCGTGGTTCAAGGCCTCGGAGACCTGGCTCTTCGCATGGCGCGACAGGCTCTATGGGTTCGTGCGGGCGTTGCCGGCCTGGCAGCGGATGATGGAGATGGTGCGTCGTGCGAAGGTCTGGCTGGTGGAATTGGTAGCCGGGCTGCGCGTACGCTAGTGGTTCCCCTCGGGTTGCCGAGCCTCGAAGCGTCTATCTTGCGCGGAGGCCGATAAGCCGTGAAAATTCACGGCAGTTCAGGAGTCATCCGGAGATCCCAGGCAAATGCAGTTCGATGACGTTATCCTCGGTCGCCGGAGCATCCGCGGTTACAAACCCGATCCAGTCCCCAGGGCGTTGATTGAGGAAATCATCGGTTTGGCGATGCGCGCTCCGTCGTCGATGAACACCCAGCCCTGGAATTTCTACGTCATCACCGGCGAACCGCTGGATCGGATCCGCGCCGGCAACACGGAGCGGATGGTGGCGGGCATCCCCCAGTCGCGCGAGTTTCGCACGGGGCAGCCCTTCGCAGGTCCGCACCGCGACAGGCAGGTGGGCGTCGCCAAGCAATTGTTCTCGGCCATGGGCATTGCGCGCGACGACAAGGATATGCGCCAGGACTGGGTACTGCGCGGCTTCCGTCAGTTCGACGCGCCGGTCTGCGTGATCGTGACCTATGACCGCGTGCTGGACGGCAGCGACGATACGCCCTTCGATTGCGGTGCCGTGGCGACGGCCCTGGTCAATGCCGCCTGGTCTCGCGGCCTGGGCGCCGTGATCAACAGCCAGGGCATCATGCAATCACCTGTGGTGCGTCAGCACGCCGGAATAGCCGACGATCAGGTCATCATGAAGAGTATCGCGCTGGGTTGGCCGGATGAAGGTTTCCCGGCCAATGCGGTCGTGTCCGAACGAAAGTCCGTTGACGAAGCGACGGTGTTCGTCGGGTTCGACAACTAGACGCTGACGGGAGTTGCACGGTCATGCCGGAAGTCGTTCCCCACAAAGGCGCGCTGGGCGCCCGCATCGAAGGCCTCGACCGCGCCACCGCAAACGAGCCGGCAGTTGCCGCGATGCTGGACAAGGCGCTCGCCGAGCACCTGCTGGTCGTGATTCCGGGAGACCCCATGACTCTGGAGCAGACGCGCGATTTCGCGCGCGCATTCGGCGAGCCTCGGACCCAGTTGCTGCGCTACAAGCGCAGCGGCGCCGTCCCGGAAGTCTCGGTGATGGTGAGCACGCTGATGGCCGACGGCACGACCGACAAGACGGCGATCCGGGCCGAGGATTGGCACACCGACGATTCGTATTTCGCCGTGCCGGCCAAGGCGACGCTCCTGCACAGTATCGAAATCCCGAGCCGCGGTGGCTCGACCTGGTTCTGCAACATGCACTCGGTCTACGACGCCCTGCCGGAGGCGACGAAGCAGCGGATCGACGGCAAGCGCGCCATGCACGGCTACGACACGCCCAGGGCGCGCAACCGGCCGTCGGCGCGCACGCCGCAGGAGATCGCCGAGACGCCGGATGTCGAGCATCCGCTGGTCCGGACCCATCCGGTGACGGGCCGCAAGGCGCTCTACCTCAATCCCAACCGGCTCGACCGCATCGTCGGCCTGGAACGCAGCGAGAGCGACGCGCTGCTCGACGAGTTGGCCGACGAGGCGCGCAAGCCGCAACACCATTTCGGCCATGTCTGGCAGGTGGGTGACATCGTGGTGTGGGACAACCGCGCCACCATGCACCGCGTCATGATCGACTATCCGGTGGGCGAGACGCGCATCATGCAACGCGTGCTGATCGAGGGTGAGCCACCAATCTGAGCAGGCGATCTGAGGCGGCTCGTTCCGCAGGATTTCGTTACTTGGTCAGGATCAGTTTCTCGGAGGCGGTGACGCGCAAACGGTAGGTTTGAGCGTTGTGCCGGATGACGAGTTCGCGCCGGCCTTGCATCAGCGCGACGCTGTCGACGACGGGAACGTCGAGATTGGGTCCATCCCATTTGATGCTGTCGTTGCCGACAGTGGAGGGCTCCAACGAGCGCGGCGACTGATCCATGGGGCACCTGCTAATCTTATGTTGCGAGTAATTCTTAATTGCATAATATGCGCACATCGTCAACGGTGAGTAAATCCCATGCAGAACGCGATGGACGGCGACCTCGATCCTTCCCGGGCCCGCTCGCTGCCTAGCTGCGGCCGGCCGGGCTGCATCTGCGCGTTGCCTGTCGGCGAGCGCTTCCTCCTGTGGGCGTTGCGGCAGTGGCAGTGCGAGCTGACGGGCTGGCAGTACGACACGACACTGCCGCTGGAGGGATCGGCTCTCCTCGACGGCTTCCGGACGGCTGGTCTTCTCGACACGCTGGCCGACTTCGCCGCCCTGATGGACGTGCTCCATTTCGGCACCCGGCGCCCGCTCGAGATTCACGCGCCGTTGTGCGCGTGTCAGAGCAGCGACGAGGCGACCCTGATCGCCTTGTGCATCCTGGCCCAAGCCGGCCGGGACGAGCCGCTCCAGGTCTCGCTCGATACGATGATGGTGCAGCCCGCCGCGCGCGTCGCGGCGCAGCGCCTCAAGACGTTCGCCACGGCGCTCGCAGAGGCCGGGCTCAATCTCCCGCCGTCAGTTGCCGGTGGACGGCTCAATTGATCGGCGCGCGCCGGTTGCGCTCGTCACATCAAAAGATGCACGGTCATGCGCATTCATTTTTCCGGCGGCTTGCGGCGATTTAATGTTACCGCCTTGAATACGCAACAAGTTGATTGGTAGCGTCTCATCCCTTGTCGACGAGTGCGGAAACATGTGCCCAGCTTACGAGTCTGAAATTACGT
>CANJHI010000182.1 GCA_947474005.1 Alphaproteobacteria bacterium | reverse complement strand
CTCGCCCTGCGCATCCACGACACCTACGACGCCATCGTCGATGCCTGCTGCAAGGCTTGGACTGACCTGCTCGCCACCCCGCAAAGGATCGCATCCATCACAAGCCGGCGATGGGCTGAACTGTCATGAGTTCTGTCGGTTGGTATTAGTTGGGCACCCCCGTCCAGTTCTGGCCACCGTAGTAGAGGCGAAGAATGGTCACCTCGGTTGCCGAGACGATGAAGGCAATCGCCATCCGTCGTTCGAAGCCGACAATGCGCAAACCAGCGCGTATGTCGTCGCGTCGTTGGCCGCGCTCGCTGGCGGTTTCGAAGCTGGCGCAATAGGCTTCGAGACGCTCAATGTAGTTCAACGCCACGCCAATACCGGCGCGTTCGGCGATCCAATCGCCCAGACGAAGAAGATCGCTTCGCGCTTCCGGTGCGAAAGCAACGGTCCGACGTCTCAACGACGTGCCTTGCGCTTTGCCGTGTAACGAGCGCGCGCTTCGGAGAAGACGGATTTTGCCGAAAGCTTGCGCTCGGGATTAGCTTTCATGGCGTCGTGGACGGGGGCTACCTCATCTTGCAGCCAGCGCTCGACCGCGGCGTCGCGTTCCTGAAGGGCGCGAAGACCGGCCCTGATGACCTCGGAACTCGAAACGTATGCTCCTGATTCGACCTTCGCGTCGATATACGCCGCTTGCTCAGCCGGCAGGCTGAAGGTGCGTTTGGAGACCTTGGTCATGACCGATCCTCTGGTATGACTTCATCATACCAGCTTTTTGGGCTGAGCATAGTGATCCCGTCGACCGATGTTGCGCACGATAAACTAGGGATATTCAGGCGGGTCGAACGGCCGCCTCAAGCACGTCGCGCAGGGGCTTCGTATCGCCATTGAAGCTGCTGGCAGAAGCCGCGTTCCACGTGCCCCGCTCGATCTTCGTCAGGTCGAGCTTATAGCCCGCCTGCTTCGCAAGCTGGCGAAAGAATTCGCGCGTGGACCGGCCATTGCCGTCGCGGAAGGGATGGAGCGCATTCCAGTCGCCGTAGTGCTCCGCGAGCCGTTCGACGAAAGCCGCGCGTTCTAGGCCTCGCAGGAGATTCTCCCCGGCGAGTGCATCGGCCAGCCGTTTGCCTTCACTTACGAGAAAGCCCGGGCGGCAGAACATTTGCCCGGCCTTGGCGATGTCCACGCTGCGGACCGATCCCGCCCAGTCATACACGTCTTGGAAGATATGGCCGTGGAACCGCTTCAGCGTTTCGAGGTCGAAGCGACTGGGTGGTGGCCATCGGAGCATTTCGGAGAGGCGCCACGCCGCGTGTTCGTGCTCGTGGTCGGCAAGGGCCTCTGCTGATCGCAGGCCCTGCTTGTTTCTCAGAACGTCGGAGTCGGGATAGAGGTACGGGTCTTTGTCATCACGCGGCATCGGCGGCCCGCTCGGCCGCGAGTGCGCGTGCAGTACTGCGGGCCATGGCTTCCTCGCGCGTGACCCTTCCAGCAATGTAGTCCTCGCAGTCGGCGAGGAACTCGGGCGTAGGGACGTGCCCTTCGAGTCGCGTACTGGCGAGCGCCTGGTCGAGGCTGGCGCGGCGCTCGGCGGCGGGTTCGATGGCGTCCTTAGGGGGGGCGACGGTGTCGGGCATGGCTCTCTCTCCAGAGGCCACCGACTATAGCAAATTCGGGCCTCAACGGCACCCCGTGGCGGACTACTCAGCCTCGCGTCGTCGTCAATGTTTAGCGAAGATCGCGCCACGGAGTGGCGCGCCCCCAGCAGTGACTAGCTTCCGAACGTCCGGCGATAGCTCTTCGTCATCAGCTCATCGAAGCGGCTGCCCGGCTCGAAGTCGGACATCTTGTCCGGCCGCGTGAGGCCGGGGAGCTGGCGCGGGCAGTCGGACGGCTCGCCCAGCACTTGCGTGATCGGATAGAGCGCCGACCAGGCCGGCACGCCCGCGTAGTCCTCTTCCTCGTCGGCGACATGGGTGTTGCGGATCTTGCCCGACGCCGTCTCGATCTCCATGCCGATCATGGTGGTCGCCTTGAATTCCTGCTTGTTCGGCTGGCGGATGAGGTTGGAGCGGCCGGGGTAGATGCGGTCGATGAAGCGGTCCATCAGCTTCAGCTTCACTTCAGGGTCGTCGATCACATGCGCCTTCCCGAAGGCCATGACGGCACGATAGTTCACCGAGTGGTGGAAGCCGGAACGCGCCATCACCAGCGAGTCGAGATGCGTGACGGTGAGGCAGACGTCGACGCCTTCCTTCTGGCTGCGGATCATGCGGCTGGCCGAGGAGCCGTGCCAGTAGAGGTGGCTGCCCTCGCGCCAGAAGCCGGTCGGCGTGCAGTAGGGCCGGCCGTCGATGACATAGGCGATGTGGCAGACCAGGGCGGCGTCGAGGATCGCGTGCACGGTCGCCTTGTCGTAGCGCCCTCGCTCGTGGACGCGCTTCACCTTGTTCACGTTGGTGACGGGATAGCTCGCGGGGGAATCGACTGAATCGGGAGGGCTCATGACATGACCTTTGGGCGCACCGGGAAGGGGGTTGCTTGCGGGCTGGACAATCACCGCGATACGGATCAGGTGAAAGAGCCGGTTTGAGCAAAAACGACTGGACCAGTTCAGATGCCTCGCGCCAATCGCTCCCGCCGCGCGCCGCCGCTCGGTGTCGCGCTCGATCCCGCGAGCCCGCTGCCGCTGCATCGCCAGATCGGCGAGCAGGTGCGGCGCGCCATCCTCGAGGGCCGGCTGAAACCCGGCACGCGCCTGCCGTCGTCGCGCCTGCTGGCGCAGGATCTCGACTGCGCCCGCGGCACGGTG
The DNA here is from genome assembly GCA_947474005.1 of Alphaproteobacteria bacterium. GTDB lineage: Bacteria > Pseudomonadota > Alphaproteobacteria > Reyranellales > Reyranellaceae > Reyranella. Next base: position 8,598 of record CANJHI010000182.1, on the reverse strand, counting down.
GTGCTGGCGCTCGACCAGCTCGTGGCCGAGGGCTACGTCGTGGGCCAGCCGGGCTCGGCCATGTCGGTGGCGGCCAACCTGCCGGACGAGATGTTATATGCGCCGCGCACGCCGGTGCCATTGGAAGCGCCGCAGATTGCCTGCCCCACAGTCGCGCGCCCGATTGTAGCGAGACGCGCCCGCGCCCTGCTGGCCGCCAGCCCGCCGGTCGCATCAGACGCCCTGCCGCTGGCCTTTCCGACCAGCCAGCCCGACCGCGAGGCCTTTCCCTTCGCGCTGTGGGCCAAGCTGCTGGAGCGCGAATGGCGCCGGCCATCTGCGGAAGCGGCAGCCGCGCACCCGTTCGGCCATGCCGGCCTGCGCGAGGCGGTCGCGACCTACCTCGGCGTGGCGCGCGGTTTTAGCTGCGAGGCGCGCGAGGTCGTCATCACCACCGGCATCCGCCACGGGCTGGCGCTCTTCGCCGAAGTGGCCCTCGACGCGGGCGACGCGGCCTGGATCGAGGAACCGGGTTTCATCGGCGTGCGCGATGCTCTGGCTGCGGCCTCCGTACGCGCCGTGCCGGTGCGCATCGACGAGGCGGGCTTCCCACCCGAGGCGGCCGAGGCCGCGGCCCCGGAGGCACGCCTCGCGATCGTGGCGCCCGCCCATCATTTCCCACTCGGCGCCGTGCTCGGCCTGCAGCGCCGGCTAAAGCTGCTGAGTTGGGCCGAGCGTCACAAGGGCTGGATCGCCGAGGACGATTTCGACGGCGAGTACCGTTACAGCGGCCGGCCGCTGGCGCCGCTGCGCGCGCTCGACCGCTCCGGCCGCGTCGCCTACTTCAGCAGCTTCTCCAAGCTGCTGTTCCCGGCGCTGCGCCTCAGCTTTCTCGTCCTGCCGTCCTCGCTGGTCGAGGTGACGGAGCGGCTGATGGACAGGATCTCGGTGCGCGCGCCGCTGATGGCCCAGGGCGCGCTGGCGCGCTTCATCGCGGAAGGCCATCTCGCCGCCCATCTGCGCCGCACGCGCCTTCTCTATGCCGGGCGGCGTGAGGCGCTGCTGGCGGCGGCCGAACGCCATCTCGACGGCCTGCTGACGATCGCGCCCGACGCAGGCGGCATGCACCTGATCGCGATGCCGGTGGCCAGGCTTGCGAAGTCGTTCGACGATGTTGCCGTGACGAAGGCTGCGGCGGCCGCCGGCCTCGTCGTGCAGCCGCTCTCGGTTTGCTACGCCGGCCGCCCCCGACGGCACGGCCTGATCCTGGGCTACGCCGGCACACCCGAAGCGGAGATCGACCGCGCGGTGGCGACATTGCGCGCCGTGGTGCGCGGAAGGCGGCATTGATCCTCGACCATGAGCGCGCAGGATGCGCGCGGTCCGGAAGAGTCATGATCTCCTGGACCGCGCGCATCCTGCGCGCTCATGCCGACGGCGAATGAAGTCATTTGAGCGACAGCCAAGACATGTAAAATGACACCCGGATTCGGAGGAACCGCGATGAAGCATGCAGTTGGCGTGTTGGCCACGATCCTGACGATTTCCAGCACGGCAGCCTTTGCGAATGCCGCGGCGGGAGACACCTGTGCCATGAAGCTGAATGGCGATTCCTTCCTGATCTATGCCGCGTCCATGGCCGACAAGCCGACCCGGGGAAACTGGCAATCCGTCGTCGAGGCCCAGACCAAGCTCCTGGTGTCGGGCAATAGAATTGCGGCCGGCAACGCAAAGGACAGCGAGACGGCGGCGGGCAGTTGCGTGAAGGCCGCTGTCGAGTAAGTCCTGGCGCCGCGCCCACTCGAGCGCCTGATCGCCCCACTAATCCACATTTGTCGCGACTTGCCAGGGTGGCAAACGCTGCACGGAATGGGTGGAATAGGGGGAGCACTCGTTGCGGGGGGAATACGAATGCTGACGACGGACTATCTCATCATCGGCAGCGGCGCCGTCGGCATGACTTTCGCGGACCAGCTTCTGACCGAGACGGATGCCGAGGTGGCCATCGTCGACCGGCATCACATGCCGGGGGGCCACTGGAACGATGCCTATTCCTTTGTCCGCCTCCATCAGCCATCGGCCTTCTATGGGGTCGGCTCGCGCCCGCTCGGCAGCAACCGCATCGACGAAACCGGCTTCAACAAGGGCTATTACGAACTCGCCTCGGGCGCCGAGGTCACCAGCTACTTCGAGCGGCTCATGCGGGAGCGGTTCCTGCCGTCCGGCCGGGTCCACTACTTTCCCATGTGCGACTATCTGGGAGATGGCAAAGTCCGCTCCCACCTCTCGGGCGCGGTGCACGAGATCGCCTTCCGCAAGAAGCTCGTCGACGCCACCTATTTCAACACCACGGTCCCCTCGACACACACGCCCTCCTTCGAGGTTGCCGAGGGCGTGAAGCTCGTCACGCCCAACGCGTTGCCGAGGACGGCGCCCGACCATGAAGACCATGTGATCCTGGGCGGCGGAAAGACGGCGATGGATGTCGGGGTCTGGCTGCTGCAGATGGGCGCGCGGCCAGAAAAGATACGCTGGATCGTGCCGCGCGATTGCTGGGTCATCAATCGCGACACGACCCAGCCGGGCGAGGCCTTTTTCCAGCGCAGCGCGGGCGGTCAGGCGGATCTGTTCGAATCAGTGGTTCAGGCCACCTCCGTCACCGATCTTTTCGAGCGACTGGAAGGGGTCGGGCAGTTGTTGCGCATCGATCGGACGGTGCAGCCCACCATGTATCGTGGCGCCACCATCTCGGTGGCGGAAGTGGAGATGCTGCGCACCATCAAGGATGTCGTGCGCCAGGGTTACGTGCGGCGGATCGAGCGCGACAGGATCCTGCTGGAGCGTGGCGAAGTGGCGGGGGCGCCGGACGCTCTTTACATCGATTGCACGGCGCGGGCGGTTGGTGGCCGCCCCAATGTTCCCGTTTTCGAGGGGGACCGGATCACCGTCCAGATGATCCGCGCCGGCCTCATCTGCTTCAGCTCGGCCTTCACCGCCCATATCGAAGCCACCCATGACGACGAGGCGGCGAAGAACGATCTCTGCCTGCCCATGCAGGTGGGAAGTTCGCATCTGGATTGGCTTCGCTTGACGCTTGCTGACCTTCGAAGCGGCCGGCGCTGGGGAGTCGACAAGGCGCTTCGCCGCTGGGTGTCGGAGCACCGGTTGTCGGGCGCGGGTGCCGGCGCGCAGGATGCGAGCGCGCATGGTCCCGAGGCGGATCGCATTCGCGAGCGGCTGCGCGAGGCCCGCCCGAAGGCGGAGGCAAACCTTGCCCGGATGGTTGCTGAACTGGGTTGACCGGCCAATGAGGAGCGCGGCCGGGGCGCAGCCCTGCCATGAACGCATACGAGACCCGCAAAGCCGAAGTTGCAGGTTCAACAGGAAAATGGTAATAAATATCCTACTATAGGGGCGTTGCATCCCCGTCGCGGCCCGCCCGGAAACCCCCGGTGCGGGCCTTTTGCTGTCCGCTTCCCATGACCTCAGGCCGCCCCCTCCCGGGCGGCCTTTTCCGTTTCTGGAGACCGCCATGAACGAGCCAAATGAGCCCGGCGACGAAGCCTACGTATTGCCCGAAATCCGCGTCACGCCCGACGGTGCGCGCTCCGTCGAACCGACGGACGAGACCGCTCCGCCCGCCGCAGCTCCGTCGCAGGAGCCTGCCGCCGAAGAGCCGCCGATCGTGCGGCACGATCCCTTCGCCTGGATGCGGAACGCGCCCTGGATGGACCGCCGGCTGAGCCCCTCGGGGCGGGCGGCGTATCTGCTGCGGCGCGACCTGAAAGCCTTTCCCGTCATCGAAGGCCGCGATCCCAATCACGCCGACCTCGATGCCATCGTGCAGCGTACGGTCGACTACATCGTGCCGATCATCCGCCGCGAGCAGGCGACCGATATCGTCTACGAGGAGCTCGAAAAGCGGCGCGAAGAGCGGATTGCCAAGGCGCACTTACAGCCACCGGACAATCCACTCCCCGGCTATTCCGCGGGCGACTTGCCCCCCGCTCGACAGGCCGCCGACCCTGTGCTGCCGAATGCGGAAATCGCTTCATCCGATAGCTGCGCCCAGGTTATCGACGCTTGTCGAAGGAAGTGCACGGCTCTCTTTGCGGACAGAGGTCTGGAAGCGCTTCCCGGCAGCGGCCGGGATTCACACGGGCGGTATCGTCGATGTGTCCGCGAATGCGTTGCCCCAAGTGGTTGCAGTTACTAGGCGAGACTCCCCGCACGAATACACAGGTCCCATTGACCAAGATCGGTGAGGAAAAATGCAACTGAAAGTGGGTTCTGGCCAGACGGTAAGCCGCTACCATCAACTTGAGGAGTCTGCAGATATGGAAAAATCTCTTGCGTCACGAATTATCGAAGGCGTTCGCTCCATGGATGAGCAATTCAATGCGCTGTATGAACTGATTGAAGAAATCACCGACGAGGTCGAGAAGAAGACGGTTCGAAAGCATCTGGCCGAGGTGTCGGGGATCTTGCACGGAAATATAGAGATACCGATCTTCCGGCAGTATCCAGATCTGAACCCGGACAAGTGAATTCCGAGGCCTGGTTCAAACCCCGCCACGGCTCTTCCATATCCGGCGTCGATACGCACCAGCGACGCTGAATCCGCCTGATGCCCTCAGCGCGGTCCTTGTGCTGCCCGGTGAATTTCCGCACCAGTCCGAACAACTTCTGACACGAACGGAATCGAAGACGGTTTGGTGTCCTTTTTGGCGTGTCTGAAAGGATTGATTTATGGGTACTTTTTCAGCGTCTGTTTGTGAAACGACGCGATTTGACGCGATTCACGATCAAAAGCGAACAATTGGCGGAGGTTTCCGCAAATCAGGCGGTACGCGCGGCCTTCGCCGCTTCGAAGGCGGCGAGGCGGACGGCGAATTTGCAGGTGCCGGCGGCCAGCGAGGTGGGTGCGGCCGGGACCGGCAGCGTCTCGAAGAAGTGGCAGGCGACGCGATGGCCCCCGCTGGGTCCGTCGCCGGCGTCGCGCAGCACGGGCTCCTCCTCGCGGCAGCGTGCCTGGGCGTACTGGCAGCGGGTGTGGAAGCGGCAGCCCGGCGGTGGCGCGAAGGGGCTCGGCACGTCGCCCGCCAGCAGGATGCGATCCTTGCGCACGCTGGGGTCGGGTCGCGGGATCGCCGCCAGCAGGGCCTGCGTATAGGGATGCCGCGGCCGGTCGTAGAGGTCGCGCTTGGAGGCGATCTCGACCAGCTTGCCGAGATACATCACCGCGACGCGGTCGCTGATGTGTTTCACCACGGCGAGGTCGTGGGCGATGAAGAGGTAGGAGAGGCCGAAGCGGCGCTGCAGGTTCTGCAGCAGGTTCACGATCTGCGCCTGGATCGAGACGTCGAGCGCCGAGACGGGCTCGTCGCAGACGATCAGGTCGGGGTTGACCGCGAGCGCGCGGGCGATGCCGATCCTCTGGCGCTGGCCACCGGAAAACTGGTGCGGGTAGCGCCTGTGGTGTTCGGGCAGCAGGCCCACCACGTCGAGCAGCTCTTTTACGCGCGTTTCGCGCTCGGCGGCGGTGTGCAGGTCGTGGACGGCCATCGGCTCGGCCAGGATCTCGCCCACGGTCATGCGCGGGTTGAGCGAGGCGTACGGGTCCTGGAAGATGATCTGCATGTGACGGCGCAGGCGCCGCAGCGAATTCTTGTCGAGGTTGGCGATCTCCTCGCCCTTGAAGCGCACCGAGCCGCCGGTCGGGTCCATCAGGCGCAGCACCAGCCGGCCGGTGGTGGACTTGCCGCAGCCCGATTCGCCCACCAGCGCCAGCGTCTCGCCGCGGGCGATCTCGAAGGTGACGCCTTCGACGGCGCGGACGAGGCCCACGACCTTGCGTCGGATCAGGCCGCGGCTCACGGGGAAGTGCTTTACCAGGCCGTCTACCTGGAGAACGGGCACCTGAACGGCCGTGTTGCTGGGGTCGTTCATGGTGTCACACCTGCTGTCTCGACCGGCGCCTTCCAGCAGGCCACGCGATGGTCGTCGCCGAGGGTACGCAACGGCGGCGGTTCGTCGTGGCAGCGGCGGTCGGCGAAGGGGCAGCGCGGGGCGAAGCGGCAGCCCTTGGGCTGGTTGTTGGGGCTGGGCACCGTGCCCTCGATGGTGGCCAGTCGCGCGCGCTCGACGTCGAGCCGCGGGATCGAGCCTAAAAGCCCGATCGTGTAGGGGTGCTGCGGGTCGGCGAACAGCGCATTGACCGGGGCGCTTTCGACGATCTGGCCGGCGTACATCACCAGCACGTCGTCGGCCACCTCGGCGATCACGCCGAGATCGTGGGTGATAATCAGGATCGCCATGCCAAGGCGGCGCTGCAGGTCCTGCAGCAGGTCGAGGATCTGCGCCTGGATGGTGACGTCGAGCGCCGTCGTGGGCTCGTCGGCGATCAGCAGCGCGGGCTCGCACGACAGCGCCATGGCGATCATGACCCGCTGGCGCATGCCGCCCGAGAGGCTGTGCGGATAGTCGTCGATGCGCTGGGCGGGCGAGGGGATGCGCACCAGCTCGAGCATTTCGACCGCCCGCGCCTTGGCCGCCTGCGGCGACAGGGTGGTGTGGGCCAGGATCGCCTCGACGATCTGCTGTCCGATGGTGTGCACCGGATTGAGGCTCGTCATCGGCTCCTGGAAGATCATCGACATCTTGCCGCCGCGCAGCTTGCGGCGCTCGTCGGCCGAGAGGCCCAGCACGTCGCGGCCCTCGAAGGCCACCGCCTCGGCCTCGACCTTCCCGGGCGGCGCCACCAGGCCCATGACCGAGAGCGAGGTCACGCTCTTGCCGCAGCCCGATTCACCCACCAGGCCGACAGTGCGGCCGCGCGGCACGTCGAAGCTGATGCCGTCGACGGCGCGGAACAGGCCGCGGTCCGTCGCGAAGTGGGTTTTGAGGCCGCGGACCTCGAGCAGCTTGTCCATCAGAACGAGTAATCCAGGCCCTTGTAGAAGGTGTTCTGATAGAGCATGTGCGGCCGCACACCCTTCAGCTTCTTGAGGCTGGTCGTGTACATGGCGATGTTCATCACCGGCATCCACAGATGCTCCTCGGTCACGCGCTGCTGGGCCAGCATGTAGTATTTGGTGCGGTCGGCCTCGGAGATCGAGGCGCGGCCCATCTTCAGGTACTCGTCGGTCTTGGCGTCGTTCCAGTTCATCCGGTTGGGCGCCGGCATGTTCTTGGAATCGAAGTAGAAGTTCAGCAGGTCGCCGGACGAGATGTAGGGGAAGGTCACCGTCCACAGGTCGAAGTCCTGCTTGGCCATCTCGGCCGGCGCGATGGTGGAGTCGTAACCCATGATCTTCCAGTCGATGCCGATCTTGCGCATGTATCCCTGGATCGCCTCGGAGACGCGCGGGAAGTAGGAGACCTGCGTGAACAGCACACGGGGCGCGAGCTTGACGCCGTCCTTCTCACGGATGCCGTCGGCACCGACCTTCCAGCCAGCCTCGTCGAGCAGCTTCTTCGCCCGCTCGACGTCCTCCTTGATGATGCCTTTGGTCGAATCGGCGAAATCGAGCGCCTTGGGGTCGATGAAGGTATAGGCCGGGTCGGCGTTGCCCAGCATGATGCCCTTGACGATGTCGGCGCGGTTGATGGCGATGTTCATCGCCTCGCGTACGCGCTTGTCGGCGACCATGGGCCGCGTCGTCTTGTAGCCGTAGTACATGAGCTGGAAGTTGGGTTGGGCCTCCTGGACGTTGAGGTTGGGCGCGGCCTTGACCTGCTGGATGAACTGCAGCGGGATCTGGTGCGTGACGTCGAACTGCCCGCCCAGCATGGCGGCGACCCGACTCGAATCCTCGGGCACGATCTTGATGCTGAGCTTCTCGAACTTCACCGGCCCCTTGTTCTGGTACATCGAGGGGCCCCACTTGTAGGCGTCATGGCGCTTCAGCACGATCTCCGTGCGCGGCTGCCAGCTCTCGAAGCACCACGGACCGGTGCCGTCGATCGCCTTGATGCCGTAGTCCTTGCCCAGCGATTCGACGCTCTCCTTATTGTGGATCGCCGTCGTGAACATGGTGAGCTGCAGCAGCAGGTCGGCGAACGGCTCGTTGAGTTCGTACTCGACGGTGTAGGGATCGGGCGCGCGCAGCTCCTTGATATTGCCGGCGCGCCAGGCGAGCGGCGCCTTGAGCTCGGAGCTGGTCAGACGCTTGAAGGAATAGATCACGTCGGCGGCGGTGAATTTCTTGCCGCTGCAGAACTGCACATCGTCGCGCAGCTTGAAGGTGTATAGCTTGCCGTCGGGGCTCACGGTCCAGGACTTGGCGAGATAGGGGATCGCCGTCTTGCCGTCCCAGTCCATCGCCACCAGCGTATCCTGGAACATGTTGACGATGTCGGAGGTCGGCGACCAGGTCGTGCGCTGGCCGTCGTAATGCGGCGCATCGAGCGACTTCATCATGCGCAGCGTCTGCGCCTCGGCCGCACCCGTCATCGCCAGCGCGGCAACTGCGCTGCAAAGAGCCTTCAGCATGTTCGTTCCTCCGCTCAGAAACTCGCGTCCAAGCCCTTGTAGAAAGTGTTCTGGTAGATCATGTGCGGGCGCATGCCCTTCAGCTTCTTGTTGGTGACCTCGTGCATGTTGATGTTGAGCACGGG
>CANJHI010000181.1 GCA_947474005.1 Alphaproteobacteria bacterium | reverse complement strand
CTGGTGGATCTTGCCGTTACCCAGCAGGTAACGCATCACGCCCGAGAGGAACGCGATGTCGGTGCCCGGCCGGATCGGCGCATAGAGGTCCGAAACCGCGGCCGAGCGCGTGAAGCGCGGATCGACCACGATCAGCTTGGCGCCGTTGTTGGCCTTGGCTTCAGTCACCCATTTGAAACCGCACGGGTGAGCTTCGGCGGCATTGCCGCCCATGATCAGGACGACATCGGCGTTCTTGATGTCGTTCCAGCTGTTCGTCATCGCGCCACGTCCGAATGTGGGGCCAAGACTGGCCACCGTCGGTCCGTGTCAAATTCTAGCTTGGTCCTCCAAGGCGAGTATCCCGGTAGATCGGATCGCCTTGTAGGTGAGATAGCCCGCTTCGTTGCTGCACGAGGAGCCGGCGAAGAAGCCGGTGGTGAGCCAGCGGTTCACCGTGACGCCGTCGCGGTTCTTGGCGACGAAGTTCTTGTCGCGGTCTTCCTTGGCCAGCTTGGCGATGCGCTCCATCGCGAAGTCCCAGGTCACGCGCTCGAACTTGTCGCTGCCCGGCTTGCGATGCATCGGATACTGCAGCCGGTTGGGGCTGTGCAGGAAGCCGAGCGAGGCGGCACCACGCGGGCAGAGCGTGCCGCGATTGATCGGATTGTCCGAGTCGCCTTCGATATGGATGACCTTCGGCTTGGCGTCCTTCGTGCCATCGGCCGTCGAATAGACGAGGACACCACAGGCCACTGCGCAATAGGGGCAGGTGTTGCGGGTCTCGGTCGCCTTTTCGAGCCTGAACGGTCTGACACCGGCGGCGAGGCCTTCGCCCGCGCCGAGGAATCCCAACGCCCCAACGGAAGAGGCGGCAAGCCCTGCCGCACTAACCTTCATGAATTGCCGACGCGTGACGGCCATGAACATCTCCATCCCTAGCGACGCTTATAAGGCGTGCCTGAGCACGCCGATTGATTTTGATGCGTCTCGGCCAGTGAAACGCGGCAGCGTCACTGAATCAACAGAAAACCGTAGGGAAAGTGAAAAATCCCAATGTTGTGAACAACCTAGGGTTTGCGCTGCAGGCCCCAGGTTTCGGCCAGCAACTGCCCCATGCGCGCCGCGATCAGCCGGTTGCCGGGGCTCTCGTTGACCGCGTCCCGGGCGAAATGGATATGGTCGGCGTAGATCGTCCCCTTCTGGTCCGTGAAGATGTCACCCAGGTCGAAAATCGGCACGTTGCGCTCCCGCAGCGTCATCATGCCGGCCATGATCTTCCTGTAGAGGTCGCGATAGGACAGGTCGCCCACAACGCGCTTTTCTTCTTCCGTCAGCTCCTTGCCCCACGCCGGGGCCGGTTGCAGGAAGTAGGCTGTTTTCACATTGTAGTCGCGGGCCAGCGCCTCGATGCCTCGGACATACTTCTGATAGAGGCCGAGCTGGACGGCGAAGGCCAGCTCGTGATCCCGCCGTATGTCCTCGGGCATGAGGAACATGCCTTCCAGGGTCGTCTTCTTGTTCGACTTGAAACTGTCCTTGCCCTTGGCCGCGGCCTCGATACCGCGAATGACCATATATGCCGCGTGGGAGTGGCCGAGGACCGGATTGAGCGCCAAGCCTCCGGCCAACCGGCCCATCACCCAGCCGATGGCGGCGTCGCCGAAATTCTCGTCGGCGACGAACGGGTTGACCTCGATGAAGTTGCTGAGCGGCCTCTCGAAGCGCGCCTGCGCGCCCGGCCAGAAGTAATAGTGCTCGTTGAAGCCATCGAGCGTCACCACGGCGTCGACGGAGGTGGCATAGAGCGCAAACAGGATGAAGGCCTGCGGCTCCTTCCACGCGCCGTCGCCGCCGTTCAAGACCAGGAACGGCTTGCCGTTGGGGCTGATGTACTTCTTGTTCAGCTCCTCCTCGAAGTAGCGCGGCGCGGGAGGCTTGGCGTTCTGTCCGAGCTGGGAGGCGACCGACCCGCCGGTCAGCAGGATCGTGTAGCGATCGGGCCGCTTGAGCACGGTGAAGTCGTCGCCGAAGAGGCCGATATTGTTGACCCACGGGATGCCGCAGGGCGGGTTGCCATGGTGGACGAACGCGACATACGGGTGCGGGTAGAGCGTGTCGACGTAGCGGCACGCCGATCCCTTGGTCGCGTCGCGGACGTAGGTATTCTGCGTCCGCTCGTAGAGTTCGGCGGCCGGCGTGTAGCGGCCATCCTCGATGTACAGCCAGGCGATCGCGGTCACTTCGACCACCGCCACGGCGAAGAGGATGCCGATGACGACCGATATCCAACCGAAGATGCGCTGCTTCATCGTCCGCCCTTTACCCCTTTGCGCTGCGGATCGCCTGCCAGACACGGTGCGGCGTCGCCGGCATCTGGATGTTGCGAATGCCGAGCGGCCACAGCGCATCCATGATCGCGTTCATGACGGTGGGTGTCGAGCCTACCGCGCCCGATTCTCCCACACCCTTGGCGCCCAGCGGGTTGGTCTTGGCCGGCACGCTGTCGTCGAGCTGGTTGTTGAAGGTCGGGAACGTCGTCGCCCGCGGCATGGCATAGTCCATGAAAGAGCCGGTGATGAGCTGCCCCGATTCGCGGTCGTAGACGTTCTCCTCGAGCAGTGCCTGGCCGATGCCCTGGGCGCAGCCGCCCTGGATCTGGCCGAACACGATCGGCCGGTGCAGCGGGCGGCCGACATCGTCGACCGTGGTGTAGCGCTTGAGCGTGACGTCGCCGGTCTCGGGATCGATCTCGACCTCGCCGACATGGGCGCCGTTGGGCCAGGCGATGCCGTCGACCGTGTTCACGTTCTCGATGAAGATGCGCTTGTCCGGCTGCTTCGCCGCCAGCTCGCCCAGCCCAATGCCGCGATCGGTGCCGGTGATGGTGAAGCGGCCGCCGGCATAGACGATGTCGGCCGTGGCCGCCTCGAGCGCGTCGGCCGCCAGCTCCTTGCCCTTGTCGACGAGCTTCTCGCTGCCGCTCAGCACCGCCGAGCCGCCGATATAGGCCGAGCGCGAGCCCATCGAGCCAACGCCGCCCACCTTGTCGGAATCGCCCATCGCGATCTCGATCTGGGAGGCATCGATGCCGAGCAGCTCCGAGGCGAGCTGGGTGAAGCTGGTCTGCAGCCCCTGCCCCATGCCCTGCGTGCCCATCCAGATCACGACCTTGCCGTCGGCCTTCACCTCGTAGTGGGCCATCTCATTCATGACCATGGCGCTGGTCCATTCGACGTAGGAGGCGAGCCCGCGGCCGTAGAGCTTGCCGCGCTTCTCGGCCTCGGCCTTGCGGGCCGGGAAGCCGTTCCAGTCGGCCGCCTCGAGCGTCTTGGTGAGGAACAGATTGAAGTCGCCGGTGTCGTATTTCTCGCCCATCGCCGTGGTGTAGGGCATCTGCGCCGGCGTCACGAAGTTGCGGCGGCGCAGTTCGGCGGGATCGATGCCGAGCTGGCGCGACGCCGTGTCCATCAGGCGCTCGAGATCGAGCAGGCATTCCGGCCGGCCCGCGCCGCGATAGGCGCCGATCGTCGCGGTGTTGGTCAGCACGCAGGTGATCTTGAGGTCGACCAGCGGGACAACGTAGGTGCCGGTCGAGACCTTGGGCCCGACGAACAGCGGGATGGCGATGCCGGCACCCGACGGATAGGCGCCGACATTGGCGAAGGCTTCCATGCGCAACGCCAGGATCCTGCCGTCCTTGTCGAGCGCCAGCGCCATCTTGTGCAGCTGGTCGCGGCCGGCAGTCGCCGAGGCGAACTCCTCGCTGCGCTCGGCGCGCCACTTCACCGGACGCTTCAGCACCTTGGCCACCCACACCGCGACCGATTCGTCGGGCTGGATGCCGGTCCGCATGCCGAAGCCGCCGCCGATGTCGCGCACCAGCACGCGCACCTTGTCCTTCGGCATCTTGAGAATGACGTCGCACAGGACGTCGCGCGTCGCCGACGGATTCTGGCTGCCGATATGCACGACCATGCGGTCGCCGTCCCACTCCGCCATGATCGCGCGCGGCTCCATGGCGTTCACGATCAGCCGCTGATGCACGATATCGATCTCGACCTTGTGCGCGGCGGCGGAGAAGGCCGCATCGGCCTTGGCTGAATCGCCGAAGCGGTTGAAGCCGACGCGATTGCCCGGAGCGCCCTTCCAGACCTGCGGCGCATCAGGCTTCAGTGCATCGTCGATCTCGGTCACCGACGGCAGCTGCTCGTAGTCGACCTCGACGAGTTCGGCGGCATCCTGGGCCTGCTCCCTTGTGTCGGCCACGATCGCGACCACCGGCTCGCCGACATAGCGCACGACCTCGTGTGCCAGCGGACGGCGCGGCGTCATGTCGGGCTTCTTGCCGTCGGCATTGGGGAACATCGCAGGCAGCACGAAATAGCCGCTGCCTTCCGCCTCCATGTCGGCCCATGTGTAGACAGCGACCACACCCGGCGCCTTGCGGGCCGCTTCAGCGTTGATCTTCACGATGCGGGCATGCGCCTGCGGCGAGCGCACCAGCACGACATGGGCCTGGTTGGGACGGGTCAGATTGTCGGCAAAGCCACCCTTGCCTGTCAGCAGACGGTCGTCCTCTACACGCTTGATATATTGGGCTTTACCGAACACCGCCATACGCCACTCCCGCCACTATAATCTACCCCGAACGGGGCGGACTATAGCGGCGAAGCGGCGTCCGACAAGCCAGTGAAAGGGCCGATTTAGCTGCTATTTTGCCGCTGCAGCACCTGCCATGGCGACCTGGGCGTCCTGGTCGGACGCCACACCGGAGACACCGATGGCGCCGATGATCTTGCCGTCGACGATGATCGGCACACCGCCCTCAAGCGGGGTGATGCCCGGCTGGCCCAACATGCGCAGATTGGCGCCGCCCTGGGCAATACCGTCCTGCAGCGCCTTGGTTGGCCGCCGGAGGTTGTTGGCCGTCGTCGCCTTGCCGATGGCGATGTCGACGCTACCGTGCTGGGTATTGTCCATCTTCGAGAAGGCGGCGAGCTTGCTCGAACTGTCGACGATGGCGATGGCCACCGGCCAGTTGTTCTTCTTGGCTTCGGCCTCGGCGGCCGCCATCGCCTTCTTGGCCGCCTCCATGGAAATGCCGAGGCCATAGGCCGGCGGCGCAGCCGGTGCCTGGGCATTGGTTACACACGGCAACACGAGCAATGCCGCGGCCGCAGCCGCAACGACGAGTCTGTTCATGGCGTTAACTCCCGGTTGTGCCACCTCTGCGGGTGGTCCCGGGACTATGCCCAACACGCGCGCGCCGCACAGGGCCAGCGGCGGTCACATTCAGGTGAAAGGGCCGGTAAAGGATCAGTGCCGCAGGCTGGGCATTTCCGGCAGCGTCACGATACGGATGCCGGCGGCCTCGAGGCCTTCGCGCACCGCTTTGGACACCGCGACCGCGGTCGGGCCGTCACCATGGACGCAGATCGAATCGACCTGGCAGGGAACGCGCTTGCCCGATGTCGAATAGATCGCCTGCTCGTCGACCATGCGCCGCACATTGGCCACCGCCACGGCGGCGTCCTTGATCATCGAATTGGCTTCCTTGCGCGGCGTGAGCAAGCCGGCATCGGTGTAGGTCCGGTCGGCGAAGACTTCCTCCGCCACCCGCAAGCCATGCTTGCGCGCGGCCTTGCCCTGCTCGGTGTTGGCCTGCGCGAGAAAGATCAGGTCGCGATCGACCGCCTTGGTGGCGCGCGCGATGGCCTCCGACATCTCGGGGCTCTCGGCCGACATGTTCGCCATCATGCCATGCGGCTTCATGTGCGTGACCTTGGCGCCGTGCAGCGCCGCGATCGCCTGCAAGGCCCCGATCTGATAGGCGATGTTGGCTTCCAGTTCCTTGATCGTGAGGTTGATCACGCGGCGGCCGAAGCCCTGGAGATCGGCGAAGCCGGGATGGGCGCCGATCGAGACGCCGTTCTGCGCGCAGAGCTTCACCGTATCCATCATGACCACCGGATCGCTGGCATGGAACCCGCAGGCCACGTTGGCCGAGGTCACGATCTTCAGCACTTCGCCGTCGTTGCCCATCACCCACGGCCCGAAGCTCTCGCCGAGGTCGGAGTTGATGTTTACGAAACCGGCATTGGTGGCGGCCATGCGAGACTCCCTGAATCGAAGGCGCTATCCTAGCAGATGTGAGCGTTCGGTACCTATCCTGCGGCGACACCGCCTTCACTGTCGAATTCGGCAACGAAATCTCCCCCGAAATCAACGGCCGGGTGATGGCCCTCCATGCCGCCATCGGCCGCGCCAAGGAGACCGGCGACCTCACCGGCGTCGTCGAAACGGTGCCCACCATGCGCTCGCTGATGGTGGCCTACGATCCACTAGCCACGTCCCGCGCCGACCTGCAGCCCAGGATCGACCTGCTGATCGCGCGCGGCCTGGCCGCCGGCATGGCGAGCCGCCGCGTCACGCTCCCCTGCTGCTACGACGATCCCGAGTTCGCGCCCGACCTGGCCGAGGTCGCCGAGCGCACCAAGAAAACCACCGAACAGGTGATTGCCGCGCACCTCGCCTCGCCGTTCAAGGTCTATGTGCTGGGCTTCATGCCCGGGCTGGCCTATGTCGCCGGCCTCGAGCAGAGCCTCTATCTGCCGCGGCGCACGCAGCCGCGCGTGCGGGTGCCGCGCTCGTCGGTCGCCATCGCCATGGACATGACCACGATCTATCCATTCGAGAGTCCTGGCGGCTGGCACCTGATCGGCCGCACGCCGCTGTGGATGTTCGACAAGCGGCGCGAGCAGCCGGTGTTCCTCGCGCCGGGCGATTCGCTGTCCTTCCAGCGGATCGACCGCAAGACCTACGACCGCATCGCCCGCGACGTCGAGGCCGGCACGTTCGATTGGACGAAGCTGGTGCTGGTGAAGGAATGAGTGCGGCGGATTACGCGGCAGCCATCATGCTCCTCTCCCCCTTGGGGGAGAGGTTGGGTGAGGGGGCTGTTGACCTCTCAAAAAGCCGACATCGTTACGATCGATCCACCCCTCACCTAGCCTCTCCCCCGAAGGGGGAGAGGAACATGAGCATGAGCGCATGACCGCCGCGCTGAAAGTCGTGCGGGCCGGCCTGTTCGACACCCTCCAGGATCTTGGGCGCAGGGGCTTCATGGCGCTCGGCATGCCGACAGCGGGCGCCATGGACCGGGTCGCGTTGACCCTGGCCAATGCGCTCGCCGGCAATTCGGCCAACACCGCCGGCCTAGAAATCGGTGTGATGGGTCCGGACCTGCTGGTCGAGGCCGACAGCGTGCGCGTGGCGCTGGTCGGCCCCCTCTCGCCCACCCTGATCGACAGGCCCGATGCGCCGCCCAAGCCGATCGAATCCGATCGTAGCCATCTCCTGAAGCGCGGCCAGACGCTGCGGCTCGGCATGATCGAAGGCTCGAGCACTGCCTATCTCGCCGTTGCCGGCGGCTTCGCGCTGGCGCCCTTCATGGGCAGCCTCTCGACCTATCCCCGCGCCGGTGTCGGGGGCTTCGAGGGCCGCAAGCTGGCCGCGGGCGACGCGCTGCCGCTCGCCCGCGAGCACGCATCGCCCGGCGACGATCGCAAGCTCGCCACTGCCTTCGACTACGGCCGCGGGCCGGTTCGCATCGTCTGGGGCCCGCAGGAGGACTATTTCACCGACAGAGGCCGACGCACCTTCGTGGAGGCCGACTATCGCGTCTCCAAGGAAGCCGATCGCATGGGCATCCGCTTCGAGGGCCCGACCATCGAGCACGCCGTCAGTGTCGCGAAGGGCGGCGCCGACATCATTTCCGACGGCATTGCGCCCGGCGCGATCCAGGTCCCGGGCGCCGGCCTGCCGATCGTGCTTTTAGCCGACCGGCAAACCGTCGGCGGGTACCCGAAGATCGCCACCGTGGCCTCGGTCGACCTGCCGCGGCTCGGTCGTCTGCTGCCGGGCCAGACGGTACGCTTCCTGGCGATCTCCGTGGAGGAGGCTGAAAAGCTTCGGCGCGAACAGGAAGCGCGGCTCTTGCGGGCCATCGCAGACTTCAAGGTCGCCCGGCCGCCCGGCGGCATCGACCTCGCGCGGCTCTACGAGGAGAACCTGATCGACGGCGTCGTCTTTGAGCGCCCGCAGGCCTAGGCATCGGCCCGGCGCTTCCCGTTTCGTCCATCGGGCCTGCTCCGCGCATCTGCCCCATTCGCTGTAGCCGGTCGCAGCCGCCGTTGGTACGAGACTTGACCGACATTCGAGCAAAACACGGCAACCGGACCGGGGAAACGCGAACATGAGCTGGCAACCGGAAATGGACGAGCTGCGCCGCCGCCAGGAGATGACGCGGCGCATGGGCGGGGCCGACAAGGTCAAGCGCCAGCACGATGGCGGTCGACTGACCGTGCGCGAGCGCATCGACCGGCTGCTCGACAAGGACTCCTTCCGCGAGCTCGGCAGCATCGCCGGCAAGGCCGAGTACGACAGCCGCAACGACCTCGTCGACCTGATGCCGGCCAATGCCGTCATGGGCCGCGGCAAGATCGACGGCCGGCCGGTGGCCGTCACCGGCGACGACTTCACCGTGCGCGGCGGCTCGGCCGACGCCACGATCAAGGAAAAGTCGAACTTCATCGAACGCTACGCCAACCAGTACCGCGTGCCGGTTGTCCGTATGATCGAGGGCTCGGGCGGCGGCGGCTCGGTGAAGACGATCGAGACGACCGGCCGCGCCAATGTTCCGGGCGTGCACGGCTGGGAATGGGCCGTCCAGAACATGGGCACCGTGCCCACGGTGGGCCTCGGCCTCGGCTCCGTCGCGGGGCTTGGCGCGGCGCGGCTCGCCGCCACGCATTATTCGGTGATGGTGAAGGAGATCTCGGCGATGTTCGTCGCCGGCCCGCCGGTGGTGAATCGCCTCAGCGCCAAACAGTACGACAAGCAGGAACTGGGCGGCTGGGAAATCCAGCTTCGCGCCGGGGCCATCGACGAGGCGGTCGACAGCGAAGAGGAGGCCTTTGCCGCCGCGCGCCGCTTTCTCTCCTACCTGCCCTCGTCCGTCTATGACGCGCCGCCGCGCGGTCCGCAGACCGACGATCCGGCGCGGCGCGAAGAAGCGCTGTTCGACGTCATCCCGCGCGACGTCCGCAAGGTCTATCGCATCCGCCCGATCGTCGAGAAGGTCGTCGACCAGGGCAGCTTCTTCGAGATGGGCAGACTCTACGGCCGGTCGGTCGTCACCGGCTTCGCTCGCATCGACGGCTGGCCCGTCGCGGTGATGGCGAGCGACCCGATGTTCTACGGCGGCGGATGGACGGCCGACGCCTGCCAGAAGGTGACGCGCTTCCTCGACATGGCCGAGACCTTTCACATGCCGGTGGTCTACTTCTGCGACTGTCCCGGCTTCCTGATCGGGCTCGAGGCCGAGAAGAGCGGCGTCATCCGCCAGGGCGTGCGCGCCATGTCGGCGATGTTCCAGACCACCGTGCCATGGTGCACCTTCATCATCCGCAATGCCTTCGGCGTGGCGGGGGCGGCGCACCAGAACGGCGCCCGGGTGAACTGGCGCTACGCCTGGCCGTCCGGCCGCTGGGGCTCGCTGCCGCTGGAAGGCGGCATCGAGGCCGCCTATCGCGCCGATATCGCCGAGGCGGACGATCCCAAGGCCAAGATGGCCGAGATCGAGCAGCGGCTGAACAAGCTGCGCTCGCCGTTCCGCAGCGCCGAGACCTTCTGGATCGAGGAGATCGTCGACCCGCGCGACACCCGCAAGATCCTGTGCGAGTTCGTCGAGGCAGCCGCGCCGATCCGCGGCTCGGGCCGCAGCAGCCTGTGGATGCGACCGTAGAAGTCGCCACAAGCACCGCGTTCTGTACCTAGTCGCGCCAGCTAAATCCGCTCAGCCGGGGGAGCAGGCCACAGGAAGGCTCGAACGGCGGGTTGCTGAGATAGTCCTGGTCGACGACGACATAGGCCTTGCCGGGCGTTCGGCTGATCACCGCCGTCAGCGCCGGAAACGACCAGTCCTGGAAGAACAGCTTGTTCGGCCAGACGTACGGCGGCAGCGTTTCGGCCCGAACGATGCCGGTGCGGTCGTTGACCAGGTGGCGCAGGCTGCCGAGATAGTCCGCCCACAGCCGCGTCAGCGCGACGTCGGGTACCGCTGCGGCAAACGTCAGCGCCGTCACGAGAGCGAGCATCCGCCGCGCCACGGGCACCTCGCGCAAGGCGGCAAGGACCGCTGGCGGATTGCGCCGCCAGGCGACGAGCAGCCACATGCCGCCCAGAAGGGCTGCCAGCAGAACCCCCGCCGCCTGGCGCGCCACATAGTGGGACGGCGGGTAGAGGATCGACGGCGGGTGCACGTCGCGCCACCAAGGCGACAGGGCGAGAAGAACCGATACGACGCCGAGAACGATGGTCGGCCCCCGCTTGCGCAGCCAGGCCGGGTTGCGCAGGCCCGCCACGCCGCAGATCGCGAACCCCGCCAGCGGGATAGCGAACTGCATGTTCCGCCAGAATTGGACGCTGGTTGATCGGACCTGGAGAAAGTGCGGGTGATCCCAATAGTCGGCGATCGTGGCGGCCGACACCACCGCCGCGCCGATGAAGGCGAGCGATGCCAGGGCATAGAGCACGCGCATCGCGAAGTCGGAATCGGTGGTGCGCCTCGATGTCCAGACGATTGCCGCCGCCAGCAATGGCCCGAAATAAATCATGGCCTCATAGGAGCGCAGGCAGAGCACCCCGAGCGCGCACAGGATCACAACGTCCCGCACACTCCTGACGCCTGCCGTCAGCGCCACCGCCATGGCGGCCGTCGCGGCCGCGAAGGTCACGTTGTACTCGCCGACGATGAAGAACGAGGTCGGCAGATAGACCCCGGCCACGATGGCGACGACGACGGCAAGGAGCGGCACGTCGTGGCGCACGCGCGCCAGCGCGAAGTGATAGAGGGCGACCGGCACCGCGAACAGCGAGGCCGAGTAGGCCATTGCCAGCAGCCGCGTGTCGCGCAGGCCGGCGTCCGCCAGCAGCAGCATGGGCGCCTGCGTCAGCCAGTCGACGTGGGCTCGGGCGGCGTAGAAATCGTGAAACCTCTCGCCGTCGAGCAGGTTCACCAGGAAGGCCGAGCCGTCCCAGAACAGACCACGACATTCGAACGCGTTGTAGATGGCCAGTGCCCAGAGCAGCAGGACGACGGCCCGGTAGGCGGTGATTTGCGGGGCACGAGGCATGGCTAGTGTAGTGTCCCGTAAATGACTTTACACATTAGTTGCTGCCATTTTGCCGCGAGGCAGGGTTGATCCGGGCTTGATACTCTCCATCTTGTCGAGGCCTGGATCCTGCCGAGCCAAAGCCTGGCCCTGCGGGCCAAGCGCGGGGACGGGATCATCGCGCCGCCGCACGACTTCGATGCCTGGCAACCCTTTCCTCCGGAACGCCCGTACCCGCTCGGGTCCTT
>CANJHI010000180.1 GCA_947474005.1 Alphaproteobacteria bacterium | reverse complement strand
CTTGACGGCACAACACCAGATCAAGCCTACTACACATTGTTGCCAATCCGCGTGGCAGCCTAACCTCGGCAGACGCTCCACTTATCGACGCGGAAAATCTGTTCAGACAACCGGGACCACTTCATTCTACGCTACTCGGAGGCGCGCGTTAAGTCCGACAGGCTGCTAGTTACCTGGCTCTTCTCGTCCCGATCGGCCGTTAAGCGCCTTGAGTATTGCTGCGACTTCTGTGCCGGCACCTCGCTAGAAAATTTTCACAGCACGGCGCTTAAAGTCCTTGGGATCACTTCCCGCACGTCCAATCGTCCATCCTAACTCAGTGCAAAAAAAGCTATTCTGCGCTGAGTGACTTCGGGCGCTAACTTGCGGCAGTTGGCCCGCACCTTTGTCATGGAGTTATCGCCTGCCCGCGATCTACGCAATGCGATGATCCGCCTCTGACTTGAGAAGATAGGCAAAGGAAGCATGCATGTGCTGCCAGCATAAAGCTGGCGAACAGCGCATGGAGTCTACGATGACGAAGCAGAAAGCAACGATCGGTCCCGCCAACAAGAAGGGTAAATCGACGGCAAAATCTGCTGCAGGGGCGAAGACCAAGTTGAGCCAGCTCGAAGCAATGCTGCGGCGGAAGGAGGGCGCTACCATCGCCCAGATCGCCACGGCGCTGGACTGGCAGCCACATAGCGTCCGCGGTGCCATTTCGGGCTCGCTTAAGAAGAAGCAGGGCTTGGCTAGCCGAGGCTCACTCTATTGGATGCTCCGCAATCCGATCTATATCGGTCAAGTGACTCACAAAGGGCAGGTCTACGAAGGGCGGCAGCAGGCGATCGTCGACCGAGCTCTTTGGAAGCAGGCGCAGGACCTCCTGGCGGCGAAGAGCTCCGCCCGGGAACGCCGACCGATTGTTCCCGGCGGCCGGCCGTTGACGGGCCGGCTATTCGATGACCGGGGCAATGCGATGAGTCCGACCTATACGGTCCGGCGCGGTGGTCGGCGCTATTCCTACTACGTGAGTCAGGCCCTGCTGCAGAACGAGAAGGAGCGAGCCGGGTCGACTCCCCGCGTGCCAGCGGCGGAGATTGAGAAGCTGGTGCTCAAAGCAGTGGGGTTTGCCGACAGCGAAGAGGTGCGTTCGCCTGAAGAGGTGCTACGAATACGTGTCGAGCGCGTGATTGTTCGCGCTGATCGTGTTGAGATCGTCAAAGCGATGACCGATGACGGTTCGACCGATTCAGCAGAAACCCTAGCAACTCGGACACTGATCGTGATGGCCAAGCTTGCGCATCGCAACCGTGCCAGGATCCTCGATGACGGTTCGGCTGGTCCTGACCTGGTGTTGGTGAAAGCGTTGGGCCGCGCGCACGAATGGCGGGAGTGGATCGAGGAAGGCGAGGCAATGTCTTATCGCGCGATCGCCAAAAAAGCCGGGGTCACGTCGGGCTATGTCCAGACGATCCTGCCGCTGGCGTTCCTAGCTCCGGGCCTGACGCGTGAACTCCTCGACGGCCGTCGCCAGGTGCGGAGTGGCCTGATGGCGTGGCTGCGCCGTGGCATACCGGCTGACTGGGGTCAGCAGCTCGACAGGCTCTGATTCCGTCGCAATATGCTGATGGCGGACTGACCGAACGATCGAAGAGTGACACCTCGATGAAGGGCATCCGGAGACTTTCGGCCGAAAATGGCCTGGTCGCGCGAAATACCAACAAAGATGCGGGTCTCTGGTGTCACTCCAAGCCCAAAAGTGCCGAACAATGCGCTGTTTATGGGTAGCCATCCGCCGCTGGAGTTAGTGGCGGCGAGTGGTTGGTAGGCCCGGCAGGATTCGAACCTGCGACATAACCGTTATGAGCGGCTCGTTCTAACCACTGAACTACGGGCCCCCACCGATCGAGCGGCGTCGGGGTCGCCCTTTTAGCCTATTCGGCGGGCGGCACGAACATATAGCCGATGCCGCGCACGGTGCGAATGACGGTCGGTTTCTCCGGGGTCGGCTCGATCTTGCGCCTGAGCCGGGTGATGCGAAGGTCGATGGCCCGGTCGAACGGGTCGCGGCTGCGATGGCTGGTGGTCTCCAGCAGCCAGTCGCGGCCGAGCGGCCGGTTGGGATTTTCGGCGAAGATTTTCAGGATATCGAATTCGCCCGAGGTGAGGGCGACGTCTTCGCCCGCCTGGTCGAGCAGCAGGCGCCGGGGGAGGTCGAGGGTGAACGCGCCCATGCGGATCCGTTCGAGGCGGGACGGCGTGGATTTGTTCACCGACCGGCGCAGCACGCTCTTGCAGCGGGCCAGCAGTTCGCGCGGTTCATAGGGCTTGGCGACGTAGTCGTCGGCGCCGCTTTCGAGGCCCTGGACCTTGTCCACGGCGTCGCTGGCGGCGGACAGCATGATGATGCCGACCCGGGTGTTGCCCTCGCGCAGCCAGCGGGCCAGCGCGAAGCCGTCCTCCTGGCCGGGCAGCTGGACGTCGAGCAGCACCAAGTCGGGCATGGCGCGGGAGATTTGCCGTCGCATCTGCACGCCGTTTTCGACGCCGATGACGTTGAGATCGTTGTTCACGAGATAGGTCTCGGCCGCTCGGCGCTGAAAAGCGTCGTCCTCGACCAACAGGACTGAGGGTTGCTGCATAATTCATGTTCCAAAAAATAGCGACTTCTAATGAATCTAAAATACCATTTATTTACAATGATTTATAGAATTATCTTAACGTTTTTGATACAGTAATTGGGTCTGATGGTCACGGGCTAACCATATGTTGTTTGCTGCCTCTCACCAACCAACGCGGCGCGTGCGGTCGCGGTCGCGGTCGAGGGACCATGTCGGTCGCCGCGGCTGATCCTGGAGCCGCGGAAGCGGGGGACGTCGGCGCGGTCCGGCAGGAGGCGTTCGTCCGCGCCGAGCTCATCCGCCGCCTGTTCGAGGGTTCGGCGCAGTCGCGCTATTTTTCGTTCGTGCTCTGGCCGGTGATCGCGGCGATCTATTGGCGTCAGGCCGACCTGCTCGAACTGGCCATTCCCTTCGCGGCTCATGTCGCGGTCACCATCGGCTTCGACGTGCTGCGGCGCAATTTCGTCCGGGCATGTCCGGCCGACGCTGAGGTGGTCCGCTGGGGCTGGTGGTTTGCCGCACTCTCCTTCCTGGCCGGGGCCTGCTGGGGCGCGGCGGGCTTCATTCTCGCCTCCAACGATTACGAGCTGCAGCGGATGCTGCTCAGCCTGGTGCTGCTCGCCACCATCACCACGGCGGTGCCGATCCGCTCGTCCCATCCGCCGACCTTCTACGCTTTCGCAATCGCCACCGCGGCACCGCTGCTGCTCGTGCTGCTGACGGCGGCCGACCCGTTCTTCCAGCTGGTCGGCATCGCCGGCGGCGCCTATGTCGGCCACTTGATGATCTACGTTCGCGATGTTCATCGCTGGCAGTACGACAACATCGCGCTCGCCGTGCAGAAGGAGGACCTCGCGCGGCGCCTGCAGGTCGCCTACGACGAGGCGCGCCTGGCGCGCGACGCAGCTCTGGCGGCTCAGCGCGAGGCCGAGAACGCCAACCAGGCCAAGTCGACCTTCCTCGCCACCGTCAGTCACGAGATCCGGACGCCAATGAATGGCGTGCTCGGCATGATTGACGTCCTCGAACGCACGCCGCTTTCCCTTGAACAGCACGAGTCGCTGGCGACCGTGCACCACTCGGCGGCGTCGCTGCTGCGCATCATCGACGATATCCTCGATTTCTCGAAGATCGAGGCCGGCCGCCTCGATCTCGAGACCCTCGAGCTCTCGACGGTGGAGCTGATCGAGGGTGCAGCCGAGACGCTGGCGCCGCAGGCGGCGGCCAAGGGCCTGAAGCTCGCGGCCTATGTCGCGCCCGACGTGCCCTGCCACGTGCTGGGCGATGCCCTGCGGCTGCGGCAGATCCTGTTCAATCTTCTGGGCAATGCCATCAAGTTCACGGGGAAGGGATCGATCCGGCTCACGCTGGAGCGCCTGCCCGATCATGGTGAGGGCGAGGGTGAGGGGGAAGTCCGGCTCGCCATCCGGGTCACTGACACCGGCATCGGGATCACCGCCGGACAGCGCGAGTGGCTGTTCCAGCCCTTCGTACAGGCCGACAGTTCGACCACGCGCCGCTTCGGCGGGACCGGGCTTGGCCTGTCGATCGTGCGCCGTCTCGCCGAGGCCATGGACGGCGGCGTCGAGGTCGAAAGCGAAGCCGGCGCCGGCTCGACCTTCAGCGTCACCGTGCGACTGGCTTCGGCCCGGCCTGCGGCCCTGCTCCTGCCGGAACCGATGCTGAAAGATTTGTCGCTCGTTCTTGCGCTGCCTGATCCCGACGAGGCGCGGGCGATCGAACGCTATCTCCGGGACGCCGGCGCAGAGGTCCGGCTTGCGGCGCCTGATGCCCCCTTCGTCGGAATCGAAGTCGTCAGTACGACCGGAGGAGCCCAGCGGATTGCCCTGCATGATGGTCCGGCGATCGCCGACAGCGTCGCTGCCGGCCTGCCGCGGCCATGGCGCCGCGACGTGCTGATCCGGGCGGTGGCCCGTGTCGCCGGCCGACCCGCCTTGGCGGCGCCTGCTGCTTCCGCCGCACCGGGCATCTCCCCGCGGCTGAAGGGACGCGTGCTGGTCGTCGACGACAATTCGGTCAACCGGAAGATCCTGACACGCCAGCTCGAACTCGCCGGTGCATCGATCGATTCGGCTGCCGGCGGTGAGGAGGCGCTCGATCTGTGGCGCCGGGGTGCCTATGACCTCGTGCTGGCCGACCTCCAGATGCCGACCATGGATGGCTTCGAACTTGCCCGGCAGATCCGCGACTGCGAGGCGACGGAACGGCGGCCACGCACACCGATCCTTGCTCTCACGGCCAGCACACTGGAAGAGCAGGAGCAGAAGAGCCGCTCGGCTGGCATGGACGGCTTCATCACCAAGCCGATCGGCATCGAGCAGCTTGGGGCGATTCTCGACGTCTGGCTCAAGGATGCCCGGGCGACATGAGCAAGGCGTATGATCGCGCCAAGCTGGCCGAGCTTTTCGGTGATGATTTCCGTACCCTGGCCGACGTCGAGCGCGAATTCCTCGAGACCGCGCGCGCGGCCGAGCGCGAGATCACCGGGACCGACGATCTCGCCGCCGTCGCCCGCGTGGCTCACCGCCTCAAGGGGGCATCGAGTATGATTGGTGCGGCGGCACTGCACCAGGTTGCCGAAAGAGTCGAGAAAGCAGCCAACGCTGCCGATTGGCCAGGCCTAAGGCGTCTGCACGGCACGCTGAGGAAGGAAGTGCGCCGCGTCGCCGAACAGGCCGAGTCGGTCGTCACTACAGTCCCGGTGTCATCCCGAGCGTAGCGAGGGATCTTTCAGCGACGCATGATCAAAGGTACCTCGCTACGCTCGGGATGACACTATTGCCTTAATGAGGGTCGGTGCGACCGCACCCGGTCGAAGAACGCGCTAACCTCGGGGCCGCAGCATCATCGTTGCCGAATAAGACAGCAGGCTGCGGCCGTTCTGCTCGACCAGGCCGCGCAGGAAGGCGATCGACTTGCCGCGCCGTGGGATTTCGACGCGCGTCGTGAGCGGTGTCGCGGCGTCTCCGGCCGACAGGAACTCGGCGGCGAAGGAAACGGTCGACGGCGCCATGTCGGTCGCGAGCGCTGCCGCCCGCGTGATCGCCGAGTCGGCGAAGCTCATCATGTAGCCGCCATGCAGTGCGCCGCCGGAGTTGCACATGCGCGGCAGCGTCGGCTGCACGACGGAGGCACCGTCGGTTTCGGGACGGAGGTAGATCGGACCGATATGGCGCGAATAGGCGCTGGCCGTCGCGAACAGCTCGAAGCCGGGCGGAACCGCCTGCTCGATCGGCGCGGAATGACGTGAAGAGTTTTCCTCCTTGCGCACCATGGCCTTGGCGCGCGCCACATGGCGGCAGACTCCCGACCACAGGGCAATCGTCCGGCCTTCCTGCGTGAGGCTGCCGCGCGCGAAGGCGAGGCGGCCGGTGACCTGCAGCGGCTCGCCGCGCGCCTCGAGTGGAGGGCCGATCCGGGCGCCATCGAGGAACTCGGCCGCGATGCTCACGGTCATCGCAAAGGAGGTATTGGTGCCGCCGTCGGCCGCCCGCCCGGCGACGAGACAGAGTGCATAGTCGGCGAAGGTGAGCAGGGCGCCGCCATGGACGCCGCCGGCATAGTTGCCGTGCGCTTCGTGGGTCGGCAGCACGCAATGGACGCTGCCCGCCTGGCGCGCATCGCCTTCCAGCCGGTAGTAGATCGGACCCATATGGTCCTCGAACGGATCGGGCGGCACGAACACCGAATAGGCCGAAAGATTGATGTCGGGCACGGGGGCAGGCCTTCCGGTTCGCTCTTGTGAAGGGTCGTTCGGCGGCTCTAATAGGCGAAATCCCCCCGAGACAAAAGAGCCACGGAGCGAAACGTCATGACGGCATCCACGCACAAGATCGAGATCCGCCGCGAACGACGGCCGCAGGGCGTGGTGGCGCATGTCGTCTTCGACAACGCACGGCGCCTCAATGTGCTGGGTCCGCCGGCACTGCGCGAACTCACCCAGACCTTCCACGCCCTGGCCGGAGAGGACGACCTGCGTGTCGTGGTGTTCTCGGGTGCGGGCGGGCGGGCGTTCATCGGCGGCGCCGACATCAACCACATGGCGGCGATGCGCCAATCCGAGGAGGGCCGCGCCTTCATCACGCTGGTTCACAAGCTCTGCCAGTCGATCCGCGACTGTCCCGTGCCCGTGATCTGCCGCCTCGAGGGCTATACGCTGGGCGCCGGCCTGGAAGTGGCGGCGGCGTGTGACATGCGCATCGCCACCGACGACGCCCATTTCGGCATGCCCGAGGTCAAGGTCGGCGTTCCCTCGGTGGTCGAGGCAGCCCTGCTGCCGCGCCTGATCGGCTGGGGCCGCACCTCGTGGCTGCTGCTGACGGCCGAGAACATCGGCGCCGCCAAGGCCGAGGCCTGGGGGCTCGTCGAGGAGGTCGTGCCGGCCGCGAAGATCGCCGAGGCGGTCGAGCGTTGCGTGCATTCGATCGTCGAGGGCACGCCGCTCGCGGTGCGGGCGCAGAAGCGCCTGATGCGCCGCTGGGAGCGGCTGTCGCTCGACGAAGCCGTGCAGGCCGGCATCGATGCCTTCGCCCAGTCGGTGAGCGACGGCGAACACATCGAACCGATGACGGCGTTCGTGAACAGAAAGAAGAAGTGAGACCATGATCGACCGGCGGGCCCCAGCGGGGAGGAAGCGATGACCGAGAAGAAGACCGTCCGCATCGGCTGCCACTCCGGCTTCTGGGGCGACACCGAGACCGCCGCCGTGCAGCTCGTGCGCCACGGCGACGTCGACTACCTGGTGAGCGACTATCTCGCCGAGGTCACCATGTCGATCATGGCGTCGCAGAAGCTGCGCAACCCGCAGGCGGGCTATGCCGTGGACTTCGTCACGGCGGTCATGGGCCCGCTCGCCCGCGAGATCGCCGAGAAGAAGATCAAGGTGGTGACCAACGCCGGTGGCGTGAACCCGCAGGCCTGCCGCGACGCGGTGCTGAAAGCCTGCGAGGCGGCGGGCGTGAAGCTAAAAGTTGCCGTCGTGCTGGGCGACGACATCCTGCCGCGCGCCGAGGAGCTTCGCGCCGCCGGTCTCCGCGAGATGGACACCGGGGCAGAGCTGCCGTCGAAGATCGTCAGCATGAACGCCTATCTCGGCGGCTTCCCGATCGCCCGCGCGTTGGCTGAAGGCGCCGACGTAGTGATCACCGGACGCTGTGTCGATTCGGCGGTGACGCTGGGCGCATTGATCCACGCCTTCACCTGGACGCCGGAAGATCTCGACCGGCTGGCGGCCGGCACCCTGTGCGGCCACATCATCGAGTGCGGCGCCCAGTGCAACGGTGGCAACTTCACCGATTGGCGCCTGGTGCCGGACTACGACAACATGGGTTTCCCGATCGCCGAGGTCGCGAGCGACGGCTCCTTCGTGCTGTCCAAGCCGGAAGATACTGGCGGCTTGATCTCCACCGCCACGGTGGCCGAACAGATGCTCTACGAGATCGGCGATCCGCGCGCCTATATCGTACCCGACGTGGTCTGCGACTTCACCGAGGCGCGCTACGAGCAGGTGGGCAAGGATCGCGTGCGCGTGTCGGGCGCCCGAGGGCGGGCGCCGACCGACACTTATAAAGTGTCGACGACATTTCCCGATGGCTACAAGCTGAGCTCGATCTTCATGCTGGGCGGCCGCGAGGCTGTGGCCAAGGGCCGCCATAGCGCCCAATCGATCATCAAGAAGACGCGCCGCATGCTCAAGGACAAGGGCATGGCCGACTTCCGCGACGTCAGCATCGAGGTGATCGGTGCCGAGGCGACCTACGGCCCGCACTCGCGCGCGCAGGATAGCCGCGAAGTGGTGGTCAAGATCGCGGCCAAGCATGACCAGAAGGAGGCGCTGTCGCTGCTCGGCCGCGAGATCGCGCCGATGTCGACCGGCGGCGTTGTCGGCATGACCGGCAGCTTCGGCGCCGGCCGCGCCTCGCCCTCGCCGGTGATCCGCATGTTCTCCTGCCTGGTGCCGAAGAGCCAGGTTCCCGTCACCGTCGATGTCGACGGCCACCGGATCGCGATGCAGGAGGGCGCCCGCAGCGGCGGCTTCGACCTGAAGTCGCTGCCGGTCGAGGCGCCGCCGGCGGCCGCGGCGGCATCATCGGGCGCGACGGAAACCGTGCCGCTGGTGGCGCTGGCCTACGGCCGCTCGGGCGACAAGGGCGACAATGCCAACATCGGCATCTTTGCCCGCCGGCCCGAGTACCAGCCGATCCTCGATTCAGAGGTGACGGAGGAGGCGGTGGCGAAGTACTTCGCCCACCGGATCAACGGCAAGGTGAGCCGGTGGCGGCTGCCCGGCATCGACGGCTTCAATTTCCTGCTGCGCCAGGCGCTGGGCGGCGGCGGCATGGCCTCGCTGAAGGCCGATCCGCTGGCCAAGGCCTTCGCTCAGATGCTGCTAGACATGCCGGTGAGGGTGCCGGCCGAGATGGCGAAGAAGCTGGCCGCCTAGGGCCTTCCGAGGGAGCGCGATCAGGCGGTCCGCTTACGGGTCGCGAGGTAGACAATCAGGCCGGCGACCGCCGGGTTGAGATACTGGATGACGTCCAGCACGCCGCTGCCGATCAGGCCGCGCAGGAAGGCGAGCAGCGAGCCCATCAGGATCGCGTGCAGCACGATCCCCGCCACGACCGTGGCGACGACGGCGCCCCAGCCCAGCCGGTAGCGGGTGAGCGCCACGTGGAACGTCCAGAGCGACAACGGCAGGAAGAGCGCGATGGCGGTCGCCTCGCCGGGATTGTAGGCGGCGCTGGCCAGGCCCGGGCCGACATGGGCGAACATGTTGATGAAGGGGATGGAGAAGTAGCTGAGCGCGAGCGCCGGCCAGCGCCGCCCGAGCAGCGCTGCCGCCGGGCCGGTCAGCCACACCGCGGCGACGTTCACCGACGTGATGAAAGAGTAGGGCACCAGGCAGGTCTTCGGGTCGGCGAAGCCCACGCCGGCGCAGAGGAAGGCACGAAAGGCGTAGTGCCTGCCGTCGGCGTCGATGCCGTGTTCCTCGAACTGGTGGACGAGATAGACCAGCATGCCCGCCCAGGCGAGCCAGGGAAGATCCCGCCAGCGCGAGACGCTGCGGTCGCTGCGCAGGAGATCGGTCGTGAGCAGCAGCGCCAGCAGCAACGCCGCGCCCATGCCCATGTAGGGCCAGACGTAGGTGAAGGAGAGCATCGGCGCGAAAGCTAACGCTCCTGGTTCTTCCTTGTCTTCAATTTGCACGGGCAAAGATAATATCTATCGATTGACATACTATATCAGACGATAATATAGAGGCCGACTTAACGCTGTTCAGGAAGAAATGACCGATATCCAGCCCCCCAGCCGCGGTCGCCCGGCAACGCAAGCGCGTGGCGAGGATACCCGGAGGCGCATCCTGGAGACCGCCCTCGATCTGTTCGCGGCCCAGGGATACGAGGGCGCGAGCACCCGCCAGATCGCCGAGGGCGCCGGCGTGAACCTGCCGGCCATCCAGTATTATTTCGGCAACAAGGAAGGCCTCTACCGCGCGGTCATCGAGGACATCACCGCCGACACCGACCAGCACATGGCCTCGCTGGCGCCGCGTGTGCAGGCCGCCCTCGACGCCCCCGAGACCCCGCGCGAGGAGCTTGCCGCGCTCCTCTGCGAGATGCTCGAGACCTTCGTGGTCCTGGTGACCAGTGGGACTCAGGTCGAGAGCCGGCGCCTCATCTTCGCCCGCGCCGAGATCGAGGAGACGCCCGGTCTCGATATTCTCCACGAAAACGGCATGCGGCAGATCTTCAATCCCTGCCTCGGCCTGCTCGCCCGCCTCCACGGCAAGTCCGTCACCGACCAGGAGATGACCTTCCGCACGCTGGCGCTGATCGGCCAGGTCGTCATTTTCTGCAACAACAACAAGCGTCCCATTCTGGCTGGCGCCGGTCTCGATGCCGAGAGCGTGCGCCTCATGAAGCTCGTGGTGCGTGAGCATACCGAAGCCATCTGCCGCGCCGCCCTTGCCGGCTCCGCCCAATAGCAATCGCTGAGTCCAGTATGCGTCTGCGTTCGCCTTTCCTCACCGTTTTCACGTTGGCCCTGCTTGCGGTCTTCTCGGCGGCCATACTCGTCGGCTGTTCTTCCGGCCCCGACTTCGAGCGGCCCGACAAGCCCAAGGCCACCGGCTACACGCCCGAGTCCCTGGCGCCGCAGACCAGCTCCGCCGCCGGTCCCGGCGGCGCGGCGCAAAGCTTCGTGCCGGAGAAGGACATTCCCGGAGAATGGTGGACGCTGTTCCAGTCATCGCAGCTCGACACGCTGATCAAGGAATCATTGCAGGCCAATCCCGACGTCGATGCCGCGCAGGCGGCACTGCGCCAGGCGCGCGAGAACTTCTACGCCCAGCAGGGTGGCCTGTTCCCGACCTTGACTGCCAACGGCACGGGCCAGCAGCAGCTGGCCTCTCCCGCGTCGCAGGGCCAGGCGGGGGTGGGCACGATGTTCAGCGTCAACGCGGCCTCGCTCAACATCTCCTACTCGCCCGATGTGTTCGGTGGCGTCCGGCGGCAGGTCGAATCGAAGGAAGCGACGGCGGAATTCCAGCGCTTCCAGCTCGAGGCGACGTATCTCACCCTCACCTCCAACGTCGTCGTCGCCGCGATCAACCTCGCCTCCCTGCAGGCGCAGATCGACGCGACCAACGGCATCATCGCCATCCTCAACAACTCGCTCACCGTGGTGCGCCGCCAGTTCAGGGGAATCGGGTGAACGCATAATCCGCATTATCCGGCGATGATGCATGCGAGGAAGTTGTCATCCCATGCAGCGACCTTGCGGCGTAGGCGGATGGAGTCCTTGCTTGGTGCCCGTCGGATCAGATTGAGCGCCATGTGCTTTAGTG
>CANJHI010000179.1 GCA_947474005.1 Alphaproteobacteria bacterium | reverse complement strand
TATCGGTGCTCGGTGGGGACGGGCTCAATGCGGACTCGTGCCGGCCTGGCGTGACGTACCATCCGTGTGAACTACACCCTCGCCCTCGAGCGTCTGCCCGCGGCGTGCGCGGGAGGGTCATGTCCGAAGTAGAAAGACTGGGGCGGTCCCACCGCCAGTCTGCCTGAAGACATAGCATTTTCCTGCTGAACCTGCTCATCACATCTCCGTGAGGACGAAGATTCAAGATATATTAGCGAATGACAATCATTCGCAACTAGCCTATTTAACCCCAAATATCATCGAAGGAAAGGTGACCCGATGAGCAACGCAAGCGCCGCGCGGAATGCCTTTGCCGCAGCAACCGCCGAGCAGCGCAATCGCCTGCGCACTCTGGATCTACTGCTGTCCCGCCGGTCGACGGGGACGTTGACCGAACCGGCCCCAAGTGGAACCGAACTCGACCTGATCCTCGAGGCGGGCCTGCACGTGCCGGATCACGGCCGGCTGCGGCCCTGGCGCTTCGTGCTGATCCGTGGCGAGGCCCGTACCGCCTTCGGTGAATGCCTGGCAGAGGCCATCAAGGCCCGCGACCGCGCGGCGCCGGTCGCCCTGCTCGACCGCTACCGGGCCTGGGCCGTACGCAACCCCCTGCTGATCGCCGTCGGTACCCGCATCCGGTCCGGCCATCCCGTCCCCGAGATCGAGCAGGTCCTGTCGGCAGGTGCCGCGGCAATGAATATGCTCAATGCGATCCACCTGCTGGGCTACGCCGGAATCTGGGTGACCGGCGCCAATGCCTACGACATCAGGGTGAACGAGGCTCTTGGCTTCCGCGCACCGAGCAGGCTGGTCGGCTTTCTCGCCGTCGGCACACCGATCAACGTCCCCGAGCCGATGCTGGCGTCGCCGCGGCCCGACCAGTCGGCACATGTCTTCGAGTGGAGCGCGCCTGGCGCGGCATGACTCCGTCGTCTCGACCGGAGCACCGAAGGTGCGGAGTGGAGAGACCTGCTCTCGACCGGTAGCCGGCAAATCGCGGAAAGAAGGTCTCTCCACTTCGCGCTGCGCGCTCCGGTCGAGACGACGGAGTCTTCCGTGTCCGCTCTACCGAGTGAAGGTTACGGCCTCGGCGTTGGTCCGCTGCTCCCAGTGATGGCGTTCCAGCTCCGGGTCGAGATGCTCTTCGGCGGGCACGCCGAGGCAGAGATAGGCGACGAGGCTCCAGCCCTTCGGCACATCGAG
Source organism: Alphaproteobacteria bacterium (assembly GCA_947474005.1). GTDB lineage: Bacteria > Pseudomonadota > Alphaproteobacteria > Reyranellales > Reyranellaceae > Reyranella. The sequence continues at coordinate 10,293 of CANJHI010000179.1, read as the reverse complement.
CACGCGCGTCACCGCGACAGGATCCAGGATCGACACCCAGCCCATGCCGATGCCGTCGGCGCGCGCGGCCAGCCACAGGGTCTGGATCGCGGCCACCACCGAGTAGTGCAGCGTCTCCGGCATGGTCTGCTGGCCGAGGCCGCTGCCGGTGTGGGTGGTGTCGTCGGAGAACACCGCGAGATGGACCGGCGCTTCCTTGAGTCCCGCGAGCTTCAAGCCGGCGTAGATCGCCTGCTTCTCACCGGCATAGCCGGCCAGGGCTTTCTCATTGGCCTCGGTGAAGCTCGCCACGACTGATGCACGCCTCTCGGGTGAGACCACATGCACGAACCGCCAGGGCTGGCTGAGCCCGACCGATGGCGCGTGGCTCGCGACCTCGAGCAACGCATCGATGCGGGCCGGCTCGACGGGATCGGCGCGAAAGCGCCGGACGTCGCGCCGCCACAGGACGAGCTCGCGAAACCGCTCGCGGAATGCTGCATCGAATGTCGGAGTCAGGTCTGCCTCCTGTCGATGGCGTGAAAGAAGCTGCCGGTCACGGAGCCGCGCCGCGCACCGCCTTCGGACACCGGCACCCCCGCCGCGTCCCGGCACTCGGCGAGTGTGTCATCGCCGGTGGCAAGCACGCTGGCATAGTGAAACTCGTGACCCATGATCTCGGTTCCCGCCGATCCCAGCGAACAATCGGCCAGCAGCCGGGCCTGACGATAGCCGAGATGAAGGGCGCGCTTCGCAAACGACGATTCCAGTTGCAGCAGACCCGTCATCGCATGGGTGACACCCTGCGCATCCACGATGCCGCGGCCCAGCACCATGTAGCCGCCGCACTCGCCATGGATCGGCACCGACCGGCCGGCGAGCGCTCGCAGGCCGCCCTGAAACCGCTGCGCCGCCGCCAGCACGCCGGCGTGAAGTTCGGGATAGCCGCCGGGCAGCCACACGGCATCGGCAGCCGGATCGGGCGCCTGGTCGGCGAGCGGCGAGAAGGGCACGATCTCCGCCCCCGCCGAGCGCCAGCGGTCGAGCAGGTGCGGGTACATGAAGGAGAAGGCCTGGTCCTGCGCCAGCGCGATGCGTTGGCCGGGCGGTCGCAGGCCACGATCGCCTGCAGCCGATGATCGAAGCGTTGCCGGCTTCGTGGCACGAAGGATGGCGTCCAGATCGACCGACTTTGCGATCGCGTCGGCGAACCCATCCACACGCCGCTCGATATCGGCGGTCTCACTGGCCTGCACGAGGCCGAGATGGCGTTCGGGCAGCGTCAGGTCAGCATCGTTGGCGATGGCGCCGAACAGCGTCAGGCCGATCCGCTCCAAAGCCGGTGCGATCAGAGCCAGATGACGCGCGCTCGCAATCCGGTTGAGGATGACACCGGCGACGCTGATATCGTCGCGATAGCGTGCACATCCGAGCGCGATTGCCGCGGCGGTTTCCGCCTGCGCCGAGACGTCGAGCACCAGCACCACCGGCCAGCCGAACAGCGCCGCCAGATCTGCCGTGGTGCCGCGCGCCGTCTGCCCAGGCTGGGCGACGCCATCGAACAGACCCATGACGCCTTCGGCGACGACCACGTCCGCAGCGGCGGCATGGCGCGCGACGAGATCGGACAGCGTGCCCTCGGCCATCGCCCAGGTATCGAGATTGTAGCTCGGCCTGCCCGCGGCCACGGCATGAAAGGCCGGATCGATGTAGTCCGGACCGCACTTGAAGGGCTGCACGGCGAGGCCGCGGCGGCGAAGCGCCCGCATCAGGCCCAGCGAGATGGTGGTCTTGCCCGCGCCCGAGTGCGGCGCCGCCACGACCAGCCCGCCCGGCCCCATTTTCGGCGGCATCATTGCCAACCCACCATCGAGGTCAGCATGCCCCGCCGAAGCCCCGCGATCCTGCCGATCACCACGATCGCCGGCGCACCGATGCCTTCGCGTTCGGCATCGTCGGCAAGCCTCGCCAGACTGCTCTCGACCACGCGTTCGGCCGCAGTGCTCGCGCCCTGGATGATGGTGGCGGGCATGTCGGCAGCCATCCCGCCCCGTTGCAAGGCCGCGGCGATGTCGGCCAGTTGTGCCATGGGCATATAGAGGATGATCGGTTGGCCCACCTTGGCGAGCGCTTCCCAGTCGGCGGCAGACTGGCCGTCCTGCGCGCGATGGCCGGCCGCCAGGATCACGGCATGGTTGGTGTCGCGCGATGTGGCCGGGATGCCGGCCAGTGCGGCAGCCGCCAGGCCGGAGGTGATGCCGGGAATGACACGGAAGCGGATGCCCGCCTCCGTGAGAGCCGCCGCCTCGTCCCAGCCGCGCCCAAAGACGAACGGATCGCCCCCCTTCAGACGCAGAACCCGCCGGCCGGCGCGGGCGCGGTCGATCAGGATCGCATTGATATCGGCCTGCTGCGGCGATGGCCGGCCGCCACGCTTGCCGGCGAAAATGCGCTCCGCATTCTTGTCGGCGATTTCCAGGATGCGTGGATCGACCAGGGCATCGTGCACCAGCGTGTCGGCCACCGACACGGCATGGAGCGCGAGCACGGTCAGCAGACGCGGATCGCCAGGGCCCGCACCCGCCAGCCAGACCTCGCCGGCCGGGAAGTCGGGCAGCGCCGGGAAATTGTCGGGAAGCTTCAAGTCCCCCTGCCTCTGAAGCGGCGCTGATAGGCCGCGTCGTAGAGCGCGCTGTCGCGGAACGTGGCCGCGCCCAGCACCTTGCCGACCACGATCAGCGCGGTGCGCTCGATCGGTGTCTTTTCGATCTCGGCCGCGATGGTACTGAGCGTCGCGCGGATGATCCGTTCATCGGGCCAGCTTGCGCGATAGACGACCGCGACGGCACAATCGGCGCCATAGTGCGGCACGAGGTCGGCCGCGACCTTGTCGATCGCGTGAATCGACAGGTGAACCACCAGCGTCGCGCCGGTGGCGGCATAGGCCTCCAGTCTTTCGCCAGAAGGCATCGCCGAGGCGCGGCCCGATGTGCGGGTCAGCACCACCGTCTGCGCCACTTCGGGCAGGGTCAGTTCCTGGCCGAGGGCGGCGGCGGCGGCGGCAAAGGCCGGAACGCCTGGGGTGATCGTGTAGGGAATGCCGGCTGCGTCCAGGCGGCGAAGCTGTTCGCCCAGTGCGCTCCAGATCGAGAGATCGCCCGAATGAAGCCGCGCGACATCCTGGTCTGAATCGGTTGCCCGTTGGCATTCGGCCACGATCTCGTCGAGCGACATCGGTGCGGTATCGACGATGCGGGCGCCGGGCGGGCAATGGTCGAGCAACGCCTTCGGCACCAGAGACCCAGCATAAAGACAGACCGGTGCACGCGAGATGATGTCCCGGCCGCGAACCGTGATCAGGTCGGCGGCCCCCGGCCCCGCGCCGATGAAGTGGACCGTCACGGACCGTCTCCGATCGCGATGGCGCAGGTCGCCCGCTCGGTGGCGACCCGCGTGCCCAGCAAGCGTGCATCCCGGCCCGCCACGACAAGCGCCGAGGCCTCGGCGATCGACGGCACACCCTTGGTTGCCAACGCGAGCAGCGACTGCGTGAGGACCAGGCCCGCCACGCGATCGAGATCCAGTATCGTGCAGCCGACCAGCTTCACCGACAGGAGCCGTGCCGCTTCGATCAGACCCGGCTCTGTCGCCTTCCCGGACTCAGTGGCGATCGCATCGAGACGCTCTGGCGCCAGCCTGAAGATGCCAAGCGCCAGCCGCACTGCGCGCTCGATCTCCTCGCCCGAGGTGTCCCGCCGGAATCCCACGCCTGCGACGATCATGGCTTCCTCGCACGCCACTGGGTGACGGGCGTCCCCGATCTCCAGGCAAACACGGTCCCGATCTTATGGGCTTTGGAGGCTTGTAGTCGCACCAGTTCGCCGCCGTGACGCTGGAACCATTCGATCAGCCGAGCCTCCGAGTCGATCGACACTGCATTGGCGACCAGACGGCCGCCCGGCTTCAGGGCCGACCAAGCCGCGTCCAGTACACCAGGATCGGACAGGCCGCCCCCGATGAAAACAACATCCGGCCGCGGCAAGGTGGCGAAGGCGTCAGGTGCCCGCCCCTGCACGATCTGCAGATCGGGCGTCCCCAAGGTGGCGGCATTGCGCGCCGCACGAGCGGCACGCTCGGGCCGCCCCTCGAAGCCGATCGCCTTGAGCGATGGATGGCGCAGCAGCCATTCGATGGCGATCGAACCCGCGCCCAGGCCGATATCCCACAACAACTCGCCCTGCCGCGGCGCCAGCGCCGACAGCGTGATCGCGCGGATGTCGCGCTTGGTGAGCTGGCCGTCGTGTTCGAATAGTTCGTCGTCGAGACCTGGCGCCAGCCCGAGAACCGTCGCCGTTGCCGGCGCGACGATCTCCAACGCGATGGTGTTGAGAGGCGCGACGGCGGCGAGATCGAATGCCGATGCGGTCGTGGCGCGCACGCGCTCGCCCGGTCCCGCCATGTTTTCGAGCACGACGATCTTCGAGCTGCCCATACCACGATCGACGAGCAACCGAGCGAGCTTACCCGCTGTCTCACCATCCCAGGCAAGCGCCAATATGCGCGCACCGGGCTGCAGGTAGCGCACGATCGCCTCGAAGGCGCGGCCATGCAGACTCATCATCGACACGTCCTGCAGCGACCAGCCGAGGCGCGCCGCGGCCAGGCTGAAGGCCGAGGGTTGCGGCAGGCAAAGCGTTTCTGCGGCGGGAATCTGCTCCATCAGCATCGCGCCGACGCCATAGTGGAACGGATCGCCACTCGCCAGCACCACGACCGGTTTTCCGCGATGCTTCCGGATCTCGGGCAAGGCACCGGCGATGGGGCTCGGCCACGCGAGCCGACGACCACGAATCAAGTCATCGGCCAGATCGAGGTGGCGCTTGCCACCCACAACCAGTTCAGCCGAGGACACCAGACGCTGCGCCACCGGCGACAATCCCGCCACGCCATCCTCGCCAATACCGATGATGGACAGCCAGCGTGTCGCCGTGCAGGTTGCGTCCTCACTTGTCATGAGTTGGTCCCGCAATGCGCGTCCTCGTCCTTGGCGGCACCACTGAAGCCTCGGCACTGGCGAAGCTGCTGGTTGGCGACGCACGTTTCGACGCCACCCTGTCCCTGGCCGGCAGAACTTCCAATCCCACGCCGCAACCGCTGGCCACGCGCGTCGGCGGCTTCGGTGGCATCGAAGGACTGGTGCGATGGCTCCGCGAGGAAAAAGCCGACGCGGTCATCGACGCCACGCACCCCTACGCGGCCCAGATGTCGGCCAACGCTGTCGCTGCCTGTGCAGAGACCGGCGTGCCTCTGGGCTCCATCGTGCGGCCGCCTTGGCAACGGCAGGACGACGATAGCTGGCGGACTGTGCCGACCGCCGAGGCGGCGGCGGCGGCGTTGGGCAAGACGCCTCTCCGGGTCTTTCTCAGCCTCGGACGCCAGGACCTTCACGCTTTCGCGTCCGTGCCGCAGCATCGCTACCTCGCACGCACCATCGAGGCGCCCGAGCAGGCGGCACTGCCGCCCAACATCAGAATCCTGCAGGCACGCGGGCCGTTCGATCGCGACTCCGAGGCCAAGCTTCTCTCTGACGAGGAGATCGACATCATCGTCTCCAAGAATTCCGGCGGCAGCGCCACCTATGCCAAGATCGAGGCCGCCCGCGAACTCGATCTTCCGGTCATCATGATCGCGCGTCCCGACAAGCCGGCCGGCCATGTCCTCCACAGTCCCGAGGACGCGATAGCGTGGCTTCACGATCGCGCTCCCGGCTCACTGCGCGGCGTATAGACCCAGCGGCCGACCTGCCGCGTCGTGCTGGCGCCCACGATCACCAGGGTGCGCATGTCGGCCAGTGCCCCATCGGCCGCACCAAGCGTTGTCGTCACGACCTTGGACTCCGCCGTGCCGGCCGCGCGCACGAACAGCACCGGCGTTGCGGCTGATTTGATCGATCTCAGCAGATCGAACGCCTGGCCCAGTTGGTGCGGCCGTGCCTTCGAGGCCGGATTGTAGAGGGCGATCACGAAGTCGGCTTCAGCCGCCGCCTTCAGTCGCCGCTCGACCGTCGTCCAGGCTTTTAGATTGTCGGACAGCGAGATGGCGCAAAAATCGCCGCCCAGCGGCGCCCCCACTTCGGCCGCCGCCGCCAGCATCGCAGTGACGCCGGGCTCGACGCGGATATCGAGCGCACGCCACGCGGGCTCGCCCGTTTCCACCGCCTCGAAGATGGCCGAGGCCATGGCGAACACGCCGGGATCGCCGCCCGAGACGACGACGACCTGCCGGCCGGATGCCGCCAGCGACAACGCATGCCTGGCGCGGTCAAGCTCGACGCGATTGTCGGAGGCGTGCCGGCACTGATCGCCGCGCATCACGGGCACGCGATCAAGATAAGGGCCGTAGCCGACGAGATCGGTCGCCTTCGCCAGCGCCGCCGATGTTGCGGGCGTCATCAGGTCGGCACTTCCCGGTCCGGTGCCCACGACAACGAGAGAGCCGGTCACAGCCGCCTCCCCTGCCCGGGAATCAAGATCATCGCGAAATAGGCGCCTGTCGCGTCATGACAGTCGGCCAACGGCAGGACGCGTTCGTTCTCCATCGTGCCGCGTTCGACATAGACGGCGCGCGACAGCAGGCCCGCAGCCTCGACGGCACGCCGGACTTTGCCGAGATTGCGGCCGACCTTCATGATCACCGCGGCATCCGTTTGCCGCAGGCGATCGACGAGTTGCTGCTCCTCGAGCGTTCCCGGCAGCACGGAAAGCGTGTCGTTGCCCCAGGTGATCGGCACGTTGGCGCGCGTCCAGCAGCCCGACATGCCGGTCACGCCGGGCACGACTTCAACGGGAAAGTCCGCTTCAAGCCGGCGCCACATATGCATGAACGAGCCATAGAAGAACGGATCGCCTTCGGCCAGGAGGCCGACGGATTTGCCCTGCTGCAGCAACTGCGCCAGCGCATCTGACGTCTGCCGATAGAAATCGCCGATCTGGCGTTGATACTCGGGTCTCTCCGCAGATACCTCGTCGGTCAGCGGATATTCGAAGCGGACTTCGGCGCGACCAGGCACCATCAGCGCCTCGACGATCCGGCGAGCGTTTCCCTGATGGCCGCGTTTGGCGAAGTAGGCGACGACGTCGACCGCCTTCACCAGCGCGGCGGCGCGAAGCGTGAGATAGCGCGCGTCGCCCGGCCCGACGCCGATGCCGTAGAGCGTGCCCCCGAGGGCGGAGCCGCCGAGCGCGTCGAGGCTGGTCATTCCGCCTCGCTCGCCAGCGCGTTGACAGCCGCCACCGCCATAGCGCTGCCGCCCTTGCGGCCGCGCACGATCAAGAACGGCACGCGCCCGTCGGCGGCCAGCGCGTCTTTCGATTCGCGCGCGCCGACGAAGCCCACGGGCAGCCCGATCACCGCTGCCGGCGGCGGCGCACCCGCGTCGAGCATTTCCAGAAGGTGGAACAGTGCCGTTGGCGCATTACCGATGGCCACGACCGCACCGCCCAGCCGATCCCGCCATAGCTCCATCGCGGCGGCGCTGCGGGTGTTGCCAAGCTTGGCCGCGAGCGCCGGCACGGCCGGATCGTCGAGCGTGCAGACGATCTCGTTGCCGGCCGGCAGGCGGGCCCGCGTGATGCCGTTGGCGACCATCTTCGAATCGCAGAGGATCGGCGCGCCACCGATCAGGGCCCAGCGCGCGTTGTCGGCGAAACCTGGCGACATCACGATGTCGCGGGCGATCTCGACCATGCCGCAGGCATGGATGATCCGTACCGCCACACGCTCCTCGGCCGGCGTGAAGCGGCCGAGGTCTGCTTCGGCGCGGATGATGCCGAACGACTGGCGGTAGATTTCGGCGCCGTCGCGGACATAGGCGCGGCTATCCGACATCGAGCAGCGCTCCCACGTCTTCCGCCTCGGCGAAGCGTTCCGGAAGGTTGCGCGCGGTGCCGTGGTGAACCACGCCATAGCGCCCCTGCTCACCCACCAGCACGAGGTCAGCCGGCGCGGAGCGCGCGCAGCCCTTGGCACACCCCGAGACGTGGACGCTGCCCGTGAACGAAGAGGCCGCGAGCCGGCGCGCGGTGCGGCGCGTGTCGACGCTGCTCGACCGGCAGGCCGGCGCCCCCGGACAGGCATCGATCCGGAGGATCGGGTCGTTGGCATTGACGATGAGACCGATCTCTTGAGCGGCCTTCATCAGAGTTTGCGCCGCCGCGGCGTCCCGCGCGCCAACGTAGAGCGCGCGCCACGGCGACAGGCGAATGTCCGCCGCCCCTGCTTCCCCCGCGAGGCTGGCGAAGCTGCGAAGCTGGTGCGCGTCGAGACGGCCGAAGGGGGCCGCGACGCCAACGGCCGATCCCTTCGCGCCGACGAGCCGTCGCGATTCGATCGACAGATTGCCGACAGGACCAAGCCCCTTCTGCACGATGGCACGAAGCCGTCTAAAAGGTCCCTCGCCGAGATCGCGCAGGCGGCCCTGGCCTTGGCTGAGACCGATGAAGATCCTGGCGATCGCGACGGCCACCTCGGCGGCTTCGTCGATGGACGTGCTGCCGACCCAGTCGGTGCCAGCAGGCGTGTCGAGCCCGACAGCCATCGTTCGTCCCAGCGCCCTGAGCGAAATATCGGCGCGTTCGCCCGCAATCGACACGGAGCCGCCGCCATCGACGAGGAAGCCGAACTTGGACGGCAGGCGCTGCAGGCCTGTGTCGCTCGCCAGCAGACCCGCGAGAGCACGGGCAATGGGCCGAATGTCGGCTTCGTCCGGATCGATGCCGGCCAGCGGCGACACCATGATGTTGCGCCCAGCTTCAGCTTCTACATCGCGATCGACCAAGCCCAACCGATCCACGGCATCCTGCAACCCGTGGACGCCGGCGTCGCCAAGACCACGGATCTGCAGATTGGCGCGGCGCGTGAGATCGATATGGCCGTTGCCGAACCGCTCCGAGGCATCGGCCAGGCCTTTCGCCTCGTCCAGGCGAAGCGCCCCGCACCACGGCCGCACGCGGGCGAGCAGCCCGTCGCCGCTCTGCATCGGGCGCAGAACGCCGGGGCACCAGCCCTTCACGTCGATTGCGGCAGCCAAGCTCATGATCCGGCTTTCATCGGCCGACCGCGGCGGGTCCGCAAGCCCCGATCGGTGCCCCGATTGCCACCTCGATCGCCTGCGCCAGCTCTTCGTCGACGGCATTGCGGCGCGTCGTCCAGAGGCCGCGGGCCAGGGCGTCCCTGAGACGCTCGGCGATGGCCGCGACCGCGGCCGGATTCTTTTCGCGCATCGCCGCCAGGACGGCGCCGTCGACGATCAGCGCGTCGTGCGTCGCCTCGAACAGGTGATTGGGCACTACTCGGGCGGTCGCTGAAAAGGCATAGAGCGCATCGACGGTCTGGGCGATCTCGGCGACGCCACGATGACCGTGGTCGAGCATGCCGGCGATCCAGCGCGGGTTGGTGAGCCGCCCGCGCACGACGCGCGCGACTTCCTCGGCGACCCGGCGCGCCTTCGGCGCCGAGGGCTGGCTGGTGTCGAGATGATAGAGTTCCGGGTCGTTGCCCAGGAGTGCTGCCGCCGCGGCAAAGCCGCCGGCGAAATCGGCGACACCGTCGCCGTCCAGCAGATCGCGCTCGCGATCGTCCTGGGGATGGACGAGCACGTCGGCTGCCGACACCCGGTCGCGGAACCCGCCCTCCGTGTCGTGTACGGTCTCGGCGCTGCCATAGGCGTGCGTGGCCGAGGCGAGGTAGGCCTCGCCCAACTCGTCGCGCGACGTCCAGGCACCATCGAGCGCGAGGTCGGCGGTGCGGGCGCCGTAGCTGCCCGGCGCGCCGCCGAAGACACGCGCGAGATCGGCGCCGCGCCGGGCAGCTTCCGCCAGCGGATTATCAGCGGCATCTTCCTCGAGTGCGGCAACACGCCGGACCGCCACGTCGAACAATGCGATCTGGGTTTCGAAAATGTCGCGGAACAGGCCGGAGATCCGCAGCGTCACATCGATGCGTGGCCGGTCGAGCACGGCCAGCGGCATGATCTCTATTCCCGTGACGCGGCTGGATGCCTTGTCCCAGGTCGGGCGCACGCCGAGATAGGCGAAGGCCTGCGCGAGGTCATCGCCGCCGGTGCGCAGCGAAGCCGATGCCCAGAGATCGATGACCAGCGCGCGCGGGTACTCGCCATGATCCTGCAGGTAGCGGCGCACCACCTCGTCGGCCGCCCGTGCGCCGATAACCGATGCCGTGCGCGTCGGGATGGCGCGGGGATCGATCGAGGTCAGGTTGCGCCCTGTCGGAAGTACATCGGCGCGGCCCCGGGTC